>JAPLFO010000123.1:41612-51317 GCA_026390635.1 Ignavibacteriales bacterium
AAAACGCCGCTTGAAGAAGTCTGCGAAGATACATTCGTTCTCGACTGCGGCAAGGAGGACGCCGTGGCCGCAACGAAGAGCGTGATCGAGCAGGGACTCTTCTATCACAAGCTGCTCCTGGAACTGGAAGGAGCGACCATCACCGCCGACCAGCTGAACGAACTCGCCGACAAGGCACAGCAGGTGTTGGAGCAGACGATTCCTGCAGAGATCGTGAAGGCGCTGACGCAATCACCTGTTCTCTATTTCGCCGGACGGAATAACGGCGCTGCAGAAGAAGCCACCTTGAAGACGAACGAGATTACACGCAAGAAGTCCGCCTATCTCGAAGGCACATATGCAGTGCACGGCATCGAAGAAGTGATGGATCCGAAGGAAGTTGTCATTGTCGTGGATCCGTTCAAAGAAGAAGATCAGAAGTTCAAAGAAGTGCTGGTCGACGGCGTCGGTATGACAGTCGTGGCCATCAGTGCGCGTGAGACTATGTTCCCGACGGTTCGCATTCCGTCCATGGCGGACTTCGACGGATATCTGCAGCTGCTGGCGTGCTGGAACCTGCTCGTCGAGATCGGCATTGCAATCGGTATCAATCTTGACAAACCGGTGCGTGCGCGTAAAATTGGAAATGAATTCATTCAACCGTAATGGCAGTTGTTTGACGCAAAAGACAATTTGCCACAGAGGACACAGAGATTACATAGGAGAATACTCCCTCTGTGTTCCCTTCTTTTTCTTCCGATTGATGCCTAAGGCATCAATCGAGATCTCTCTGGACTGTGATCTCTGTGGTCGTCTTTTCACGTCGGGCATTTGCCGCATTTTTAATCATGGATAGGCGTATGAACCCCTGCGCCGGAGTCCGTTTCTTGAAAGGAGACACGTGTGAAGCACTATATTGGAATTGATCTCGGCGGCACCGAGGTAAAGATCGGTATCATCAATGGCGACGGCGCGATTGTAAAGAAGGAAGCATTCAAGACCGAAAGCACTATGTCGGGTGATCAATTGGTGGCATACATGGCCGACTGTGCAAAAAAAGTCGTTACGTCCGCCGGCATGACCATGAAAGACATTACCGGCGCCGGTATCGGTTCCGCCGGATTGCTCAACCCGGACACAGGACAACTTCGCATTGTGGTCAACATCCCGCAATTGAACGACGTTTTCATCGCTCCGGGCTTGGCAAAGATTCTCGGCGTACCGGCATTTCTTGATAACGACGTGAATGCAATGGTTCTCGGGGAATTCTACTACGGCGCAGCAAAGGGATACAAAGACGTTGTCGCCATGACGCTTGGCACCGGTGTTGGCGGCGGATTGATTTTTGACGGAAAGATTTATCGGGGTGCCGCTTTCACCGCCGGAGAAATCGGCCATATGTCCATTGATACCGACGGATTATACTGTCCGTGCGGCAACTATGGCTGTCTGGAACGCTACATCGGCCGTGATGGTATCATCCAGCGTTGCAAGATGTATATGAATAAGGGAATTGAGACAAGCATCAATAATTATCTTGAGAACGGGGAAGTGACTCCCCGCGCAATCGCGAAGGCTGCCGAAGCAGGCGACCGTCTTGCACGCGAAGTGATGGAAGAAACAGGCCGCATTCTCGGGAATGCGCTGGCGACGCTGGTCAACATATTGAATCCGGAAGTTTTCGTCATCGGCGGCGGTGTCGCAAATGCCGGCGACCTGATTCTGGAACCCGCGCGCCGCGAAATGAAAAAACGCGCCTACACGATTCCGGCACAAAAGGCAATTATCGTCCGTGCCGCATTGAAGAACGATGCCGGCATTGTCGGCTCTGCCTGCGTTGCCGTGGATAAACTTTCTGCGTAGAATTTGTGTTATACAATCGTATGCTGTGATCGAAAGGCGCCGGGATACACTTTTCGGGCGCCTTTATTTTAAATTGCCTCGGTCGGTGATCAGAATGTTTTCATTGAACGGAACAAAATCGGAATCATAATGAAAAGAATGGACTTCATCATTTTCTTCTCGATCGTTATCACGGTCTTCTCTGCCGTCAATTACTACATCTTCATCCGAGGATGGCAGGCTTTTCCGGAAGGGTCGACTTTGCGGAAGATATATTGGGCCTCCTTTGTGATTCTCTCATTTTCCTATCTGCTGGGAAGGCTCTCAGAACGCTTCATCCCGGTCTGGGCTGGAAGTGGATTGATCTGGATTGGATCCTATTGGCTGGCGGCGATGGCGTATTTTCTGATGATCGTCGCTCTTCTGGACCTTGTACGCCTCGTGAATCACTTTCTGCCGTTCTATCCTGCAATAGTCACGGCTGACTATGCGGCGGCGAAACAATGGATCGCGGGAATGGTGATTGCCGCGGTTGCCATCGTTGTTGCCCTGGGCTCGGTGAATGCTTTCACGCCGAGGATTCGCACGCTCGACCTGACTATCCCAAAGAAGAACTCGAAACTCTCCTCGCTGAATATTGTGATGGCATCGGATATTCATCTCGGAACGATGGTATGTCAGGACAGGTTGGCGCGCATTGTTGACACAATCAACGAACTGCAGCCCGACCTGATTCTTCTTCCGGGAGACGTGATTGACGAAGATCTGGCGCCCGTGATCCGACAGAACCTCGGTGAGACGCTGAAGCGGCTCTCGGCAAAATACGGAATCTATGCGGTGACCGGGAATCACGAATATATCGGCGGTGTGGAGCCGGCAGTGCGCTATCTGGAAGCACACAATGTTAAACTGCTGCGGGACACGGCCGTGACGATCGACGGCAGTCTGTGCGTCGTCGGCCGCGAGGATATCAGCGGCAATCGAATGCGCGGTAAAAAAAGGAAAACACTGGCAGAAATTCTTGTGACGGCGGAGAAGAGTCTTCCCGTGATTGTAATGGATCACCAGCCGTTCCATTTGGAAGAATCAGCACAAGCGGGAGTCGATCTTCAACTTTCCGGCCATACACACTACGGCCAGATGTGGCCGTTCAACTACATTACGCACAAAGTGTATGAGTTGGATTGGGGATATCTGAAAAAAGAGAATACCAATTATTATGTTTCCTGCGGTGTGGGAACATGGGGTCCGCCGGTGCGTATCGGCAATACGCCGGAAATTGTGCAGATCAGATTGCGGTTTGAATAGCGTTCATTCGTTGTTTCTTTCCCGAATCATTCGACAGGAATTTTCTTCCATTTGAATCACATCCATCCGATCCTTACATTATACCATGTCCTCTGAAATCGTTCTGCGCACAATTGGTCTTGGAAAGAGTTACCGCGGACGCCGGGTCGTTCAGGATCTTAATCTTGAAGTCCGCCGCGGCGATGTTTTTGGATTTCTCGGACCCAATGGCGCGGGAAAAAGCACCACCATCAGGATGATTCTGTCGTTGATCACGCCGCTGACCGGCTCCGTTGAAATCTTCGGACAGGATCTCCACAGGAACAGGGAACGTGCTCTTGCCAGTGTTGCGGGAATCGTGGAGAAACCGGATTTCTATCTCTATCTGAGTGCCGTCCGCAATATGCAGATTGCCGGATCATTGACACTGAGGCGCACGCCGAAAAAAGAAAAGATCGATGTATGTCTGGGCCTGGTCGGTTTGTCGGATCGCGCGGGCGATCGCGTGAAGACATATTCGCACGGCATGAAACAGCGCCTTGGAATCGCCCAGGCATTATTGTGCGATCCGGAGTTGATCATTCTTGACGAACCCACCAACGGGCTCGATCCGCAGGGAATGAAAGAAGTGCGCGAGCTGGTTCACCACCTTGCAACGGAAAAGGGGATCACCGTATTTCTATCTTCTCATCTGTTGAATGAAGTGGAACAGGTTGCCACACGGATGGCAATCATCAATAAGGGGAATCTCATCGTTCAAGGCAGTGTCGACGAACTTCTGCGTTCCAATGCAAACACTGTTGTCGTCAATGTGACGCCCCAGAAAAAAGCGCTCCTCTTGCTCCAAAAAATGCGCAGCGCCTCGGTCGTGGAAACGGCAGAGCAGGGAATCAGAGTGGAAATTGATCAGAAAAGAATTCCCGCGATGGTGGCGGCACTGGTGGAGTCCGGATGTCAGGTGCACGCGGTGATTCCGGAAAAATCTCTCGAACGCTATTTCCTTTCGATGACCGAGCAATCATGATAAACCTCCTCTATTATGAGTTGTTCAAGACGTACGCAAAATGGCGCACGTACATCGGTTTTCTGGTCGTTATGGTTGTGATCCCGCTCGTATTGTGGGGCCTGAAACTGGAAGGGGGAAATTTTGTCCAGCGGCAGATGGGGCGTCTCCAGGCGGACTTTCTGGTGAGTGGTAACCTGTTCAATGCCTGGACCATCTCTCAGATTATCATGAATAGTCTCTGGGTTCATGTGCCGTTTCTCATCAGCCTCGTTGCGGGCGATCAACTCGCCGGAGAGGCAACAGCCGGAACGTTCCGGCTTATCCTAATCCGTCCCGTGTCGCGTGCAAGGATTCTCAATGCAAAATATGCCGCGACCCTGATCTATACAGCATCGCTGGTGCTTGCGATCGCAGTGATGAGTATAGGGCTCGGCCTGTTGATGTTTGGAAGCGGGGACATATTGGTGCTGGAGGGCGGTTCGTTGACGATTCTGCCGGAATCTCAGGCTCTATTCCGATTCGCGTTGGCCTACGCTCTGGCTATCTGGTCGATGTGGGTGGTGGCGTCGCTTGCATTCCTCTTCTCTTCATTCGTTGAAAATGCAATTGGTCCGATTATCAGCACGATGGGCGTGATCATTGTGTTCCTGGTGGTAAGTAATCTGCATATTTCCGCATTCGAATTTATCCGTCCGTACCTCTTCACGACGCATGAGAGTGTCTGGCAGAAGGCGTTTGCCGATCCTCTCGATTGGAGTACAATCGCCGCTTCCTGCGGGGTCCTTGGTGCCTACTCTGCGGCATTGTGGATGGCGACGCTGGCGATTTTCAAGACAAAGGACATTCTGAGCTGACCACTATAGAAACAGAACAGAAGGGAACTGAATGAATCTACGGCGATCGATTAATGACATCAGGACAGGATTCCATCCATCGTTCTGGGTTGCGAACGGAATGGAATTGTTTGAGAGACTGGCACTTTACGGACAGGCGACGGTGCTCAGTTTATTCCTTCGTGATCATCTGCATTTCAATGAGATTCAGGCCGGACAATTGTCCTCGGTTTTTGGCGGATTGTTATACCTTCTTCCTATCTTCGCCGGAACATTGGCCGACAAGTTCGGATTCCGCAAGTCGTTCTCTTTTGCGTTCTTTGTGCTGGGATGTGGATATTTTCTGATCGGTTCAACGGGGATGCAGGCGTTTCAAGGCATCTATGCCGGACTTCCGCTCTATTGGGTGCTTGTGGTCATTTTTATTTTTACGGCGATTGGCGGTTCATTTATCAAACCGTCTGTGCTCGGAACGGTTGCTATTACGTCAACTCCGGAAACAAAATCTCTCGGCTATGCATTCTATTACTGGATTGTCAACATGGGGGCGGCCATTGGTCCGGCAATTGCATTTCTTGTTCGGGACAGGTTTGGAATTGAATTCGTGTACGTCGTTTCATCGCTCAGCTGTTTCCTGATGTTTGCGGTAAATTTCTTCTTCTATCGCGAAAAAAAGGCCGATGCCTCAGTTCCTGTCGAATCGCTCGGAACAAAACTCCTCAATCTTGTGGTTGTACTCACCAACCTGAGGTTCATGCTCTTTCTACTGATCTTTTCCTTGTTCTGGATCATGTTTTGGCAGACGTTTATCATCGTGCCGTTTTATGTCAGTGATTTCATTTCGAAGGATGCTCCGACCGAAATAATCCAGTCCGCCGGAGCCTGGGGAATTATCATCCTCCAGCTGATCATTAATCGGTTGACAAAAAATATTCCGACGCGGACGGCAATCGTGATCGGATTCGCGACATCGAGCCTCTGCTGGCTGATGATCGCACTTCATCCGACGGTGTGGACAATTGTTGCTGGAATCGTCGTTTTCTCAATCGGGGAGATGACGCAAGCGCCCCGATATTATGAATATATTTCGGACCTGGCGCCAAAGGGGCAACAGGGATTGTTTCAGGGTTATGCGTTTCTGCCGATTGCAATTGCATGGTTTGTTGGAGGGCCGTTCGGGGGATGGCTGTATGCCACGTTTGCGAAAGGATCATCGAATCCCAATGTGGTCTGGTTCAGCATTTTTGGCATTGGAGTTCTTGCCACCGTGCTGATGGCGCTCTATAATAAATATGTCGCTGTCGCTGACAGCGTACACACTGCCGTATAAGCAGAGAGGCAACTCATTCTTCTATGAATCCCATGACACGTCAGACAAAAAATATTTGGCGATTACTTTTTGTGATTGCCTCTCTCATCGGTGCGGTCGCTCCCTGTGCCGCGCAGCCGATGACTCCGGAAAAAATACTGCAGAATGTGAAAGCCGTGTCGGACCGTGTGAAGGATTATTCCGCCGTTCTCACTGCTTCGATACACATGGAGCGATTGAAGATTCCGGAAATGAAGGTGCAGATCTATTTCAAACAGCCGGACAAACTTCACATCGAGTCCAAGGGATTCTCGATGCTTCCTCGCGAGGGGATTTTCCTGAATCCGTCGCGGCTGTTGGAAAAATTTGTGCCCACGCTTCTCTCCACAGAAAAAAACGGGGCAACAACCGAGTATGTGATTCAACTGACACCACGTGCAGATCGTCAGACATCGAAGCGGAAAATGTCCGCCAGCAAGATCCGGGTCGACGGATCGCGGTGGCTGGTGACGAAACTGGAATCGGCGACGCAAGCCGGCGGGGTTGTCAGTGTGGAGTTTCGTCATACACAGGTAGCGGGATCATATTGGCTTCCGGAACAGATTTCCGCGGAGTTTGACGTCCCGTCCCGCAAAGACGATAGCGTGGACGATCAGGCACCCCGGCGTCAGTCGGGACCGCTGAAAGGGAGCGTATTGATGGTGTATTCAGAATACAAGGTAAATGCCGGCCTCGATGATGCACTCTTTGAACCGAAAAAGGTTCAAAAGGATCAATGATGATAATTCTATGGGTCTTTCTAGGTGTCCTGGCCTTTGCCGGACTTTGTTTCGGATGGAAGAAGTTTTGGAAGTGGTTCAGTGATCGCTGGGACGCCGATGAGGATGAGCGGCACGATGCGATCATTCAGGGAAAGAAGAACGACCGTGCAGAGGGCGGCAAAAGACCGGAATAGGAACTATGCTCATCGGTGTCATCATAGCGATTGTAATCATCGGAGCCGCGATTACGGCGCCGCGCATCGGATTGCGTGCGATGCTCATAAAAAGGCGGACGACGAATGCCAAGGTGCGCGTTGAAGACGCATTGAAGCATATCCACGACTGTGAGTATCACAAACGCCACATAACGTGGAACGATGTTGTTCGTACGTTGGGACTCTCTGTGTCGGAAGGTCTGGATCTTTCTTCGACGCTCCGCTCGATGAACCTTGTCACCTCAGAAGCAGGCGAGTTGCGCCTGACGGATGAGGGAAGGATGTATGCGTTGCGGGTCATTCGCGTGCATCGATTGTGGGAGCGGTACCTTGCCGATGAAACAAGCGTGGCGGAGAAAGACTGGCATACGGAAGCAGAGAAACGAGAGCACCGGTTGAGCACCAAGGATGCAGATGCTCTCGCTGCGCAGCTGGGGAATCCGCAGTTCGATCCGCACGGCGATCCGATTCCGACTGCGAACGGGGAAATTCCGGAACAGGATGCGCTCTCTCTGGTTGCGTTGCATCCGGGCGATATCGCCGCCATTGTACATCTGGAAGACGAACCCGCAGAAATCTATGCGCAGCTGGCGGCACAGCGGTTGTATCCTGGAATGCAGATCCAGGTAGTCGAAGTGAGCGACCAGCGTATTCGTTTTGAGGCTGAAGGAGAGGAATGCGTGTTGGCTCCTCTCTTTGCGGAAAATGTTTCGGTGCGACTATTGTCGGATGCTGAACGAGCGACGGAACCGTTTATCCCGCTCTCCAGTTTAAAGATGGGTGAAGAGGCGACGGTGGTTGCGATCTCCCGCGCCTGCCGCGGGCAGCAGCGGCGCCGGTTGATGGACTTCGGAGTCGTGCCAGGTACCAGGATTCGTGCATCGCTCCAAAGTCTGACCGGTGATCCGATGGCGTACGAAATACGAAGCGCCACCGTGGCACTGCGAAAGCAGCATGCGGACCAGGTCTTCATCCGCGACATTCATATGACATAGCGACCGCGAAAGACGAGAAACTCGAAAGAGTACCACCGCACGTACGTGCGGCGGTTGCGATTCATCGAAGACGTTTTTGCAGGACGAAAAGAGAGCAGCGAAGTGATTGCTACAATGACAACGTCTGACGCATGTGAAGTATGTCCGGTGAACCGGCAGGCGAGCCTGGTCCGGTTGGGGATTTCCATGGACGATACCGACTACGTCATTGCGCTGGCTGGTAATCCGAACACCGGCAAGAGTACAGTCTTTAACAGCCTGACCGGATTGCGGCAGCACACGGGCAATTGGCCTGGGAAAACAGTCACGCGTGCCGAGGGTGCATTCTCGTACAGCGGAAAGAAATACAAAATCGTCGATCTTCCGGGTACGTATTCTCTTCTCTCTACCAGCGTGGACGAAGAAGTGGCGCGCGATTTTATTCTCTTTGGTCAGCCCGATGTGACTGTGATTGTGACCGAGGCCATACGCCTCGAAAGGAATCTGAATCTTCTCCTGCAAGTGCTGGAGATCACTGACCGGGCCGTTGTTTGCGTGAATCTAATAGATGAGGCACGTCGTCACCACATTTCCGTGGACGACCGTGCTCTGGCGCGCGAACTTGGCATTCCGGTAGTCCTCACTGCCGCACGGCAGGGAGAAGGCATTCCGCAATTGCTGACGAACATCTACCAGGTCGCTACGGGAGAATTCGTCTGTCAACCGCGCCGGTTGAAAAGCGCACCTACGAAACTCATGCGTGCAGCGGAAGACCTCTCATCGAAGATTCTTCAGGAATTTCCCGGGCTTCCGAACGCCCGATGGGTAGCGTTGAGATTGCTCGAAGGTGACCACGACGCTGTCCAAACCGGCGAACTTGCAGGACTCGTCAGAAAGCAGGTTGAACCGAATGAGTGATCCCGAGCGCGCCTCGCAGTTACTGGCGTCCGCAAAGAAGTACCGGAATGAGCTCGGCGAAGAACTTCACGACTCGTTGATGGAATCGCTCTATGGTGAAGCGGCGCGAATCGCTGATACCGTTGTCACACGCCCCGACCGCACGCAGCGCTTCAATCTGGATCGGTATGTCGATCGCCTCGTGACCAGCAAGTGGACCGGCTTTCCGTTGATGTTTCTTCTGCTGTCGCTGGTCTTCTGGATCACCATCGTGGGGGCAAATGTTCCCTCTGAATACATCTCGCGCATATTGCTGGATGGGGGCCGTCCGCTGTTGAAGCACGCGGCTGCATGGCTGCATCTGCCCTGGTGGCTGGATGGTGTCCTGATCGACGGCGCATATCTCTCGATAGCCTGGGTGATAAGTGTGATGCTTCCGCCAATGGCGATCTTCTTTCCGATGTTTACGCTGCTGGAGGATCTCGGTTATCTTCCCCGCGTCGCCTTCAATATGGATGCGCTCTTCCGCAAAGCCGGTGCGCATGGCAAACAGGCGCTGACGATGACGATGGGCTTTGGCTGTAATGCCGCAGGCGTTGTTG
>JAPLFO010000123.1:51322-55984 GCA_026390635.1 Ignavibacteriales bacterium
GTTGTTGCCACGCGCATCATCGACAGTCCGCGAGAGAGGCTCATCGCCATCATCACCAACAATTTTTCTCTCTGCAACGGACGATGGCCTACCCAAATCCTGATTGCATCAATCTTCATCGGCAGTGTAGTGCCTCCGCAGGTGGCCGGACTTGCAACGGCTGCGGGCGTGGTCGCTATTGCTCTTCTCGGTGTCGTGTTGAGCCTCGTTGTCTCCTGGGGACTCTCGCGATCCGTTCTAAAAGGCGAAGCATCCGCCTTCAGTCTTGAATTGCCGCCATACCGGCCGCCGCGAATCCTGCAAACACTGTACACGTCGTTGATCGATCGAACGCTTTTTGTCCTCTGGCGTGCTATCGTTTTCGCCATGCCGGCGGGCGTCGTGATTTGGGTAGTGGCGAATGTGACAATTGGAGGCACGAGTCTTGCGGAATATTTTATCCATGCGGCCAATCCGGTTGCATTTTATTTTGGATTGAATGGAGTGATCTTTCTTGCTTATATTATTGCGATTCCGGCAAATGAAATTGTAATTCCCACCGTGCTGATGTTGACAGTGCTCACGTCCGGTCTCCCCGGCGTCGGAAGCGGGACCGGTGTGCTTTTTTCGACCGATAATTCTGCTGCCGTGGCGAACATTCTTCACGCCGGCGGATGGACCACACTGACGGGGTTCTGTCTGATGCTCTTCAGTCTGATCCACAATCCATGTTCAACCACCATCTATACTATCTACAAAGAGACCGGAAGCGCGAAGTGGACAGCACTGGCAACGTTCCTTCCGCTCATTCTTGGTTTTGCGACATGCTTCGCCGTTGCACAGATCTGGCGTGTATTGTGAGCGTCGGCGATCTGCCGATCTATAGAGACTCCTGCCGAAGAATAGTGTTGTTCGCCGAATCCAGGCAATTTCTTCACTGAACATTCAGTACATAAACCTGCGGACAGCCCGCAGGGGAACTGACGATTGCACATCTCAAAAAAGGATGCCGAATGATATTGACCGCGCATAACAGCAGATTCTGTGCTGCAGGCATTTTCATGCTTCTTCTCTTCACTGCTGCACCGGCTCAAATCGTGAGCACTCTCCTGACAGGCGGACGTCTGAATAGACCTGACGGTTTTGCGCTTGATGCAGATGGAAATCTCTTCGTCGCAAATTGGGGCGGCGGTGCAGGAACGACAATTCTCAGGACGACGCCTGCAGGTGTCGTCACACTTTTCGATTCCACATCCGACGCGCCCGATGGCTTGGCGTTTGATTCGGCCGGAAATCTTTTTGTCTCGAACTACAAAACAGGGCGCATCGACAAAATTACTCCGCGGAGGATGAAGACAGTTTTTGCAGTCGGACTCAATCAACCGAGCGCATTGGCCTTTGACGCCGCGGGAGATCTCTATGTCTCAAATTTCGGTGGAGGAAATGTAAGTAGAATTTCACATAATGGGATTATCGAATCCTTTGCATCCGGGTTCGATGCGCCGCTGGGACTTGTGTTCGATCCGGAGGGCAATCTCTACGTTTCCAACTATAGGTCGGGAGTCATCAACAAAGTTGCGCCCGATGGCGCGGTGACAGAATTTGCCACGGTTCCTAATCCGTCGAGTTCCCGACTACAATATCTTGTGCGGGGGAAGTCTGGAAGTCTCTACCTGCCAAGCTATGGACATAACAAAATATACAAGATCGGTCCTTCAGGAGCCGTGTCTGTGTTTTCAGGGACCGGTGTTGCAGGGGGAGCAGATGGTCCGACAGTGTCGGCACAATTTGACGGTCCGAACAGCATTGCGCTCACGAAGTCAGGGGACCTGATCATTTCGGAATATAACACCAATCGAATCCGGAAAATCACCGGCGCAGAACCTCCCGACTCCGCCGTCCGGAAAATCAAAAAACGCTAGATATTCGTGACATCGCCCGGGGATCTTTTTTTTGATTCCTCGGGCCGTCCTTGTGACGGCCTCAAACGGTCTGACTGCATACGTCGCCATGCAGAATATTTCTAGGTGCAATTGTCTTTTCCCGATATCACTCCTAATTCTCCGAGGCAAAGGCGCTACGCAATCTTCTGCCCCCCCATCCCAACACCAGTAACAAGAATGCCGCAGCGACCATCGTGGGACCGGCCGGAAGGTCGAGCGCGAATGCTCCGTACATGCCAATAATTGGCGGAAGAAGCGACAGCAGCAGCGCAATACCAAAAATGTGACGTACCCGTTTTGCCGCAGCGATGGCTGCTACCGGTGGAATTGTCAAAAATCCCAGTACAAAAACATCGCCCACGATGCGTGTTGCGACAGAGATTGCAATGCCGGCGGTAACAAAGAAGAAAAGCTCCCACCATCGTGAATTGAATCCCTGTGTCTGTGCTGTCTCCGGATCATACGAGACAAAGAGAAACTCTTTCCGGAAGAAAATGAAGATCGCCATGACGACAATGAATGCGCCTGCCAGAAGCAGAAATTGTTCCGACGTCACGAAAAGGATGTCGCCTTTTGACAGAGTCTCAATTTCAGAGGCTTCTGCTGCCGGACTTTTTTGAATCATGAGTATCCGCAGTGCAATGGCTACCACAAAACTCACACCGAGCACGGCGTCGCGGGGGATTCGCGGATTCCTGAGAATCTGCGACAGGAGAATTGCAGCAAGTGTGGTAAACAGCGCTGAGCCGATCGCCGGATTCAGTCCGACGAATGGCAAATGGGCGAATGCGATGCCCGCAACAGCGATTTGCGTCAGTGCTGCTCCAAAAAACACGATCCGTTTGGATACCACATAGACACCAATGTGCGAACAAAGGATTGCTGCAATAATACTCCCTCCTAAAGCAAAAGGAAAAAGGTCAAAAATTGTTGTAATGATTTCAGTGGCGTGCATTGGGACCTCCGGCGGAAATTATCGTCTTGCCATTGAGGATCGTCACTGCGATAGGCGTGCCGTAGATCTGTGACAGGTTTGTTTCATTCAGGATTTCTGCAGATGCACCGACCGTGAAGTGTCCGCCATCGATCAGTGCAATCCGCTGTGCGCAGTTTGCAACGTCGCCCAGCAAATGGCTGACCATCACCACAGTGAGGGCACCCGATGCGTGAAGGCTCTGAATCAACTCCAGCAGCGTCTGGCGCGAAGCGATATCCATCCCGTTCGTCGGTTCGTCCAAGATCAAGATCTCAGGTTCCGACGCAAGGGCGCGGGCGATGAGCGTGCGCTGTTTCTGTCCGCCGGAAAGATCGCGAAATTGTTTTCCGGAAAATGATTCCATACCAACCTGCTCGAGCGCACAGTCAATCGCTTGCATGTCCTTCTGTTGGGCGCGCCGTCCTAGACCGATGCGCCGGTACCGTCCCATCATCACGACTTCAGCCGTCGTGAAAGGAAGCAGCAGGTCAATTGTATCACGCTGCGGCACATATCCCATCACCGGCACATCCGGATGCGTCGATGGGAATTCAATACGTCCCTCTTTCGGATGGAGAATTCCGAGGAGCGTACGGAGCAGGGTGGTTTTTCCCGATCCATTCGGTCCAACAATACCGAGAAATTCCCCGCGGGCAATCGAAAAGGAAACGCCGGTCACGATAGGACGCTTTCCATATCCCGCAGTGACATTTTCGAATCGGAGGAGATCAATGCTTTTTGGTTCGTTTGTCATTTTCTTGCCTGATTAGTGATCTTGCTCGAGTGTAAGAACCTTGCCACAAAGACGCCAAAACACGAAGATCTTTTCGAGAACACTTCATTCCGAAATCCTGAGGGAAATGAAAGAGTCTTCATTATTTCATTGCATTTGCGATGGCGCGCACGTTGTAGTCCATCAAAGCGATGTAGGAGTCTGTTCCGTTCATACCTCCGACAGACGTTGAGAGCAGCACCATCTTTGCACCAGTCGCATTGGCAATCTCCTGCGGGGATTTCTGTTCATAAAATTGCTCCACGCCGATCACACGGATTCCTTCGGCGCGAATCATTCTGATCAATTCTGCCGTGTGCGAAGGCGACGGAGGGATGCCGGGCTTCGGTTCGACATATCCTGCAACGTTCAATTTGAAGAAGTGAGCAAAGTAGTTGAAACTCGTGTGATATGTCACCATCGGCCTTCCGGCAAAGGGCGCAAGTATGCCTGTCCATTCCCTACTCTTCTGATCGAGTTCCGCCACATATTTTGCGCGTTTTGCCCTGAAATAGGCTTCATCAGGTGGAGAAAGCTTCGACAAAGCGTCAACAATATCTTGCGTGATGATCTTCACATTCTCGGGATCGAGCCAGTAGTGTGGATTTCCGAAGGGATGAACATCTCCCTGGCTCGCATCGACTTTTCCGGACGGCACATCGAGTTTGGCGATATGTTCCGAACAATCCAGCATGCGCAGATGCGAATTTCCTGAGCCGTCGATAATTTGCGGCGCCCACATTTCCAATTGCATCCCGGCAATGATGAAGAGATCTGCCGAGCGAAGTTTCAGCATGTAGCTTGGTTTCACTTCGATAAAATGGGGATTCTGTGTCCCGCGGACGATGTTATCCACGTCCACCTTGTCGCCGCCGATCTGGCGTGTGAGATCGGCAAGATCGCTGAGACTGGTAACCACTTTTATTTTTGCATTGGAGACTCCGATGCCGGCCATCAGGAGCATCGTGAGCGTGAATATTATTTTCATACCA
>JAPLFO010000156.1:0-29217 GCA_026390635.1 Ignavibacteriales bacterium
AGACGGACTGTTTTGCGAGAAAATCTTTGGTCCTGTTCGCGACTGGGAGTGCCATTGCGGAAAATACAAACGCATTCGGTACAAGGGTATCATTTGCGATCGCTGCGGCGTTGAAGTCACACAAAAGAGCGTCCGCCGCGAGCGAATGGGACACATCAGTCTCGCCGTTCCGATTGTTCACATCTGGTATTTCCGGTCGCTGCCAACAAAAATCGGCTACGTTCTCGGAATGAGCAACAAGGATCTTGAAAAGATCATCTACTATGAATCGTATGTCGTCGTCAATCCGGGTACGGCCGGCCTCCAGCGCCAGGACCTGATCACGGAAGATCAGTACTTCGACATACTATCCTCGTTGCCGGAAAAGAACCATGACCTGGATGATGACGATCCGAAAAAATTCATCGCGAAAATCGGCGGTGAAGCGGTACGTGATCTTCTCAAACTGGTTGACATCGAAAATCTTTCGCACACGCTGCGCGGAGAATCGAAGACGGAGCAGTCCGTCCAGAAAAAAACGGAAATGCTCAAGCGTCTGCGTGTTATCGAGTCATTCCGCGAACGCGAAGGCGCGCCGGAGAATAAACCTGAGTGGATGGTCTTGAATGTTATTCCGGTGATTCCACCGGAACTGCGTCCGCTCGTGCCTCTTGAAGGCGGACGCTTTGCGACTTCCGACTTGAACGATCTGTACCGCCGCGTGATCATCCGCAACAACCGGCTGAAGCGCCTCATTGACATCAAGGCGCCGGAAGTGATTTTGCGGAATGAGAAGCGCATGCTGCAGGAAGCGGTCGACTCGTTGTTCGACAATTCGCGCCGCGTCAATGCGGTGCGCAGCGACAACAATCGTGCTCTGAAATCTCTCTCCGATATGTTGAAGGGCAAGCAGGGGCGTTTCCGCCAGAACCTGCTCGGCAAGCGCGTTGACTATTCAGGCCGTTCGGTGATTGTGGTGGGACCGGAGCTGATGCTGCATCAATGCGGTCTTCCGAAAGACATGGCTGTTGAACTCTTCAAGCCGTTCATCATCCGCAAACTGATCGAACGCGGCATGGCGAAGACGGTGAAGAGCGCGAAGAAGATGGTGGATAAGAAGGGCCAGGAGATCTGGGAAATTCTTGAGAATATCATCGACGGACATCCGGTGTTGCTGAACCGCGCCCCGACGCTGCATAGACTCGGTATTCAGGCGTTCCAGCCGGTGCTGGTGGAAGGCAAGGCGCTGCGCATTCATCCGATGGTATGTACCGCGTTCAACGCGGACTTTGACGGTGACCAGATGGCGGTGCACGTTCCGCTGTCGTACGATGCCCAGCTCGAAGCGCGCATTCTGATGTTGTCGAGTCACAATATATTGTCGCCTGCAAACGGTGCTCCGATTGTCACGCCGACACAGGACCAAGTGCTTGGTTGCTACTATCTGACGAAGTCGCGTATCGGAGCTCCCGGAGAAGGGATCATCTTCTCATCTCCGTCGGAAGTCATCATTGCCCACAACGACGGCAAAGTGACGCTGCATACGCGCATCAAAGTCCGCATCGGCGGCAAACTCATCGAGACGACAACCGGCCGCGTGATCTTCAACCAGATTGTACCGGCACAACTCGGCTTCATGAACGAATTGCTGAGCAAGAAACGTCTGGTGCAAATTATTGCCACAGCATTTCGAAAATGCGGCAACCTGCGCACGGCGCAATTTCTCGATGAACTGAAGACGCTTGGATTCTTCTACGCAACAAAGGGCGGGCTCTCCGTGAGTGTCGCGGACATTGCGATCCCGAAAGAAAAAGAGGAAATGATCACGAAGTCGTTGAAAGACGTCGACGCGGTCGAGCGGCAGTACCAGAACGGCTTCATTACCAATGGTGAGCGCTACAACAAAGTAATTGATATCTGGACCCGCACGACGAACAAGGTCGCTGAACGCCTGTTCGAATCGCTGCAGCACTCCAAAGAAGGATTCAATTCGCTGTACATGATGATCGATTCCGGCGCGCGTGGTTCGAAGGAGCAGGTGCGTCAGCTGGCCGGGATGCGTGGTTTGATGGCGAAACCGCAGAAATCACTCTCCGGCGCCACCGGTGAACTGATCGAGAATCCGATCATCTCGAACTTCCGCGAAGGATTGTCTATTCTCGAATACTTCATTTCGACGCACGGTGCCCGCAAAGGTCTTGCCGATACCGCTCTAAAGACCGCCGATGCCGGCTATCTGACGCGCCGCCTGGTGGATGTGGCGCAGGATGCCATCATCTCGGCAGAAGACTGCGGAGCTATCAGCGGCGTGGTTACGGGCGCATTGAAGGAAGGCGAAGATGTGAAGGAACCGCTGGCCGAACGTATTCTCGGACGCGTTGCGGTGCACGATGTCATGGATCCGATTACACGCCAGATCATCGTGAAATCCGGCGAAGTCATTGACGAGGAAGTTGCCGGCAAAATCTCCGAGACATCAATCGAGCAGGTTGAAATCCGTTCAGTGCTGGCATGCGAAGCAAAGCGCGGCGTGTGCGCCAAGTGCTACGGACGGAACCTCACCACCGGTAAATTGGTGGAAGTGGGAGAAACGGTCGGAACTATTGCGGCACAGTCTATCGGCGAGCCGGGCACACAATTAACGCTGAGAACATTTCATACCGGCGGTACCGCAAGCTTGATCGCGGCGCAGTCGCAGATTGTTTCGAAGTTCGACGGTTACGTTCGATATGACGGCCTGAAGTCCATCACGATTCCTACGGACAATGGCGAAAGGATCATCGCTCTCGGACGCAGTGGCGTCGTGAACATCCTGGACACCGACAATCGTATCCTGACGAAGTATGATATTCCGTACGGCGCGACGCTCCATTACAAAGAAGGCGCGCTTGCGAAGAAGGGCGAATTGATCTATGAGTGGGATCCGTACAACGCGGTGATCATTACGGAACATTCCGGGAAGGTGAAGTATTCGGATTTGAAAGAGGACGTTACTTTCCGCGAAGAGCCGGATGAACAGACAGGACACATCCAGAAAGTGGTCATCGATTCCCGCGATCGCACTCTGAGTCCAACGATGGTGCTGCTCAATGCGAGCGGAACGAAGATTGCGAGCTACATCATTCCGACACGTGCGCACATCATGGTGGACGACGGTGAAGACATCTCTGCCGGAACAGTGCTCGTTAAAATTCCGCGTGATTCCGGCAAGACCCGCGATATCACCGGCGGTCTGCCGCGCGTCACGGAATTATTCGAAGCGCGTTCTCCAGCCGATCCGGCGATCGTCAGCGAAATCGACGGCACTGTGAAATTTGGCGGTCAGCGCCGTGGTTCGCGTGAAGTGCTGATCATCAGTCATGACAACAAAGATCAAAAGACGTACCTCATCCCTCACGGCAAACACGTGCTGGTGCAGGAGAACGATGTGATCCGCGCCGGCGAGCGTATCTCGGACGGCGCCATTGATCCGCACGACATTCTTGCAATCAAGGGCACCGGTGCGGTGCAGGAATACCTGGTGAATGAAATCCAGGAAGTGTACCGCATGCAGGGTGTGAAGATCAACGATAAGCACGTCGAGGCAATTGTACGTCAGATGATGCAGAAGGTCCGCATCACGGAATCCGGCGACACGCGGTTCCTCGAGGGCGACTACATCGACAAGATCCGCTTCGAAGAGGAGAATGCGTCATTGCAGGGATTGGTGTTCGTCGAAGAGAAGGGCGACACGAAGCTGAAACGCGATACGCTTATTGAGAAGAAAAAAATCAAAGAGCTGAACACGGAGACGAAGAAGAAGGGCAAGAAGCCCGCAGAGTTCCGTGATGCGGAACCGGCCATGTCCGAACCGGTGCTGCTTGGTATTACGTCTGCGTCGTTGTCCACCGACAGCTGGATCTCGGCCGCTTCGTTCCAGGAGACGACGAAGGTGTTGACCGATGCGGCAATCGAAGGCAAAGTCGACAGTTTGCTCGGGCTCAAGGAAAATGTGATTATGGGCCATCTGATTCCGGCCGGCACAGGATTGAAGAAATTCCGTGGCGTTCTGGTGGAATCGATTCTTCCGTCCCGCGTGCCCGAACCGGCGGCAGACGCCTCCGCTGCTGCAGAGGCCGAAGAGGCAGAAGAAGTAGTTGTGGTCAAAAAGGCGCGGAGAAAAACGAAAGCCACGTCTTGAGGTGTGGTATGGATAAAATAATCCAAAAATAGCTTGACAGACGTTGACGAATTTCTTATATTATCAAGCTAATTTTCATAAAGTAACGTATTCGGAGTTACGGATTTGCCTACTATTAATCAGTTGGTTCGGCTCGGTCGGAAGAGCTTGATCTATAAGAGCAAAGCTCCAGCCCTCGACGGAAATCCACAGAAGCGCGGTGTCTGCACAAGGGTGTATACGACAACCCCGAAGAAGCCGAATTCCGCTCTCCGAAAAGTGGCTCGTGTTCGGTTAACCAATAGCATGGAGGTGACGGCTTACATCCCTGGTGAAGGCCATAACTTGCAGGAGCATTCCATTGTTATGATCCGCGGCGGCAGGGTGAAGGATCTTCCGGGTGTGCGTTATCACATCATCCGTGGGACTCTTGACACAGCCGGTGTTAATGAGCGTAAACAGGGACGGTCAAAGTACGGCGCCAAAAGGCCGAAATAATCGCAGCAAATTACTGAATCCGAGATGAGAAAAAAAAGAGCAGAAAAAAGACATGTTCAGGGCGATCCGAAGTTCAACGATGCGCTCGTTTCCCGTTTTATCAACAATATCATGAAGTGCGGCAAGAAAAGCGTCGCGCAGTCGATTTTTTATGATTCGCTTGATATCATTGGAGAGCGTTCCAAGGCAAACCCTATCGATGTCTTCAAGAAGGCTGTCAATAATGTAGCACCTGTTATCGAAATTCGTGCCCGCCGTGTCGGCGGTGCAACCTATCAGGTTCCCACAGAAGTTCGTCCCGAACGGCGAACCGCTCTTGCAATCCGCTGGCTCATCAACTACGCAACAGAACGTTCGGACAAGGCGATGGCGCTCAAGCTTGCTGCGGAATTTATTTCTGCGGCGAATGGCGAAGGCGGCGCGGTGAAGAAAAAAGAAGATACACACCGCATGGCCGAGGCTAACAAGGCTTTTGCGCACTTTAAGTGGTAATTGATTTCTGTAAGTCATTGATTTAGTTCAAGTTTCACCCTGGCAACGATGGCGTGGTGTATCGTTTCCAGGCTTGGGAGTATTATGCCTCGTAAGTATTCATTGGAAAATACACGTAATATCGGCATCATGGCTCATATCGATGCCGGTAAGACGACGACTACAGAGCGGATTCTTTACTATACCGGCGTTCTTCACCGCATGGGTGAAGTGCATGACGGTGCAGCAACGATGGATTGGATGGAGCAGGAAAAAGAACGCGGTATCACCATTACATCCGCGGCGACAACCTGTTTCTGGCGCGATCAGCGCATCAATATCATCGATACTCCGGGTCACGTTGACTTCACGATTGAAGTAGAGCGCTCGTTGAGGGTCCTTGACGGCGCAGTTGCCTTGTTCTGTTCGGTTGGCGGTGTTGAGCCCCAGTCAGAAACCGTGTGGCGTCAGGCCGATAAGTATGGCGTGCCGCGCATCGCGTTCGTCAACAAAATGGATCGCGTTGGCGCAGACTTTCTTGGTGCAATCCAAATGATGAAGGATCGTCTCGGTGCAAATGCTGTGCCGATTCATCTGCCGGTCGGTCAGGGCGACATGTTTCGCGGTATCATCGATTTGATTACGATGAAGGCGCGCATTTTCCACGAAGAAACCAACGGATCGACGTGGGACGATATTGAAATTCCCCATGATCTTCAGGCGCTTGCTGCCGAGTATCGTATCAAGATGCTGGAAGCCGTCTCTGATGAGGATGATTCGCTGCTCGAAAAGTATCTCGAAGGACATGAAATTTCACCGGCAGAAATTGCCGCTGTTCTCCGCCGCGCCTGCCTGAAGGTGACGATCATCCCGGTGCTCTGCGGATCATCGTTCAAAAACAAGGGTGTCCAGATGTTGCTGGATGCCATCGTTGATTTTCTGCCGGCACCGAAAGATATCACAGAAGGCAAAATCACCGGCCATCACCCCAACATGCGGGACAGCATTGTCCGCGAAGTTAGTGATGATGAGAAGTTTACGGCACTCGCATTCAAGATCATGACGGATCCGTTTGTCGGTCGCCTCACATACTTCCGCGTGTATACCGGAACGGTGAAGGCTGGATCGTACATCTACAATTCCGTCAGCGGAAAGAAAGAGCGCATCGGGCGCGTGCTTCGTATGCATGCAAATCATCGAGAGGATGTCGATGAAGGTTACTCCGGCGACATTCTGGCTGCTATTGGATTCAAGAATACCCGCACAGGCGATACATTGTGCGACGAAAGCGATGCGATCATTCTCGAAAAAATGATCTTTCCGGAACCCGTGATTCATCAGGCGATCGAACCGAAAACCAAGGTCGACCAGGAAAAGATGGGCGAGGCTATGCAGAAACTCGCCGAGGAAGATCCGACGTTTCGCGTTTCAACCAACGAAGAAACAGGGCAGACGATTATCGGTGGTATGGGCGAACTGCATTTGGAAATCATCGTCGACCGCATGCGCCGCGAATTCAAGGTGGAAGCCAACATCGGCAAACCACAAGTTGCCTACAAAGAAACAATTCGCAAGAAGGTGGAAGCGGAAGGCAAGTTTGTCCGTCAGTCCGGCGGCAAAGGGCAGTATGGACATGTCTGGTTGACTGTGGAGCCGAACGAAAAGGGGAAGGGATACGAATTCGAGGATGCCATCGTCGGCGGTGCAATTCCAAAGGAATTCATCAAGCCGGTGTCGGAAGGCATCAAAGAAGCAATGAAGAACGGTATCCTCGCAGGGTATCCTATGGAAGACATCAAAGTCCGGTTATTTGACGGATCGTATCATGATGTTGACTCATCAGAAATGGCATTCAAGATTGCCGGCTCGATTGGGTTCCAAGCGGCTGCAAAGAAAGCGGATCCTGTCATCCTCGAGCCGGTCATGGCGGTTGAGGTGGTGACGCCGGAAGAGTATCTTGGCGACGTGATGGGAGATTTGAATTCCCGCCGCGGCAAGATCGACGGTATCGTGCCGCGCAAAGACGCGCAGGTGGTGAAGGCACACGTCCCGTTGTCGGAGATGTTCGGCTATGCAACTCGGATGCGTTCTATGACACAGGGTCGCGCGCTCTACACGATGCAGTTTTCGCACTACGATGAGACTCCAAAATCGATCACAGAAGAGATCATCGAAAAAGTCAAGGGCAAAGAAGCAACGCGCTCCTGACATTGACTGAAATGTTCACTGATCCTCGTTACCAATAACCTAAGGAGAATTCCTCATGGCAAAAGAAAAATTCGATCGCAGCAAGCCGCATGTCAATATCGGCACGATTGGCCACGTCGATCATGGAAAGACTACACTGACCGCAGCCATTACGATGGTGCTCGCGAAAAAGGGATTGTCAGCAGTTCGTACTTTTGACAGCATTGATAACGCGCCGGAAGAAAAAGCCCGTGGAATAACCATTGCAACGGCGCACGTGGAATATTCCACGGAAAATCGCCATTACGCACACGTCGATTGCCCGGGTCATGCGGACTATGTGAAGAACATGATCACGGGTGCCGCCCAGATGGACGGCGCCATTCTCGTGGTTGCCGGTACCGACGGCCCGATGCCGCAAACGCGCGAGCACATCCTGCTTGCCCGTCAGGTCGGTGTGAAAAAGATCGTTGTGTACATGAACAAAGTTGATGCAGTCGACGATGCAGAGCTTCTTGATCTCGTCGAGATGGAATTGCGTGACCTGCTGAAATTCTATGAATTTCCGGGCGACGAAATTCCCATTATCCGCGGCTCCGCTCTCAAAGCAATGGAGGCTGCAATTAATCCTGCATCCAACGTTGACGATCCGGCATTTAAGAGCATTATGGAACTGATGGCTGCTGTTGATTCGTACATCCCGCTTCCGGAACGCGAAGCAGACAAGCCCTTCCTGATGCCCATCGAAGATGTGTTTTCGATTACCGGACGTGGAACTGTCGGCACGGGCCGTGTGGAACGCGGACATGCGAAGGTTGGCGATGAAGTCGAAGTTATCGGACTTGGCCAGCACAAGAAAACTGTCATCACCGGCGCCGAGATGTTCCGCAAAGAACTGGAAGAGGTTCGGGCGGGTGACAACGCAGGCCTTCTGTTACGCGGCGTTGAAAAGACTGATCTGGAACGCGGCATGGTTGTCGCAAAACCCGGATCGATCACCCCGCATAAGAAGTTTACCGCCCAAGTGTACGTGTTGAAGAAAGAAGAAGGCGGACGCCATACCCCGTTCCTCAACGGCTATCGCCCGCAGTTCTACTTCCGCACCACCGACGTGACGGGTGTTGTGACATTGCCGACCGGCGTTGAAATGGTTATGCCGGGTGACAACGTGGACAATATGAGCATCGAACTCATTACCGATATCGCGATGGAAGAAAAGCTGCGCTTCGCCATCCGCGAAGGCGGACGCACCGTCGGTTCGGGTGTTGTCACAAAGATCATCGAATAATTTAACGTTTGTGCATCGGGCGGCGTTCGTGCCGCCCAATACACTCAGGAGTAAGCCGTGGCTGGACAAAAAATTCGCATCAAGCTCAAATCGTACGACCATAACCTGATTGACAAATCTGCTGAAAAGATTATCAAGACGGTGAAGTCAACGGGAGCCGTCGTTTCGGGTCCCATTCCGCTTCCGACGAAGCGGTCGGTGTACACCGTTCTCCGTTCTCCGCACGTCGACAAGAAGTCGCGCGAACAGTTCGAGACCCGTTCACACAAGCGGCTGATTGACATTCTTACCTCCGGAGCAAAAACGGTAGATGCCTTAATGAAGCTGGATTTACCTGCCGGTGTTGATGTTGAAATCAAAGTGTAGACGGTCTGTCATCCCAGAGTAGTTACCGAAGGAGTTTACGAACGTGAGTGGCATTTTAGGAAAAAAAATAGGCATGACGAGCGTCTTTGACGAGAATGGAGTATGCGTTCCCTGCACCGTCATCGAAGCCGGCCCGTGCTACGTAACACAAATCAGAACCAAAGAGAAAGACGGCTATACGGCTGTCCAGCTGGGCTTCGATGAAAAACCCGAACGCCTGGTGAACAAGTCGCTCAAAGGCCACTTCTCCAAGGCAAATACCAAAGCGCTCCGGCTTCTGAAGGAATTCCGCAACGTGGACAGCGCATCACTGGCAATCGGCGCCGAGGTCAAGGTTGATGTCTTTGCCAAGGGCGACAAGGTTTCCGTGACGGCAAAATCCAAGGGCAAAGGATTCCAGGGCGTCGTTCGTCGGCATCATTTCCGTGGTGTCGGCCTGCAGACGCACGGTCAATCCGACCGAGTGCGCGCGCCGGGATCCATCGGCGCCTCATCTTACCCGTCGCGTGTGTTCAAAGGAACACGCATGGCAGGCAGAATGGGATTCGCGAATGTGACGATCAGAAACCTCACAGTCATTCAGGTGATCCTGGAATCGAACCTGCTGTTGATCAAAGGATCGATCCCCGGTGCAATCAACACCTATGTTGAAATCACGAAGTAAGAGACGCTGACGAAGGAAGTTAACGAGCAATGAAACTCGATGTCCTGAAAAAAGACGGTACAAAATCCGGTGAGTCGGTTACGCTGGCTCCTGAGATTTTCGAAATTGCGCCGAATGATCACGCAATTTACATGGCAGTCCGCTCCTATATGGCGAACCAGCGCCAGGGAACGCATGAAACGAAGGAACGCGGCGATGTGCATGGCGGCGGCAAAAAGCCGTTCTCTCAAAAGAAGACAGGCCGTGCGCGTCAGGGAACGAGCCGTTCGCCGTTGCAGATCGGCGGCGGAACGATCTTTGGACCCCATCCGCATGACTACGTTGTGAAGCTGCCGGCCAAGGTGAAAAAACTCGCCCGCAAATCCGTTCTTTCTTATAAAGCGAAAGAAGCGAACATTGTCGTGGTGGAGGATTTCTCCTTCGATGCTCCAAAGACGAAAGATATGGAAACCGTGTTGAAGGCGCTTCAGCTACAGGGAAAGAAAGTTCTGTTCCTTGTGCCGAAGTACGACGGCAACATTCTGAAATCGGGACGCAATATTCCGCGCCTGCAGATTCTGGAAGCGGCGAAAGCGTCGACGTATGAGATCGCGGACAGTGCTGTGCTGGTGCTCCAGAAGAGCTCAGTCGACATCGTCGAAAAAACATTTGCAAATTAAAAACCGAGCTGAAGCATGACGGCAATTTTGAAACGCCCCCTGATAACGGAAAAAATGACTGCGAAAGCGGATCACGGGCAATACGCATTCGAAGTGGATCTCAACGCAAATAAAATTGAGATCGCGCGCGCAGTCGAGAAGAAATTCAATGTGACGGTTATGAGCGTACGGACGATCCGGTCCAAAGGGAAACGGAAAGCGCAGATGACAAAGCGTGGACGCATTCCCGGCAGACGGTCCGACTTTAAAAAAGCGATCGTGACGCTGAAACAGGGCGACAAGATTGATTTCTTCGAAAACGTGTAAGAAGACCTACGGAATCTGACTTATGGCAATTCGTAAATTACGACCGATGACTCCCGCGACGAGATACTATTCGATCGCGACGTTTGAGGAAATCACAAAGACAAAGCCTGAAAAATCGCTCCTTGCACCGATCAAAAAATCGGGCGGCAGAAACAGCCTCGGCCGTGTCACGTCGCGCCATCGCGGCGGCGGACACAAGCGTCGCTATCGTATCATCGACTTCAAGCGCGACCGTCGCGATATCGCGGCAAAAGTGCTGTCGATCGAGTACGATCCGAACCGCTCCACACGCATTGCTCTGGTCTGTTACGTCGATGGCGACAAGCGCTACATTCTCGCGCCCGAAGGACTGAAGGTCGGCGAGGTGTTGATCGCCGGCAATGAAGTGGAAATCAAGACCGGTAATGCCATGCCGCTCAGTGCGATTCCAGTGAATACACAGGTGCACAACATTGAGATGAAAGTCGGCAAGGGCGGTCAAGTTGCACGCAGCGCCGGCAACTTCGCAATGGTGCAGGCAAAAGAAGGCGATTTCGTTCTCCTGAAATTCCCCTCCGGCGAAATTCGGAATGTTCCCAAAGGGTGTTATGCGACAATCGGTGTCCTGAGCAACGGCGATCATGAAAAGATCTCCGTCGGCAAAGCGGGCCGTTCACGTTGGCTCGGCATTCGTCCGCATGTACGCGGCGTAGCGATGAACCCGGTCGACCATCCGATGGGTGGCGGCGAAGGCAAGACGTCGGGCGGCGGTCATCCGGTGAGTCCATGGGGCCAGAAGGCCAAAGGATTGAAGACACGCAAAAAGAAATCAGCTTCGAACAGATATATTGTTAAACGGCGCAAATAATCTAAACGAATCGAGCAGATATGAGTCGTTCACTGAAAAAGGGACCATATATTGATCCCAAGCTTCAAAAAAGAATTGACGCTCTGAATAAGAGCAACAAAAAACAGGTGGTCAAGACCTGGTCGCGTTCATCGACAATCGCTCCCGATTTTGTCGGCCATACGTTTGCCGTGCACAATGGAAATAAATTCATTCCAGTGTATGTGCAGGAGTCGATGGTGGGACACAAGCTGGGTGAATTTGCGCCGACGAGAATTTTCCGCGGGCACCCCGGTTTGAAATCGGAGTCAGCGGGCTAAGCGCCGTTGGCGGGATCAACTACGAACATCGGAGTTTTCATGGAAGGCAAAGCAATTAACAGATACGTTGGAACATCGCCGCGCAAGATGCGGTTGGTGATTGATTTGATTCGCGGCAAGTCGGTCGGCGAAGCGCTGAATATTCTGCACTTCTCTCCGAAGCATGCATCGAAGACCGCCGAAAAGGTACTTCGTTCTGCGATATCAAATCTCCAGAACAAAGACGATGCAGGCCGTGTCGCAACGGAAGATGTTTACGTGAAAGAATGCTTCGTTGACGGCGGTGCAATGATGAAAAGAATTCTGCCCGC
Organism: Ignavibacteriales bacterium; assembly: GCA_026390635.1. GTDB lineage: Bacteria > Bacteroidota > Ignavibacteria > UBA10030 > UBA8401 > JAPLFO01. The sequence continues at coordinate 12,035 of JAPLFO010000156.1, forward strand.
TCCGATGGGCCGGGCATTCCGGATGCTGAAGCGGTCAAATCATATCACGATTGTTGTCGCGCAGCGGAACAAACCATAATCTATTCGGGAATTGAGGAGTTTACTTTGGGACAAAAGACACATCCGATCGGTTTTCGTTTAGGAGTCATCAAGACGTGGGACTCCAACTGGTACGACGAAAAAGGATTCGCCGCAAAGCTCAATGAAGACGTCATGATCCGCCAATATGTACGGAATCGTTTGAAGAAGGCCGGCATTTCGCGCATCCAGATTGAACGGACGCCGAAAAATGCACGCATAACGATTCACACATCGCGTCCGGGAATTGTGATCGGCAAAAGCGGAAAAGAAATCTCTCAGCTCGAAGAGGAATTGAAGAAAGTAACCAGCAAGGACGTCAAGATCCTTATTCAGGAAATCAAGCGTCCCGAACTGGATGCGTACCTTGTGGCGGAAAACATCGCTGCACAGCTGGAGGGCCGTATTTCCTTCCGTCGCGCGATGAAGCAGGCGATCACTGCGGCGATGCGCATGGGCGCTGAAGGCGTTCGCGTGATGTGCAGCGGCCGACTCGGCGGCGCGGAAATTGCACGCCGTGAACAGTACAAAGAAGGCCGTATTCCACTGCACACGCTTCGCGCCGATATCGACTATGCCATTGGTACCGCACAGACGATCTACGGAAAGATCGGCGTCAAAGTATGGATTTGCAAAGGCGAAGTTCTTGGAAATGTCCGTTCATAAGAAAGCTGAGATTGGAGTTCGTAAACCATGTTAATGCCGAAGAGAGTAAAATTTAGAAAGACCCAGCGCGGAAGAATGCGCGGCAAAGCGACCCGTGGAGCACAGATTGCTTTTGGAGATTTCGGACTGAAGGCGATGGAACCGGGTTGGATTACCCAGCGCCAGATCGAAGCGTCCCGTGTTGCCCTGACCCGCATGATGAAGCGTGAAGGAAAAGTCTGGATCCGCATTTTCCCGGACAAGCCAGTGACCAAAAAGCCCGCAGAAACACGTATGGGCAGCGGAAAAGGCAATCCGGAATTCTGGGTGGTCGTGATCAAACCGGGACGCGTGATGTTTGAAATCGGCGGCGTGTCCAAGGAAATGGCGCGTGAAGCGTTGACGCTCGCGTCGCACAAACTGCCGATCAAGACGAAATTCGTGACGCGCATAGATTACGAAGCCCATTAATCAAGCTGGATACGCACTCGATGAAAACTCAAGAAATACGTGAACTCTCCGATGCCGAACTGCAGAAGAGAATCCAAGACGACAAAGACACACTTGCGCACCTGAAGTTCCAAAAGGCGACGAAGCAGATAGAGAATACTGCTCAGATCAGAACACTCCGTCGCAGTATAGCGCGCATGAACACCATGCTCAATGATCGCAAGCGCATGGCTGCGTCAACAAAAGCATAATCGCTTAATGGAGAATGTCACACGATGAATAACAGAACGACTCGGCGAAAAACACGTACAGGAAAAGTTGTCAGCACAAAGATGGCGAAAAGCATCGTCGTCTCCGTTGAACGACGCGTTCCGCATCCGTTGTACAAAAAATATTTTCGCCGCACCACCACATTGATGGCCCACGATGAAAAAAGCGAGGCCGGCATTGGTGATACCGTAAAAATCATGGAAACACGTCCGATCAGCAAACTGAAACGCTGGCGTTTGATCGAAATCGTGAGCAAAGCGAAGTAATCGATCCTCAGGAGCAGGTATGATTCAGGAAGAAACCAATCTCGTTGTAGCCGATAATTCAGGCGCGAAAAAAGTCCGCTGCATTCGTGTGCTCGGTGGACATGACCGTCGCTATGCCGGCGTCGGTGACCTCATCGTCGTCGCTGTCAAGTCTGCGATTCCGGGTGCCGCCGTGAAAAAAGGCGAAGTATCCCGTGCCGTCGTTGTGCGGACCAAGAAAGAAATCGGCCGCAAAGATGGATCCTACATCCGCTTCGACGAAAATGCGGTTGTGTTGATCAACGCCCAGAACGAGCCGCGCGGGACCCGTATCTTCGGTCCGGTCGCGCGTGAGTTGCGCGAGCGGCAGTTTATGAAAATCGTCTCCTTAGCCCCTGAAGTGTTATAACGAATTTGAAAGTGAACGAGTATGCACGTCCACAAAGATGATACAGTGATTGTCAAGGCCGGCAACAATATCGGCAAAGAAGGAAAAGTTCTGAAGGTGTTTCCGAACACACAACGTGTGATCGTCGAAGGCGTTAACATCATCAAGCGCCACACGAAACCTTCACAGCGAAATCCGCAGGGCGGCGTCGTGCAGAAGGAAGCATCGATCCACGCTTCCAATGTGATGGTGAAATGCCCGAAGTGCAGCGCAGCAACGCGCGTCGGACACCGGCTGGTAACGGATGCCGGTTCGGGGCGGAAGAAGGGCATGCGCTTGTGCCGCAGTTGCGGTGAAATGTTCTAACAGATTTTTGGACCGGCGCCCTGCGAATAACATGGCGCAATAAGGAAAGTGACGTATGGCAAAAGAAAAAGCAGCACCGGCAAAAGATAAAAAAGTTGCCACCAAACAGGGTGCAAAAGAGTCGAAAGGCGCAGGCGTCCGCGAACTCGGCGTGTCTCCGCGTCTCGCAGAACTCTACAAGTCCACGATCGTTCCTGCTATGATGAAGCGCTTTGAGTATAAAAGCGTGATGCAGGTGCCGCGCCTGGAAAAGATTTCCGTCAACATGGGAATCGGCGATGCGACACAGGATGCAAAACTCCTGGAAGTCGCCACCAAGGAAATGGAACAGATCACCGGCCAGAAGGCTGCCATCACAAAAGCGAAGCAAGCCATTTCGAATTTCAAGCTCCGTCAGGGAGTGCCGATCGGCGTACGCGTTACCCTGCGCAATCGACAGATGTATGAGTTTCTGGACCGCCTGGTGTCGATCGCCATGCCGCAGATTCGCGATTTTCGCGGTGTGTCCGACAAATCGTTCGACGGCCGCGGAAATTACACGCTCGGCGTGAAGGAGCAGATTATTTTCCGCGAAATCGACGCCGAGAAAGTGACGAAGATCAGCGGTATGGATATCACATTTGTGACGACGGCACTGACAGATCTGGAGGCAATGGAATTGCTGAAGGGATTCGGGATGCCGTTTGTCAAACGACAAGACGCAGTCAAAGCATCATAACGAGGAACGAAGAGTACACTATGGCAAAGACAAGCTCCGTTGCACGCGAAGAACGACGTCAGAAACTGGTAGCGAAGTATGCGGCTCTCAGAAAAGAACTGAAGGCAAAGGGCGACTACGATGCCCTGCGCAAACTGCCGCGCGACAGCAATCCCAATCGATTGCACAACCGCTGCAAGATTACCGGAAATGGCGCTCGAGGGAAAAATTCCCGGCGTGGTCAAGGCAAGCTGGTAAAAGCCGCTGCTCATAATTCAAACAGGAGACTATTCATCAATGTCAATGTCTGATCCTATCGCTGATTATCTTACGCGGGTTCGGAATGCTGTGCAAGCTCATCACAAGAAGGTTGAGATTCCCGCTTCAAATCTTAAAAAAGCAATCACCGATATTCTGTTGCAGCAGAAGTTGATCGCGGGATATGTCAAGGTGGACGATGAGAAGCAGGGTATTCTGAGAATCACGCTGAAATACAACGAAGGACAAAGCGTCATTTCGGGATTGCGACGCATCAGCCGTCCCGGTATCAGAACGTATCAGTCCTCGGACAAACTGCCGCGCATCAACAACGGTCTCGGCCTTGCCATCATCTCGACCTCGAAGGGATTGATGACGGACAAACAGGCCCGCAAGGCAAATATCGGCGGCGAAGTTCTATGCACCATTTGGTAGCCCTCTCCATTTAATCGAGTTCGAAGGAGTCTTACAGTGTCACGAATCGGAAGAAAACCAGTACCGATACCGAAAGGCGTCAAAATAGAAATCAGCGCCAAGGCCATCACCGTGGCAGGGGCAAAAGGAGAATTGACAGCGGCGCTTCACCCCGACGTTACCGTGGAAGTGAAGGGCGAAGAAGTGCTCGTCACCCGGCACTCCGATGTCAAAGAACACCGTTCATTGCACGGCCTCTACCGCGCCCTGATCGCCAACATGGTGAAGGGCGTGACCGATGGATTCGCGCGCAAGCTGGAACTGGTCGGGGTCGGATATCGCGCCGAAATCAAAGGCAAGGTGCTGCAGCTGGCGCTCGGCTATTCGCATCCTATCATTTTCCGCGCTCCGGAAGGTATCAAGGTCGAAGCCCCGACGCAAACGAGTATTATGATCACCGGCATCGACAAGCAATTGGTCGGCCTTGTGGCGGCAAAAATACGCTCCTTCCGCCCACCGGAACCGTACAAAGGCAAGGGTATCAAGTACGAAGGCGAGCAGATCAGACGCAAAGCAGGTAAGACCGCAGCAGCAGGCGGTAAATAACATACGAATTGATTGACAGATAGTACCCTATGATCAAGAAAGATAGAGCACAACGCCGCGAACGGATTAAGGTCAGCATCCGCAAAAGGATCTACGGAACGCCCGAGCGCCCGCGCCTGACGGTCTATAGAAGCCTGAATGACATTTACGGTCAGATCATTGACGATGTGTCCGGCAGGACACTCGTCTCAGTCTCTTCCATTTCCAAGGAAGTGCGCGAGGAAGTCGTGGCCACAAAGACAAAGGTGGCAAAGAGCACAATCATCGGTAAATTGCTGGCCAAGAAAGCCATCGAGAAGAACATCGCCACCGTGGTGTTTGACCGTAACGGCTACTTATATCACGGGCGCGTGAAAGCCCTTGCCGAAGGAGCCCGTGAGGGCGGTTTGAAGTTTTAGCCGCTGTCCGGCGCACCAAAGGGTTAGAGCGGCACAATTGTCTGGTCGTCTAATGGCAGGACAACGCCCTTTGGAGGCGTCTGTAGAGGTTCGACTCCTCTCCCGACAGCAGGCAACACATACTACTATTCAGTGCAACAAAGAAAACAGAGAGGCACAGACTTGGCACGGATCAAAGCAAGCGAACTCGATCTCAAAGACAAACTCGTTCACATCAACCGAGTTGCGAAGGTAGTGAAAGGCGGACGCCGTTTCAGCTTCAATGCAATTGTGGTGGTGGGTGACGGGAATGGTCATGTTGGGGTCGGTCTCGGAAAGGCAAACGAAGTCGCCGACGCGATCGCGAAAGGAATCGACGATGCAAAGAAAAACATCGTGACAGTGCCGATTGTCAACGGTACGATTCCACACGAAGTGATCGGTAAGTTCGGCGCCGGCAAAGTTCTTCTCAAGCCCGCATCGCCCGGAACAGGGTTGATCGCCGGCGGCGGCGTTCGCGCATTGCTCGAATCCGCAGGTGTCAAAGACATTCTGACGAAACAGATGGGTTCATCAAATCCGCATAACGTCGTGAAAGCGACATTGGCCGGATTGCTGAGCCTCCGCGACGCTCGCACGGTCGCCCGCGAACGCGGAATTTCGCTCCAGGAATTATTTCAAAACTAAGCCCACAGAAAACGAGTATGGCAGCACAGAAAAAAATCAAGATCACGCAAATTCGCAGCGTGATTCACACGCTCGAATCTCACAAGAGGACGATCAAGGCATTGGGACTCGGCAGGCCGAATTACTTCGTGACGCACAATGATACGCCGCAGATTCGCGGCATGATCACGAAAGTCCGCCACCTCGTAAAGGTAGAGGAAGTGAAATCATGACAGCAATTCTCAGCAATCTTCGCCCTGCAAAAGGATCCCGAAAAAAAGTCAAACGTATCGGACGCGGCCAAGGCTCCGGCCACGGCGGAACATCCACGCGTGGTCACAAGGGACAGGGTTCACGTTCCGGTTCCGGCACCAAGCGCGGTTTTGAAGGCGGCCAGATGCCGTTGGCACGTCGTCTTCCGAAGTTCGGCTTCACTCCGCCATTCCGCATTGAATACCGCGTTGTGAATGTGGAGACGCTGCAGAAGCTGGTTACGGCAGGAACGATTAAAGACGTCGTGACACCGGAAATTTTGCACGCTGCCGGTGTGCTGTCAAAGAAGAAAGATCTCATCAAAGTTCTCGGCAACGGCGAGTTGACAGCGAAGCTTACGATTAGCGCGCATAAGTTCAGCAAGTCAGCTGTTGAAAAAATCACTGCGGCTGGTGGAACGACAACGGAAATCGTCACCAAACCAGCACCCAAAGAAGTCTCAAAAAAAGCCTCCAAAGCAGCATCAAAGGCCTAATAACCAGAATCTGCAATTATGAGCAAATTTAGCGAGAACATACGCAATATCTTCAAAATTCAAGAACTGAGAACAAGGGTCTTGTTTACCGCAGGACTCCTGTTCGTGGTGCGTATTGGTTCACATGTGACGCTTCCCGGCGTTGATGCATCCGTTCTTGCCGAAGCATCGCGCAACCAAGCGTCGAATACGCTCTTCGGTCTGTACGATCTCTTTGTCGGCGGAGCATTCAGCCATGCGGCAGTGTTCGCGCTGGGTATCATGCCGTATATCAGTTCCTCTATTATAATACAGCTCCTTGGTGCCGTCGTTCCGTTCTTCCAGAAACTCCAGAAGGAAGGCGAAAACGGTCGAAAGAAAATCACGCAATACACCCGCTACGGAACGGTTATCATCGCTGCGCTCCAGGCATGGGGCGTGAGCGTGCGTCTGACGAGCCTGAATGCCGCCGGAGTACCCATTGTTCCGGATCCGGTACAGGGAATAGGATTTACAATCAGCACGATGATCGTTCTCACCGCCGGAACAATGTTTATGATGTGGCTTGGCGAGCAGATCACTGAACGAGGCATCGGCAATGGTATCTCGTTGATCATCTTCATCGGCATCATCGCCCGTTTCCCGATCGCCTTGCTGGATGAATGGCAGATGGTGCGTTCCGAAACACGTCCGATCATCGTTGAGTTGATCATCTGGGGTTTCATGCTTCTGATCATTGCCGGTGTTGTCATGGTGACACAAGGCACGCGGCGTATTCCCGTGCAGTATGCAAAGCGGGTGGTGGGACGCAAAGTGTACGGAGGCGTGACGCAGTATATCCCGATGCGCGTGAACACAGCGGGTGTGATGCCGATTATCTTCGCGCAATCGATCATGTTTATTCCGAGTACGATTTTGACATTTTTCCCTGAGAGCGAATTCGTCGGGTCCATTGCAGGATACTTGGAGCATACATCCCTGACATACTCCTTCTTCTATGGTTTGATGATTGTGTTCTTCACCTACTTCTACACGGCCATTGCTTTCAACCCGAAAGATGTTGCCGACAACATGCAGAAGCAGGGCGGATTCATTCCCGGTATTCGTCCCGGAAAGCACACATCGGATTTCATCGACAACATTTTAACCAAGATCACACTGCCCGGTTCGGTGTTTCTGGCGATCATTGCCATCCTTCCGGCGTTCATGGTGCGGTTGGGTGTGACTTCAAGTTTTGCATCGTTCTTCGGCGGTACCAGTTTGCTCATTATCGTCGGCGTCGCGCTCGATACGCTTCAGCAAATCGAGTCGCATCTGTTGATGCGTCACTACGATGGATTCATGAAGAGCGGAAAAATCAAGGGCAGGATCGGCCGCTAGAGATCCCGGGAGTTTGCTGCATCGATGGTGAGGATCAAGACAGAAGAACAAATCGCCCTGATGCGCGAAAGTTCGAAGATCGTCGCGGATGTTTTGCGATTGATCGGCGGGACAATCAAGCCGGGTGTGTCCACTGCGTCACTGGACAGGATGGCGGAAGAGTTTATCCGGAGTTGTGATGCGATCCCGGCGTTCAAGGGATACGGTCACGATCAGAAAAATCTCTTCCCGGCGTCGCTCTGCATCTCGGTCGACGAACAAGTGGTACACGGCATTCCTTCCGACAGGCAGCTGTGTGAAGGAGAAATTGTCTCGATCGATGTCGGCGTCAAAAAGAACGGATATTTCGGCGACGGCGCGTCAACATTTGCCGTTGGAGCGGTGACAGCAGAAAAAGAACGGTTGATGCGCGTGACACGGGAATCGTTGATGCTGGGTGTTGCGCAAGCGGTGGAAGGAAACAATCTTCACGATATCTCCGCGGCCGTTCAGAAACATGTAGAGTCGGCGGGTTTTTCCGTGGTGCGTGCACTGGTAGGACATGGAATCGGAACTGAGCTTCACGAAGATCCTCCGGTCCCGAATTACGGGAAACAAAAAACCGGCGTCCTGTTGAAAGAAGGAATGGCGCTGGCGATTGAACCGATGGTAAATTACGGGACCTACAAAGTGCGCGTGGCGCACGATGGCTGGACGGTCCAGACACTGGACGGGAAACCGTCGGCGCACTTTGAACATACAGTGATAGTCCGGAAGGGATCAGCAGAGATTCTGACCGTGTAAGAAAGACGCATGTCGAAACAGGATGCAATAAAAGTAGACGGTACGATTACAGACACTTTGCCGAACGCATCGTTCAAAGTGAAGCTGGATAATGGTCATGAAATTCTGGCCCACATTTCCGGCAAAATGCGGATGAATTATATCAAGATTTTGGTGGGCGACAAGGTGACAGTGGAACTCTCACCGTACGATTTGTCCAAAGGACGCATCACCTACAGATACAAGTAAGCGACGAAAGGAAAATGAGGCAATGAAAGTCCGGGCTTCCGTGAAGAAATTATGCGATAACTGCAAGATCATCCGCCGCAAGGGCGTCGTGAAAGTGATCTGCAAGAATCCAAAACACAAACAGCGCCAGGGTTAATAGTAAGGAGAACGATACGTGGCTCGTATAGCTGGAGTAGATTTACCAAGAAATAAGCGGTCCGTCATCGGTTTGACCTACATCTATGGAATCGGTCGGACCACTGCGCAGGAAATCCTGAAGAAGTCGAACATCGATCCCAACAAGCACATCGGGGATCTGAACGACGAAGAAGTATCGCGCATCCGGACGATCATCCAGACCGACTACAAGACCGAAGGATCGATGCGGTCGGAAATGCAGATGAACATCAAACGTTTGATGGACATCGGCTGTTACCGCGGGTTGCGCCATCGTAAGGGGCTTCCCACGCGCGGCCAGCGGACACGGACAAATTCCCGCACCAGGAAGGGCAAACGGAAGACCGTTGCCGGGAAGAAAAAAGTAGCAGCCAAGAAATAACGAAGGAGCAACTGTGGCAAAATCAGCAGCGGCCGCCACAACGGCTGCAAAAAAGAAGAAAAAAATTCACGTTGATGTGAATGGCAAGGCCTTCATCAAGGCGACATTCAATAACGTCATCGTAACGCTGACGGACACGTATGGCAACACCATTGCGTGGTCCTCTGCGGGCAAGAATGGTTTCAAGGGATCGCGCAAGAACACGCCGTTTGCCGCCCAGACATCAGCCGAGGCTGCCGCGAAAGAAGCACATGACCTCGGACTGCGCAAGGTGGAAGTGTTCGTGAAGGGTCCCGGTTCGGGACGCGAGGCGGCAATTCGCGCACTGCAGACCGCCGGTCTCGAAATCTCGATCATACGCGATATCACGCCGATACCGCACAACGGTTGCAGGCCGCCAAAACGGCGCCGAGTTTAATTTAACGCATATCACACTCTTAGAAGGTACTGTTCCATGGCAAGATATATAGATGCCAGTTGCAAATTGTGCAGACGCGAAAAACAGAAACTTTTTCTCAAGGGCACGAAGTGCTTTTCAGAAAAATGTCCCCTCGACCGGAGAAACTATCCTCCCGGACAACACGGACAGTCGCGCCGCCAGAAGGTCTCTGAATACGGGATCCAGTTGCGCGAGAAGCAGAAGATCCGCCGCATGTATGGAATGGCGGAAATGCAGTTCCGTAACTATTTCGAAAAGGCACTACACCAGACCGGAAAGACGGGTGAGCTGCTTATCAAAATGCTTGAACGGCGTTTTGACAACGTTGTGTACCGCCTCGGCTTCGCGCCGTCGCGCAAAACAGCCCGCCAGATGATCCTGCACGGTCATTTCCTGATCAACGGCAAACAATGCAATATTCCATCGTTGCTGCTGTCAGGAGGCGATGTCATCCAGGTTGAGGAAAAGAGCAAGAAGCTGGATGTGATTCATAACTCCATGAAACGGATGAAGGATAGCGCAATGCTGCCGTGGCTGAGTCTCGACAAAGCCAATTTGAACGGCACATTTCTCCAGATTCCGGAACGCGCCGATATTCCTCTCCCCGCGAACGAACAGCTCGTGGTGGAGCTCTACTCCAAGTAATTATTTTCGTACACGTCTGAAAGTGAGTGAAGTTCAATGAGTCTCGTAAACTTTCAAATGCCTGAAGGTATTGTGCTGGACGAAGCGTCCCATACACCGATGTTCGGCAGATTCATCGTCCGACCGCTGGAAAAGGGATTCGGTGTCACGATCGGAAACGCCTTCCGCCGCGTACTCTTGTCTTCTCTTCCCGGTTATGCCATCACCGCGATTCGCGTCGACGGTGTTGTTCATGAATTCTCGACGCTTCCCGGAATTGTCGAAGATGTTTCCGACATGATCCTGAATCTCAAGGAAGTCCGGCTGAAAGCGACGAACAAAAAAGTCGGAAAGATCACAGTTCGTCTGAAAGGTCCCGGAAAGTTTCTTGCCGGTGCGCTGCAGCAGGCGAGCCCCGACGTGGAAATTCTCAACCCGAATCATCATATCGCCACGCTGAACAAGGACGCGGACTTCGACATGGAAATCCGCATCGGACGCGGCAAAGGGTATGTGACGTCGGAAGAAAACAAACTGCCGGATCAGACGCTCGGTGTTGTCGCGATCGATTCGATCTTCACGCCGATCAAAAATGTGCGCTACTTTGTCGAGCCGACCCGCGTGGGCCAGCAGACCGACTATGAAAAGCTGACGCTGGAAATCGAGACAGACGCTTCCGTGACGCCGGAGGAATCGTTAACGTATGCCGGCAAGATTCTGCGCGACCACATCCAACTCTTCATCAATTTCGACAACGATCTTGATACGGAGAAGGAAGAGGTGGAGGAAGACGCAGAATCCGCACGCATCCGTCAGGTGCTGCGGACGAATGTGGATGACCTCGAGTTGTCCGTACGCTCGCACAACTGCCTGCGTGCCGCCGAGATTCATACCATCGCCGATCTTGTCCGCCGTGAAGAAGCCGAGCTGCTGAAATTCCGCAACTTCGGACGCAAGTCTCTCGCCGAACTGTCCGCGATCGTTGAGGAAAAAGGACTGACCTTCGGCATGGATGTGGACAAGTATTTGAAAGACAGTGATTAATAAAAGGAAGAAGCAATGATTCATCGCAGAGCTGGAAGAAAACTCAAACGTACGGCAAGCCACCGTAAAGCGACACTCGGAGCGCTTTCCACCGCATTGTTGCAGCATAAGAAGATCCGCACAACCCTCGCGAAGGCAAAAGAGACGCGCATGGTGGTCGAAAAGATCATCACCCGTGCCAAGAACGCCGTTGCCAAGGAAGTCGAAGGCGGACCGAAGAATGTGCATGCACGCCGTGAAGTGGCGCGCTTCATCCATGACCGCGCTGTCGTGAAATCATTGTTCGAAGAAATTGCCCCGAAAGTCGCATCGCGCCCCGGCGGTTATACCCGCGTCGTGAAACTGGGACGGCGTTTCGGAGACGGCGGCGAGATTGCCATTCTCGAATTGGTCGATTACAATACGGGTCAGGAAGAAGCAAAGAAACCGATGAAGCCGCAGCGCGATCGCAGTGCGCGCGTCAAAAAATCGGCCCCGGCCGAAAAGGCACCGGAAACGCCGGAAGCCGAGGGAAAGACCGCCGACCAAGCGTGATCGTCGGTTCCGTGAAGAAGAGCAACCTATGAAAATTGCGTCCGTCGACTTTGTTGTGGGGGTCGCCAATGTCAAACAACTTCCGAAAGACAACTTTCCCGAGATCGTTTTTATCGGGCGGTCGAACGTCGGTAAGTCGTCGCTGCTCAATAAGGTCTGCAATCGAAAAGGAATCGCCCGCGTCAGCTCGACTCCCGGAAAAACCCGCGAACTGAATTACTACCTCATCAATAAAGAAATCTATTTTCTCGATCTCCCCGGCTACGGATATGCGAAAGTGGCAGAACATGTCAAAGCCGGGTGGACCGCCCTGATCGAGAATTTTTTCCGCACCAGAAAGCAAATCGCCCTCGGAGTGCAAATCGTCGATGCCCGTCTGGGACCGACCGATCTTGATTGCACCATGATGGGTTGGCTGGACTTCTACAAAATACCGTTCGTTCTGGTCTTGACCAAGGCGGACAAGGTACCCTTCAACAAGCTGCAGACACAAGTCAAAACGGTGAAAGAATCGTTGAAGAACTTCCGGCACATGTCGGGAGTTATTTCATTCTCTGCGATCAGCGGAGAGGGCCGGATTGAACTCCTGAAGAACATTGAACTGCACATCTCCCAAAAAGAAATGCCCGAATCCCGCCAGCAGGTGACCTCAGCGGTGGCATAATCGCCGTTCGCGAAAGCGAGCTGCAAAACCAGCCTCCGTTTCCATGGCTTTTTTTAAAGTCGAGGCTTGACAATTGTCATCACAGACTTTATATTACTCAATAGCGCAAAAAATGCGCAACTCCCTTTAGACGTTGTTGAGGATAAAAAAGTTTCGATATCATTGCTACGGACCCTCTTCTATGAACGCACAGACGTCTATCCGGCGGCATGTCATCTCTTGTCCCAACCAATAAAAAATTCACCGTTCTATACGTGTCATTGATGTTTTGCGTTCTCTATTTATTTTTTTGCTGCGACCTTTTGTAGCCTGAGTACATTATCAACTAAAGGAGACCACACCAATGTTTTTACAAAAACAGTTTTTGCCTTTGCTGTCTCTTGTAGTCATCTGCGGCGCGATGTTGGCCGGCTGCGTGGACATTCCAAGCGATCAGCCGCCGATGCCCGCACTGAATGCGGAGTTCCGGTTCCTCTCGATCAACCCGGCCTCTGCAGCGACTCCGACGACAGTACCGTTCGCCGAGGGAGTGGATGCAAACTACCAGCTCAACAAGGTGTTCAATCCGCTCGCGATCGGTTCGAACGGCAATGAAACCGCATTCCAGGTTTTCCAATCCGGCACAAAACGTTTCATTTATAATAATGACACCATCGTTGTCAGCTTCGAAACAGATCAGCACGCGACGCTGGTGTTCTATCGAAACAGTGTTCCGGATGCGGATACAAGTTCGCCCCGTAAGGCGCGTTTCTTCTATATGAAGATGCCGATCCGTGCCATGTATACCAGCGCGTCAGTGCTCGGTACCGAGAATGTGACGAGTGTCCGGTTTGTGAATCTGGTCAACGGCGGCCTTGATACGCTCAGCGTTTGGCGCGACAGTCTGTCGGCAGATCCGACTCAGACGGCAGTGGCGACACTTGGATTCGGCAAGGGCACAAGCACCTTCCAGCAGGTGAGACTGAACCAGACCGCAAAATTCTTCTTCGCCCGCACCACAACTGCCGGCCGGGGAAGAGTCGTCAAAGATTCAATTGCAGTCGCCGGTGGCTCCCATCAGATTCTCTCGGTGTTTGTCTACGACAAGTATGACACAACCGCGGCATCGACGAACAGGACTGCGCTGGTCCAGGTCAAGAAACTGATTGAAAACTAAAAGAAGCCACTAGAGGAGCAACTATGAAAAGACTTATTCTTACGCTGTTTGTTGTGGCCGCTTTGCCTTCGTTGATTTTCGCCGGAACCAACGGCAAACTCAGAGGGCGGGTGTTGGATGACAAGAGCGGCGATCCCCTGATCGGCGCAAACGTTGTCATTCTTGGAACAAACTACGGTGCCGCGACTGACGTCAACGGCTACTATACGATGATGAATATTCCGGTGGGGACGTACGGCGTCCGCGCGGCGTTGATCGGCTACAGAAGCACGAGTGTCAGCAACGTGCGCATCAACGAAGATATGACGTCCGAATTGAATTTCAAACTGCTTTCGTCCGAAGTCGAGATGAAGGAAGTGGTGATTGTGCAGGATCGTCCGCTCGTGAACAAAAATTCGACGAACGCGGTGCGCATCGGAACACAGGAAGAAATTTCCAAGATGCCGATCAACAACGTCCAGAACATCATCGCGCTTTCTCCCGGATTCGTGCAGCAAAACGGCAACATCTACGTTCGCGGCAGCCGTCCCGATGAGGTGGGATACTATGTGGAAGGCGCCAGCACGCGCAACGTTGTGGATGGTATGAACCTGACCACAGTCATTCGCGATGCAGTGGAAGAGTTTCAGGTACAGGCGGGCGGTTTCGGTGCTGAGTACGGCGGAGCCAACGCCGGCATGGTGCGCCAGACGCTGCGCTCGGGAACTTCCGATTTCAAAGCAAGCATCCAGGCGGAAACCGACAATTTTACGCCGCTCTATAAGAAAGCGCTTGGAACGTACTCGTACGGCTATAGCAACTACGTTGCAACGTTTAGCGGCCCGATCACCAGGAACATCAAGTTCTTTGTCGCCGGCGAAAACAATTTCCAGCGCGACGACCAGTTGCGTTTCTGGGAGGGATTCACGCTGTACAATCTTCCGAATTCCAACACTCCGAGAGACACGATCAAAGTCTTCGAGGTCCAGCCGGGGAACGTGTCGGGCATGCACAACCGGTATACAACAAACGGAACCGTTACATTGGACTTCAATCCGTACGTGATCCGTCTTGGCGGAACGTTCACCCGTTCCCGCGATCAGGGCAACCAGGATATTATTGCAAATCTTCTGGATCAGGCGCGGCTTGGAATCACCCAACGCAGCAACCTGTTGTTGAATACAAAGTTCACGCATATTCTGAGCAATTCGACATCGTATGATGTGAATATCAGTTACATGGAAAACCGGACGATGACGACCGATCCGGATTTTGGAACGAACTACTTTCAATACAGCGATAGCCTTGCAAACGCGCCTTATGGATATAGCTTTGCCAGTTACGCAACCGGTCCGACGGCGTACAACATCTACGGTTTTGCAATCACGCGTTTCGGCGCAGTGCAGGCAACATTTGCAAAAAATCACCAGACAAAGTACGGTGGATCGTTGGATTTGTCGAGCCAGCTCAATCCGACCAATCAGTTGAAGGTTGGTGCGTCTGTGGAAACGTACCGCGTCAGCAACTTCAGCACCGGTTCCTCTGCGCTGCTGCTCTGGTATCGACAGAATCCGGATTATGCACGTACCTCCGGCACCACACGCGACTTTAACGTTGCGAAACAGGGCGGAGTGAACAACTACGGATATGATTTCTACGGCAATGAGATATCGGATGTCGACAATATCGACGGTCCGAAAGCGCCGACATTCATCGGCGGCTATATTGAGGACAAGCTGGAATACAACGACCTCGTGGTGAAGGCAGGCTTGCGCTTCGACTATATCGACAATGACGACTTCAAGTTCATCGACGATCCCACAACGCCGGGCGTTATTGAAGGTCCTCTGAACCCGTCGGTGGATGTTTCCGTCGATCAGGGATTTCCGATGCCGAAGGCAACCGGCATGGCAAAGTCGACTCCGTTCAAGGCCGTCAGCCCGCGCCTCGGATTCTCGTTCAAAGTTTCCGACCGCACGGTCTTCCATCTGCAGTACGGAAAGTACATCCAATCCCCAAGCCTGAACAATATTTATGTCGGCCGCCGATGGAACGCGGTCATGTTCAGCGGTGGCAACTTCATTCCGGGCCCGGTTGGATTTGATTTGCAGCCGGAACGCTCGACGCAGTATGAAGTCGGCTTCAACCAACAGTTTACGGACAACGCATCCTTTGACATTACCGGATTCTACAAGGACATCCAGGGTCAGATCCAAATCAAGCGCGTCACGACGGAAGCGGGTGCCTACGCACACGGTTATAACGCCTTGATGAACGGCGACTTCCTGACGACGAAGGGCTTTGAACTTCGTCTGGATTTGCGCCGCACCAACAGAGTCCGCGCAACGGTCAACTACACGTTCTCTGATGCACAGGGAACCGGTTCAACAAACAACTCAGCCGTGTCGTCCGTCGAACAGGGAACATTGTATCCGACGGTCATTTCACCGCTGGAATTCAACCAGACACACCGCGGCAGCATCAATGTGGATTACTCCTTTGAAAAGAACGACGGCGGCCCGATTCTTGAGCGCATGGGTGTGAATCTGTTGTTCACCTTCAACAGCGGCCACAACTACACGAAATCTACCGGAAGCATCGGGCAGCAGGGATCGAGCACCGGTGCGTTGGTGGAATCCGATGCACGCTTCAGCAATCCGCTGGAATCGGTCAACGAATCCACCACTCCGTGGGTGTTCAATCTGGACGCGCGCTGGTACAAGGATTTCACAATCGGCGGCTTGAACACGGAGTTCTATTTCTATGTTCAAAATGTTCTTAATACAAAGAACGTTCTCAATGTGTATCGCCGAACCGGCAATGCGTACGATGACGGATTCCTCAATAATCCCGATCTGAGCAAAGGAGCCATCGATGCCGGCGGTCAGGGATATATTGATCTCTACACGCAGGCAAACCTTGTCGATGGCCGGGCCTACCGCAATACCACGGGCAACAATTTGTGGGGTACCCCGCGCCAGATTCGATTCGGTGTGAAAATTGAGATCTAAAAGGCGACGTCATGAAACCCTACTCAAGAATCATACACGGAGCAATAATAATGAAAATGAAATCATCGTTGATTGTGTTACTGATGCTCGCGATTTCGCTCCTGTTGGTCGGCGACGCCTTTGCGTCAGATCAAACCCGGAGCGTTGTGGGACGGCGTCCGTCACTGTTCAAAGCAGACGGAACACCTAACGCGACCTTGCTGAATATCAACCGAATGGCCGTTTGGTACAACTCGAACGGCGAACAGGAACGCGATCCTGCAACCGGCAATTCGGGTACGACGTATCCGCGCGGCACTTCCACCTGCATCTACTCCGCGGGACTTGTGTGGGGCGGCAGGGTGAACGACGGGAAAACCCCGGTGATTCGCGTGAACGGCCAGAGCTACAACAATGGAACGGCCGCAGGCGCGATTATCGATCCGAAGAACAGTCTTACAGAATCATCCAGCAGTTCTGATGTCCGTATCGGGCGTATTCGCCGCGACTATGCAGTGGCCGATCTCCGCCAGGATGCTGCTGAATTCTACGTCAAGGCGATTGGCAGCGTCAGTGACGGCGACGTTGCTGCCATTCGTGCGCAATATGAAAAAGACTGGAGAGAATGGCCGACGTA
>JAPLFO010000156.1:29267-36066 GCA_026390635.1 Ignavibacteriales bacterium
GCCGACGAAAAAGGGCGCACCATTCTATGATAAGGACAATGACAATGCCTATAGTCCGAAATACCTCGCTGATAAGGTAAACGGCGTGTTCGTCCCCGACACGGCTTCCGATTCACCCGGACTGGCCGACGCAGATCAAGTCGTCTGGTATGTTGCGAACGACATCGCACCGGGCGCTTCCCCGTGGCAGTCGCCTCCGATCGGTATGGAAATGCAATCGACGTTCTGGGGCTACAATCGTACGGATGCTCTGGGAAATATGGTCTTTAAGAAATTCCGCTTGATCTACAAAGGCACGAAAGATACACCGCCGAATGCAACGATCGACGATATGTATATGTGCCAATGGTCCGATCCCGATCTCGGTGATTCCGGCGACGACTTTGCCGGATGCGATACCAATTTGAGTATGGGATTCGTTTACAATTCAAAAACCCTTGACAAAGAGTATCGCAAGTTTAACATTGCTCCGCCTGCGGCCGGCTATGATTTTCTGCAGGGACCTATCAAGAGGACCGGATCAGCGAACGACAGCGCGGTATTCAATTTGCACTATATTAAGGGATACAAGAATTTGCCGAAGACAAGCTTCATCAATTTTGCGGCCGGCGGCAAATAAAGCGATCCTCCGTTTACAGCGAACGGTGCGGTCCAATGGTATAACATGCTGCAAGGCATGACCCCGACTCCGCAAGCGACACCGGAATTCCTGGTGAATCCGATTACCGGTTTGCCGACGAGCTACTGGCTTTCGGGCGATCCCGTTGCCGGGGCCGGATGGCTGGATGGCTCGATCGATCCTCCGGGTGACCGCCGCTTTTTGTTGACAGCGGGACCGTTCAATATGGCGCTGGGAGATACACAGGAACTCGTGTGTGCGTTGATCGCAGGCCTTGGTTCTGATAGAATCTCCAGTGTCTCTGTGATGAAGTTTTATGACAAGACCACACAGGCCGCCTATAACAACCTATTCGACTTACCGAAACCGCCGCCGGCTCCCAGAGTGACAGCGACCGAGCTCAACAAGGGCGTCGTCATTGAATGGGAGAGCGATCCCGTTGGAGTTGCCACCACCGAGAAATCCAACTCAAAGGGATATGTTTTTGAAGGATACAATGTATATCAACTGCCGTCTGCGAGTTCACCGCTGACGTCCGGGAAAAAAATTGCGACATTTGATCTGACCACCGATCCGTCAACAATTTCACAGGAAGAATTCGACGAATCCTCGGGACAGGTGCTTGTGAAGCCCGTGCAGTTTGGAAAAAATACGGGTCTCACGCGGTATTTGTACATCACCACGGACGTCATTAAGAATACTCCGTTGGTGAACGGTCAGCATTACTACTTTGCCGTCACGGCATATAACTATAACAAAGATCCGAAGCTGGTAACGCATTCATTTGAATGCTCCCCGGTCGTGATGGGAGTGACCCCGCACTCGCCGAATCCCGGCACGGTGCTTCCGTATCAAATTTCCGATACAGTGGGAATTCCGGTGAAAAATGTTGTGGGATCAAACGATGCGTACGTCAATGCCGTTGTGCTGAATCCCTCGCTTCAATCAGGTCAGAACTATGACATTTGGTACGGAGGACTTGGACCTCTCCGCAATGCAACCATTGTGCGGCAAATATCAGGTACAGACTATGCGACGGTCACCGCAACGCTGGATACGCTGACTGGTTTGACGCCGAAAGTCACAATCCCGACATTCGGAAGCGGAACATTTACAATCAATGATGCGAAAACGCAGATTTCTTATCTCATCACATTCAGCGGATTGAATGGAACCTCCGGGACGCACAAAGCCGTCATCCGGGATACCACCAACAGGAAGTATCTGAAGACGTTGACGCTTGTGAACGATACCGCGCGCGGCGTTTGGTCCAAGAGTGATGCAACGGAAGCATTGGCCGATTCGCTGATACAGGTCTTCACGGGCGGCAATATGTATGTGATTGCATACGATTCCGTCTATACGAAGGGCGTTGTTCGCGGAAGAATTGCAAACGGTCTCGTGACGCGATTCGATCTGCCGATCGCATCGCCAACGATGCAATTGGTGAGAGATCTCGGTCCGTTTGAAGCACGGATTCCGCAGGATGGTATTTCATTCTATCTTTCGCAGGCGCCGTTGGGCTACAAAACCTGCCTGGAATATTCACCGGGCAGTGCCAGCGTTGTGGATGTTGTCAATCCGGGCGGGACGTATAAGATGATCGGTCCTGCAAGCGCATGGGCCGGCAACCGTGCCAATGAGCTGCCGGTAGAAATCAGATTTACTGATCCGGCGACCGACACCAGTTGGGCCGTGGCAACATTTCCTTCGCCGAATGACAGCCCTGCGAAGGCAAAATTCGTCCGGGTTCCTTTTGGAACATACCTCAACAATGTCCGGGTGTGGCCGGTTGTCTTTCTCAACAATGCAACCGACACGGTGTGGAGCACGGTCGGAAACGACCTGGTGAACGGGGCCGCGGTGTTCAACAAAATCGCTATCAATGATACAACCGATGGTACGAAGAGTATCAGCTACCTGAGCTGGACGACCTTCCCGCCCTCGAATTCAACAGCGAAGAAGGTTCCTCTGATTCAGGGAACAAGCTTCATCGCGCAGAACATCGTCTTCGTCGATGTGAAGGGAACGGGCACTCCTCCTCCGTCAGGCACAAAAATCAGGTTGACTGCGAATATCTCGGTGAAACCAGGCGACATCAAGACTTTCACCATCAACGCCTTACAGACAGCAAGCTTCGAAGCAGCAAAACAGTCGGTCAACGGCATCAATGTGTTTCCGAATCCGTACTATGGCGTCAATTCGTCGGAAACAAGCCGTGAAGTGCGCTACGTGACGTTCAGCCATCTGCCGCGGAAGGCGACGATTCGCATCTTCAATCTTGCCGGCGTTCTTGTCCGCACTCTCTTGAAGGAAGACGATTCGCAATTCTTCAATTGGGATCTGAACAATGCCCACAATCTGCCGGTGGCCAGCGGTATCTATCTGGCCTATATCGACATGGGCAGCCTGGGCACGAAGACGCTGAAACTTGCGATCATTCAGGAACAGCAATTCCTGCAGAACTATTAATCGTACATTGACATTATGAAGGAGAGAACAATGATGAAAACTGCAGCGCGACTTTTGCTGTTCGTCGTCGCGGTTGTTCTGGTGATGAGTTCGGATACTTTTGCCGGAAGACCAGACAAAGCCGGAACATCGGCGGCCCCGATGCTCTTGATACCTGTGGGCGGCCGGGACGTTGCGCTTGGAGGCGCGGCGCTCGCAACAACGATGGGAATTGATGCTGTCTATTACAACCCGGGCGGACTTGCCTTCAGCGACAAGAAGACTGAAGCGATGTTCTCGCACATGAGCTATCTTGCGGACATCGGCGTCGAATACCTCGGCCTCAGCTCCACGTTCGAGGGTTTCGGAACACTGGCGTTTACGCTGAAATCCATGGCCATTGGCGATATCGCCGTGACCACAGAGGCGCTTCCGGACGGCAGCGGTGAAACGTTCACGCCCCGTTTCAGCGTCATGGGAGTGACGTACTCCAGGGCGTTAACCGATCGCATCGGTGTGGGACTGACGGTGAATTTTGTCTCGGAACAGATCGATCGTGTCAGCACGAGCGGTGTGTCGTTCAATTTCGGCGTACAGTATCATAATTTTGCCGGAATGGACGGATTCAATATCGGCGTGGCGATTAAGAACTTCGGGCCTCAGATGCAATATGACGGTCCCGGCTTATTGCGCCAGGGTCAGATGGACGGATTGCTTCGCCCGACATCGTTCTACAATCTCGTCGCCGCAAAGGCGGAACTTCCGTCGGTCATCGAACTTGGCTTGGGATACAATCTGGCCCTCGGCGATAAAATGATGTTGAGCGCTTCCGGCCTTTTCCAGAACCAGAATTTCTTTGATGATGAATACAAGCTTGGTGCAGAGATCTCCTATGACAAGACCTTCTTCATTCGCGGCGGATACGACATGGCCCCGAAAGCGGAAGTGGACACGTACATCTGGGGACCGACATTCGGCGCCGGATTATCTCAGGATTTCGACGGACTTGGATTCACCGTGGACTACGCATATCAAACTGCGAAATACTTCGGTGCCAACCACGTTTTCACACTGAAGCTTGGCTTCTAATCGCTATCCTCCGGCTGCCGGACATCCCGTGCAGCCGGCTTCTCTCCCGAAAAAGTTCTTGCAATTGAGTCGGGAAAGGAGTACAGTTAGTTTACAATTGTATAGTCAAAGACCCTCTAACCCACACACTATCCACATCAATAAGGAGTACACCCATGATGAAGAAACTGTTTACGGTTTCGCTCTTGGTGTTGTTCATTGCTGCGTCGTTGATGGCCGAAGGCCAAAAAGTCCTGATGCGTATTAACGGAAACGGCGACCAGGAAGCAATGGTCATCCGCAAAGGCGAATCCACTCTCAATGCGATCGCACGTGCGGAAAAGGGTTTCTCGATGGCAAAAGTAAACGGTTTGGTCGATACGCTGTTCAATTATGACAAATCAGGTGTCTCGACAAACACCGCTTTTTCTTTCAACGCACATGACGTTGCTTTCACATGGTTTCTGCCGGCAGCCGGCGGCCTGGTGAGAGAATTGTGGTTCAATACGTCCGTTGGATATACGATTGGTATCGCGCCCAAAGCCCCGGTTCGGGCATGGTATCCTGATGTGCGTGTAACAACACTTCCGACCACAGAATGGGGAAGCGGCGGAACCAGTGCGGCCGGAAATCTAGGCTACTACAAATGCGTTACCGACGGCGAGGGTTTGAGAACCCCGTTCCGTGATGAAGCAACCGATACAGCCTTTGTCAAAGGGTTGGCAGCTGTTACGTTCGATCCTCTCGGAAAAGAAGTTTCAACATGGCTTCCCGGCGGTGCTCCGGTCAATCTCTTCGTCGGCGCATGGCACAAGCTGGTGATTGCCGATTGGGGCGATTCCATTCCGTTCAAGCTTGGCGTTCCGTTCGGATTTACCATTCAAAATCTGACCTCGTTAGCAATGACCCCGCCAGGCGGAATAGATACCACGATGGTACTCGGTGCCCAGTCATCCCTGAACTATCCGTATCATTCATACAAGTTCTACGAAGGCACAGCCTATGTCGGTTGGCAGATTCGCCAATACGAGTGGAGAATCTATTTGGTCGCTGAATATACCACAGATCGTCCGCCAAAAGCAGCATTGCAGCAGCTGTTCACAACTCTGAAGACAACCGCACGCACAGTGACGGCAACTGTCACTGACGATAATCCGGCGGGCGGCGCAAAGGGCGTGAAGACGGTGGATCTGTACGCGAAGATTAACAGTGGTGCATTCGCGAAATCGTCCATGACAGGTACAGAGCCGAATTACACTGGAACTCTGCCCGCCGCAGCAGCCGGCGACACGGTTTCCTACTATATCGTTGCGACGGATGTGAACAACAACTTCACAACATCCGCAACCTATAGCTACACAATCTTTGCACCGAAGTACAAATACCTCTGCATCTGGAACGGCCGTACATTGCCGACCGGTTTGACTGCAGCGGGCGTGGCGAAGTATTACATGAAGAAAGATTCGCTCACGGAAAAGACCTATTATGATCTGTGGGATGTAAAGTCCTATGGCAAGACCGACGTACCGGATCTTCTGAAGCTGTATGATTTTGTGAACGAAGTAACCGGCGACGGAGGTTATGCGGATCTGACAGGATATGCAGGTACATGGTTGGCGACCGGAACTGTAGCGAAACCGAAGACATATCTCTTCTCCGATCAGGATCATGGATTCATCAGCGGCTATGCAGATACAACGTTCGCTGCAACCGATGCGCATAATAAATATTTCGGCGTTTTGACACTCGGTCCGCAGGACTATCCGTACGTCAGCTCCAATGTGACATGGCCGTGGAAGCTCACCCCGCAGGATTCCACCGATAATCTGGTCGGATTCATTCAGAAGTGGGCGAACAAGACCAGCTCGACGTTCTGGTACCATCCGAATTTCGAGCTGCCGCCATTCCTGAACTGGATGGACGAGCTGAAGCCGACAACTGCCGCAAAAGCCATCTTCAAAGACGGTGCACGCGTGGTTGGTGTTCGCAATAATGCTGCAGACAATTCATGGCACACGACGTATCTCGCTTTTGACTATCTGTGCACAGATTTCCGCAGTGATACCGCAACATCCAAATATGCAACCCCCGACAAGGATCCGAAGTATGCATGGATTCTCGACGCGGGAAGCATCGTGAAGAATGCTATTCTTGCCTACACATCGGTAAGTCCGGTGAACGGTGCGGTTCCGGTTGATTTCAGCCTGAGCCAGAACTATCCGAATCCGTTCAATCCGAGCACGTTGATTGAATACACACTGCCGCAGAATTCCTTCGTGACATTGAAGGTATATAATGCGATCGGTCAGGAAATCGCTTCATTGGTCAATTCAGAAATGAATTCCGGCCGGTACAGCGTGACCTTCGACGCATCGCGGTTCTCAAGCGGCGTGTATTTCTATACGTTGACAGCAGGTTCCTTCACGCAGACCCACAAAATGGTGCTGATGAAGTAATGGTGCCGATTCTCTGACGGGAATCGCAGCAATAATCTCCGCAGATGCCCTATTGCCGAAATGCAGTAGGGCGTCTTTTTTATTGTGGAAATTGCATCATTGCTGTCCAAAATAATCTGGGAATAAGAGAATACAGGCCTCATACGCGCAAAATTGATGAATTCTTTGCGAGTCATGAGAGCAGGTCTTACCATTCGAGCCTAGG
>JAPLFO010000081.1 GCA_026390635.1 Ignavibacteriales bacterium
ATGTTTACCAAAAAACAAAATCCGAACATGAAAAAAATAGACCTGCATCAGATTTTATCGGAGGTGCTCGATTTTTCTGAACAAATCATGGAACAGGGTGATATCGATGTGTCTGTAAAATATGCTGACGCCAATGCCTGTATTGAAGGCGATGCCGAGATGATCAAGCAGAAATTTCGTCGTTCGTGTATCTTCTGCGGCAATATAGTCGACACCGCCAAGAATTTTGATTGCCCGCAGCGTAATATCGTCCAGATTTCCGATCGGTGTCGGAACAACGTAAAGCGTTCCCGGTTTGATTTCCTCAGGCATGGGCTGCTACACTCCCCAATCTCTAACGTACCGAAAGTCCACATTCACCGTCCGGTACGATATTTTCGCGATCAGCGGAGGGCGCCGTTTGAATTGATTTCGCCGCACGAGTGTGCGAACATGATTGATGAATGACGCATCGAATCCACGCACCAGCAGTTCCGCATCTGTACGCCGCTCGTCGATCATCGAGAAAAGCAGACGGTCGGCATCTTTATATTCGAATCCGAGTTCTTCTTCGTCGGTTTGTCCCTGCCACAAATCGGCAGTCGGTTTTTTGACAATGAGTTTCTCCGGCACACTGAGCGCACGCGCGAGGTCCCACACTTGGGTCTTATACAAATCACCAAGAGGATTGAGCGCACATGCCATATCGCCAAATAGCGTTCCATATCCAAGCATGGTTTCCGTTTTGTTGGACGTACCGATCACGAGTGCATTGTCGCGGACAGAGTGATCATAGAGTACGATCATTCTCATCCTTGCCATGACATTTCCCTTCCTCACTTTATCCGTAACGTCGTGCTTCGACAGATATGGATCCACCATCGGTGTGATATCAATAGTCTCCGTCCTTATGCCAAGAACAGAGATGACAAGCTGAGCATCTGCCAAACTCTCCGGACTGCTCGTCGTATAGGGCATCATCACTGCGAGAACATTTTCCGGCCCCAGTGCACGCGCCGCCAGGAAGGCGGAAACAGCCGAATCCACTCCGCCGGAGAGTCCGAGTACGGCCTTCGTAAATCCAGCATTATGTGATTCATCGCGGACGAAATCAATCAACATCCGGCTAACGATGTCCATATTAAGAGCCAGAGGATTTGTATCTGTTGTTGCTGGTTCCATTGTTAGAGTTCGCCGGCGTTCAATTCGCCAAGCGCCTTTCGAATTATTTTTAATCCTTCTTCCAATTCGTTCTGCTGAATCGTCAAGGGCGGACGGAAGCGAATTGTCCTGTCACCGCAACCGATAATAATCAAACCCTCTTCATACGCCTTCTGGCGGAGCTGGTCCCGGTTGAGCGATCCGTCCAGGTCGATGGCGCACATCAATCCTCTTCCGCGAACATTGGAGACGAGATCAGGGAACTCTTCCGCAAGCGTTGCTATTTCCTTCAACAAAAACTCACCCTGAACGCGGGCATTTTCCACCAGACGCTCTTCTTCAACGATCTGGAGAATTCGTGTCGCTCGCACCATATCCACCAGATTACCGCCGAAAGTGGAGTTGATACGGCTTGGTTTCTTAAAGACATGTTCCAAAACATCGTCAATGCGCGTGCTGCTCATGCATCCGCAGATGTGCGTCTTCTTGCCGAAGGCCACGATATCCGGTTCCACAAAATGCTCCAATGCCCACATTTTGCCGGTAAGCCCCAGACCGGTTTGCACCTCGTCATAGATCAAGAGGATATCGCTCTCGTCACAAACTGTCCGCAACGCAGCGAGGAATTCCGGACGGAAGTGATTGTCTCCTCCTTCCGCCTGGATTGGTTCGATAATGAGCCCGGCGATGTCATCGGGATTGTTAATAATAGCTTCCTTGATCTGGCGGAGTGCGGTTTGCTCGTCTTCAATCACTTCTTTGAGATTCGCTTCGTTCAACGGAAATTTGATCGCCGGATTCAAGATACGGGGCCAACGGAATTTCGGAAAATAATTCGTCTTGTTCGGATCCGTGTTCGTCAACGATAATGTGTAGCCGGTTCTGCCATGAAACGCTTTTCTAAAATGAATGATCTGCC
>JAPLFO010000160.1 GCA_026390635.1 Ignavibacteriales bacterium
CTCATCGATATTCTTGATGTGTCAGGGAAGATCCTTAAGAGTGTTACCGTTGGTGATTTTACCGGAAAGAATCCGACAAGCGGCATTAAATTAGTTGGCGCAAAATCGCAGGCACAGCAGCAAAGGGCGGAAATACTTCATGAGATTTCCCTGCCTGCCGGTCGCATTATACTTTCCACCAAGATCTTGGCCACCGGTACGGGGAAAACGCAAGGAAATCCGGCGCAGCTATTTATCAGCTTCTGCGTCACGAGCGTAACAGCGCAAAATCTTGCACTCAACGTGAACCTCCCTCTGGAAGGCACAGTGGAAGGAAAGGCGAATGGCGCCGTCGTCAGTGCGAAAAATTCACCCGCATCGATCGGCATATCGATTGTTGGGAAGTCGGAAAAAATTGAAGTGGTGAAAAATGTTCTTGTTGCAAAAAGTGCGGTAACTGCTGTGTCAAAGGAGACACCGGTGCTTTGGTTGGTGGTCGATGGCTCGACAAATGCCGCGGCGGTTGCGGCAAAAAACGAGGTGAGCGCATCAATGGGAAAAATGACCAATTCTGCCTCTGAGCCTCTGTTAAGCATTGTGAATACCTTGGACAAAGAAAATGCCCAGCCGGCAGATACAATAGCGTATACTCTTTTCTGTAAGAATGTTGGCGGTGCACAGGCAACCGATGTCGTTGTATCAAATCCGATCCCGGCAGGCGCCCGCTTTCTGGAGAACAGTGCTACAGGGGAGAAGACGGACATTACGATCGTTCGCACTGCCACCGCCGCACCGCAATTGGGCGAAGTAAAAGAGGTTCGGTGGAAATTTCTTGAACCCCTCGGTGCCGGATGCGAAAAAATTGTGACCTTTAAAGTAGTAATACTATAACCTATCACTAACCTCAAAAGAGGATCGCTATGAAAAACCATTCTGTTCTGGGACCAATTTTGGTCGCACTGGCGTTCATGTTCGTCATGACGCAGGTTGCCGAGGCGGCAGGTACGCCCGCGGGAACCACAATCACGACGCGTGCGAGTGCGACATTCACAACCCTGTCGGGCGCGGCCTATTCGACGGTATACTCCGAGGATGTTACAGTCACTGTGGTACAGGTGGCTGCGCTCAACGTCGCGAGTTCGCCGCAAAACCAAACGGTGCATGACGGCACCAGCGCCTACTATCCGTTGACGATCACAAATTCCGGCAACGGAAGCGACGTGTTCACACTCTCGGCGTCCTCGACGCGGGGATTTACAGCGAAATACTACTTCGACTCGAACGGAAATGGCTCATACGACAGCGGGGAACCTGAAATTACCTCCGGTAAAACTGCTTCGGTTGCCGCAGACGCATCCTACAAGATAATCGTGGCTGTCGCGGTGCCAAAGGACCAGACTCTCCACAATCAGACGGATGTCACGACTTTTGCAGCCACATCAGATTGGAACAATGCAAAAACAGCTTCAGCGAATTTGCAGACAACCATTCAAACCACCTATTTCTCAAATATCGGAACTGCGCTGAGCGTTACCCCGTCGCGTCCGTCGCCGGGCGGGACGGTGACCTATACGTTCACTGTTACCAACACGGGAACGGTGACTGCAACTCCCGTGACATTTTCATTTCCGGTGAGCTCGCCGCTAAGTTCAGTGACTTCGGCTTCGCCGTCCGGCTCGCTTGCCGGCGGCGTCTATACATGGAATATTTCACCGATTGCAGCAGGAGCGTCCCAAGAGGTTTCCATTACTCTCACGGTTGATGGCGGAGCCCCCTATGCGACTCCGATCAGTCGTGCAATGACAGTAGATTACACGTCAGACGGGCTATCGTACTCCGTTACAAGCAACTCCCCCACATGTCAGGTTGTTGGCGCCCCTTCCAAATATCTTGTCACATCGAGCAGCAGCACGCCAGTCGGTGGCAGTTCGGTGACGATTACGGCCCAGCTTGTTGACGCCAGCAACAATACCGTTGCATTGGGCGGCAGAGTTGTAACATGGAGCAAGACGGGCACGGACGGATCGTTTGCCACCGCCACCAGCACTACAAATGCCAGCGGCGTTGCCACGGTTGTCTTCACCCCCAACGCTACAACTGGGTCAACTCATACCGTCACGGGCACAGACGGCGGTGGATTGACCGGTAGCACCGGCACCATTACCACGCAAACCGGTGGAGCGGCAAAATACCTTGTCACGTCAAGCAGCAGCAATCCGGCGGTGGGAACGGGTGTAACAATTACTGCTCAACTTGTAGATGCGGGCGACAACCCTGTTGCAGAGGCCAACAGAGTGGTGACTTGGAGCAGTGCGGGCGCAGGCGGATCGTTCCCTCCGGGGACCGGTACTACAAATGCAAGCGGTATCGTGACGGTCACTTTCACTACACATACCGTGGCAGGGACAGTGCATACCGTGACGGCTACGGATGCCGGATCCCTGACCGGTACGACGAGCAACATCACCACGGTTGCGGGTACTGCGACTCACTATGTAGTAGCTTCCACAGACTACGGTCCGATTGCAGGCGCCAATGTGACAATTTCAGCGCAACTTGCTGATCAATATGAAAATCCTGTTGGAATATCCGGCCGCACGGTTACCTGGGGTAGTACCGGCACCGGCGGATCATTTGCGAATGCGACCAGCACTACGTTTCCGAGCGGCCTTGCGACCATCGTCTTCACGACACATACCGTGGCGGGAACGGTACATACTGTAACTGCCAACGATGGTACAGTGAATGGCACGAGTCCCAACCGGGAATATCACGACAACCGTTGGTTCGGCTCACCACTACACAGTTTCGTCGAGCAGCGGCAGTGTGGTTGCAGGCGGTACGGTGACGATCACGGCAGAGCTTAAAGATATCAATGGCAATGCTGTGAGCACCACAGGCAATGTCGTGACGTGGAACAACAACGGTACTGGTGGTACCTTCGCTACAGCCACCAGCACGGTTACCGGCGGCATAGCGACCGTTGTCTTTACGACAAGCACCACGGCCGGCACGACGCATACAGTGACCGGCACAGATGTCGGATCATTGACAGGCACTACCGGGAATATTGCCACGGTTGTTGGAGGAGCCAATGCTGCACAATCAACACTAACGCCTACGAGCGCAAGCATCGCCGGTAACGGATCAAGCACACAGACCTTGACCGTAACGGCAAAAGACGTCAATGGCAATCCTCTCGTAACAGGCGGTGCAACTGTGACAATTACAAAATCGTCCGGTACGGGCACAGTAGGCGCCGTTGTTGATAATGGAAATGGAACATATTCAGCAATTGTTACATCACCCGTCCTGCCGGGCAGCGGCGTGTTTGTGGCCACTCTCGGCGGAAATCCGGTTCAAGGCGGCACGGGAAGTCAAACGTCAGCGACACTTACCTACACGCTGAGTGCCGGTTCCGCGAATGCAGCGAGATCAACCTTGACGCCAACCAGTGCGAGCATCACAGCGAACGGGACGAGCACGCAAGTGCTAACTGTGACGGCGATTGATGTCAACGGAAATCCAGTTGGTGCCGGCGGTGCAACGGTGACAATCACAAAGTTGTCCGGTGCCGGTACCATTAGTTCTCCGGTAGTCGATAATGGAAACGGTACATACACAGCCACTGTCACCTCGCCGTCATTGGTAGGCACCGGTAGCGGTGTTTTCGTTGCCACTCTCGGTGGAAATCCAGTCCAGAGCAATAGTGGAAGTCAGACTCAGGCGACTGTCACCTATACCGTAGGAGCTATTAGTGCAGTTGGCTCTACTCTTACGCCGACCGCTGCAAGCATCACGGCGAATGGAACGAGCACAACGGTATTGACTGTCACTGCAAAAGACGCCACGGGAAACAATATTGGAACAGGCGGAGCAATTGTGACGATCACAAAACAATCGGGCGTTGGTACGATAGGTGCCGTAACCGATAATGGAAACGGAACCTACACAGCAACGATCACATCGACAACGACCGCCGGCAATGGAGTCTTTGTTGCCACTCTCGGTGGCAGTCCGGTCCAAAGCGGCACGGGAAGTCAGACGCAATCAACGATCACCTGTACCCCGGGTGCTGCGGATGCAACAGTGTCAACATTGACGCCGACCAGCACAAGCATCACAGCAGACGGATCGAGCACGCAAAACCTGATCGTGACCGTCAAAGATGCCAACGGCAACAACGTTGGAACCGGCGGAGCGACTGTGGTAATTACACAACTCTCTGGTACAGGTTCGATTGGATCTGTCTCTGATAATGGAGACGGCACCTACAGAGCAACCGTTACTTCCCCGACATTGGTCGGCAACGGAATTTTTGTGGCGACAGTGGGAGGCAACCCCGTCAAGAACAGCGGAGGCAGCCAGACACAGGCAACCGTTACCTACGTCGCCGGAGCTGTCAATGCAGCAGCATCGACGTTGACGCCAACCAGCGCAAGCATCGTTGCCGATGGTTCAAGCACGCAGGTGCTGACTGTCACTGCGAAAGACGTTCATGGCAACAACATTGGAACAGGCGGTGCAACGGTGGTTATCGCGCAGTCATCAGGTACCGGCACAATAGGCGCCGTGACTGATCATGGAGATGGCACCTACACCGCAACGGTCACATCACCCTCGTCTGCGGGCAGCGGAGTCTTTGCTGCAACTTTGGGAGGAAGCGCTGTGAAGAGCGGAACCGGAAGTCAGACGGCAGCGACAATCACCTACACCACTCCCACAACACGCGGAGTTTCTGTCTCACCGGTGACTCTGTCCGGTTCGAAAGAAGCTGAGGTCGAGCATCTCTATAGATTCGACATCCAGAACACCGGCAACTTGTCCGACATTATTGAATTGTCGTACAGTTCGACGCAATCGTGGGTATGGACATTCTACAACGACGCGAACAACAACGGCGCTATTGATGGAGAAGAAGCTCTGTTGACCGACCACGATGCAGACGGCAAAGTCGATACAGATGTCCTTGCCGCGTCGGGAGTGATGCATGTTCTCGCGCGCACGGTCTATCCGAACGATCCCGCGAACCATACAACGGATGTTACGACCGTGACAGTCAAGTCCGGAGCAGATGCGTCGAAAACCATGAACACTGTAATCACCACAACCATTAATTACCCGTCAATCGTGCTGACTCGTTCAGTCTCATCACCAACGGCAGTGCCGGGAACGGAACTGACGTACACGATTAGCTATCACAATGCCGGTCTTGGACGTGCATTCAATTTCCAAGTGGTCGACGGTGAACCGGACAACACGCTTTATGTTCCAGGGTCTGTTACGCTCGGCGGTGTCTCAAAAACTGACGCTGCGGATTCAGACGAGGTCACGGTCACGACTGTCAGCGGCAAGAAAGTGATCACAGTGCGTCTCACACCTCCACTCGCCCCATCGGAGACAGGGACGGTAACATTCAAAGCAGTTGTGCAGTAACGATATATGAGCTCTTGCCCGGAGCGGTTTTTGCAGACCGTCCGGGCAGGCAGCCTCTCTCATTCAAGGTTTGATAATGCAACAGAGAAGCAGAAACATAAGCATTCGCAAGATCCTGTTGCTTCTGGGAGGCATTGTGCTTGCTCTTGGAGGTGTTGAACGTCTCCATGCGGCCGGAACGCCGGCGGGGACAATCATCAACAGCAGGGCTTTGGCAACATATACCGATTTCTCCGGAAACAGGCAGGACAGTCTCTATTCCAATGTGGTTTCTGTTGTGATCCGCCAAGTTGCCTCCCTGAATATCACCCCACCGAGTTTCAACAAGACGGTCAGCTCGGACAGTGTGGCGGTCGATTTTCCGATCACCATCACCAATTCCGGAAACGGCCTTGATGTTCTGAAGTTTTTTGCGACGTCGTCCATGGGATGGCTCGAAGGAGTTTACCTCGATCTCGACAGGGACGGGATTCTTCAAAGCGGAGAGATAGCTGCCGGCAGAATTACAGAAACGCCGTCCCTTCCCGCAGATAACTCCTTTTTTGTAATCGTGCGGATTTTTGTTCCCCGGAACTCACTGTTGAACGGTCAACAGGACACAACCATATTCACCGTACAATCCCAGTTTGATTCTCTGAAACGTGCTGCGGGACGTTACGTCACAACAGTCCATACCGCACAGCTTGCTCCCGTTGTTCTCTCTGTCGATTTGCCGACGCCGTATGCTGAGCAGGACGTTACACTCAGTTTATCGTTCACCAATACAGGTTCTGTTCCGGCGGCCAATGTGTCGGTGACCGACGTGCTGCCTCCGGAATTCAACTATCAACGCTCTGGTACCGTTTCAGGAGTGTACAACCCTGCGACGCGAAAAGTTGTGTGGGCGATAGGTGCAGTTGCTCCGGAAGCTACGGTAAACCTGTCGGTTGTGGTTCGAGTGCCGTTGACCGTTCCCGTGGGAACAACTATTCCGAATGCGATGACGGTGCAATATGCTCTTGATGCGAACACGTTTACGCTGGGCAGCAATATTGTGCGGGTCACGGTCGCGAAGGTTCCGGGGCCGGACTATGATTTTGAGCTCTCTCCGATTCAATTCACATCACAGAAAGAAATCTCCGACACTGTCGTCTATGCGATCAAGGTCAAAAATACCGGCACGAAGAAAGACGTCTTCGAACTGGCGTTTGTTGACACTCTGATCGGATGGAATTTCTTTCTTGACAAGAACAGGAACGGTCTCTTTGATCCGACCGATTTGCAGATAAAAATAAAGAACGGCTCCGCAGGCGTCCAGGCAGATAGCGTTGCCCCCGGTGACAGTGTGCGTATTTTTGTGACAACAGCGTCGCCGCTGCCGCCGGTGCAATTCGATCAGACTGAAATAATCTCGTCCTTCGTGGCGAGCTCCTCGGGCAAACCGAGTCTGCAAAAAGCGGCCACTGCGAGAATTACCATAAGCCGTCCGGTCATTTCTCTGGCGGTCGGTATGAATGTGCAGCCTCGCTATGCACCGAACGATACGATAGTGTACGCGATTAGCTATCAGAATGACGGACACTCGGCCGCTGACTCTCTGACGGTTGTGAACAGCGTACCGGGTGAGACCCGCTACATACCCAATAGTATCGTTCTCAATGGTATTCTGCAGCAGGATGCCGGCGGTCCCGTGAGTATTTCCGATATTGGCGGGCGAACCACAATCAAGGCGCAGACGGGCTCGCTTGCGTCCGGTCGCAACGGTCGATTGGCGTTCAGCGTCCGGATTGCAGACAAGACTCCGAGTGAAACCACGATAGCGAATGGAGCAGTTGGTATCTATAGATTTCGAGCCCTCACAGATACTGCGCGTGCATTCACCAATTTCACGGTCAGTCCGATCCCGAACTTCACGCTCCGATTCTCTGTTGCCAATGCAACCGTCGCCAGACGCGATACTGCACTTCTCTGGCTCGCCTATGAGAACACCGGCAATGCAGCATCAGACATCGTAATCCGCAACACGATAGACAGGCCGGGCATGCAATATGTCCGGATTCCCGGGGGAGCAGTGTTGTCCGGCGATACGCTGATCTGGCGTTTGTCCAATGTCGTGGCGGGAGTAAGAGATTCCGTTTCGTACGTTGTCCGCATTTCTGATTCGGCGTCTGTCGGTTCTGCACTCATCTCCCGGGCGTCACTTCAATGGGGCAATGGGACGGTTTCCGCACTCCAGCCTCTCAATATTCGTGTGTTGCCGAATCTCGCCATGACTGTGGCTGCCTCCCTCAAGCAAATCCGATCGGGACGGAATCTTGACTATGTCATCACCCTGACGAACAGCGGGACCGGTTCGGCGGACGGAATCGTTGTAGTGGACAGCCTTTCGTTGACCGGCACCTATCTGAGTGCGACGGTTACCCCCGCGTCCGTGACTTCAAATGGTCGGATTATTACGTGGAATCTTGGTTCACTGTCTGCCGGACAATCCCGTTCAATCAATCTTACTGTACGCACGCAGCCCAATTTGCTCAACGATTCTCTTGTAGCGACTACAACAACATTTGCGACGAATATCACCGGAATCTTACGCGCCGCAGTAACGACACCGATTCTTCGACTGCGGCCCGCTTTGGTGAAAATTACTCCAAGAGATAAATATATCTTTGGAGGATCAGTCGTTGGCGGACTGCCTGAGGACAGCACTTTGGTGACGGTCGTTGTCACGGACTCCATCGGATTGGAAATGCCGGACGGTGTTCCTGTTTCGTTAACGACGACTCATGGAACGTTTGCCGGCGGCGTCAGAACGATGCTCATGACAACGATCAATGGCGGCGTTACTTTCTATCTGCGTTCCGAATATGTGACAACGACTTTTGTCGTGGCAACCATCCAGGCTATCGCCGGTATCGCCGACACGAGCCAGGGCATGACGACTGTAACGATGTTTCCCGGCGGTGTCACAGGTCTGGTACGGGACGGACTGACATTACAGCCGATCAAGGGAGCTGTTGCGGAGGTGCGCAATTCGATCGATGTGCTTCTCGGACGAGATGTCACAGAGGCTGACGGAATTTTCTTCATTGCTCTTGAAAAGAAGCTTGAGAATTTTCCCTATACGCTCACCCTTTCCGTACGAGACGAGTTCGGCGATACGATACGGACAACAACGACCGTGGATCCGACCGTATTTCCACGTGCTACGATCCATATCAAAAACACCATTGCGGGACGTCTCCAATATGCTCAAAAAGCGGGGCAGTTTGTGCCGATTCCGGGTGTTATCGTTTATTTAGATTCGGTCACGCGCTCAACAAAAATACCAAAACCGAGCTTGGCACAGGAAATTGGAAAGATGTTTCGTGTGAGATCCACCGTGACCGATGAGGCGGGACGTTTTCGGTTTGACAGTCTGACAGCAGCAGTTTATCGCATTATGGTTGACAGCGTGAGGTTCCCGAACTATGCAGGAGAAGTCTCGTTGTCCGATACTACCGAAGGAACATTCACGGTAAACATGAACATTAATGTCAAGCCTGATTCCTCATTGTCTCTTGCTCTCAGCGGTCCGTCACGAGTGTATGCCGGCGACACAGTGAAACTCATGATCCATTATGCGAATTCCGGCAACATGGTGCATTCGAACGTCGTTCTGCGCAATATATTGCCGCCGTTCGTGACGCTCGATTCAGTGCAGCGCGGCGCTTTTGATTCAACAGGATATGATGCAGCGTCGCGCACCGTGCGATGGAAAACGAGCACTTTGGGACTCAATGTATCGGACTCCGTTTGGATCCGGATGATCGTGGCAAAAAATGTTCCCGAAAACACTCGGCTCGCCGATACCGCATGGATTGGTACAGACAAGCTCACCAGACAGGCGAGCAATCCATGGTCGGCAATCGTTCGTTCAGCACCGGTGCTCTTTATCCGCAATCTGATTCTCAGCGGAAAAGATTCAGTTCTTGCCGGCGACAGCCTTCATTTTGCGCTGGTGTACGGCAATACCGGTACGGGAATTGCACGCAATGTATTGATCGTGGATTCGCTCCGCGGATTCCTGCGCTCGTTGGTAACGCCTCTGTACTCCACCCGTGCGTATCGGGACACCGTTCTCTCCAAAGACTCGATCATTGCATGGAAGATCGACTCTCTTGCTGCCGGATCGATCGACACACTTCACGTCAGAGTGAAAACGGATCCCGGCATACTTGCCGGCGCGATATTTCGTACGCACGCCTATTTCTACTTGAATGATACCATTCGCGATGACAGTCCACGGGAAGTCGCCGTGTTGGTGAATCCGCTCTTTGCCAACTACCTCGAACTGAACAAAATAGGAAACAAGAAAACAGTTGAGATCGGTGATGTAGTTACGTACCAGGTGACAGTGAAAAACAACAGCGCTTTCACGATGACCGGATTGGATGTGACCGACCGCCTGCCGTATGCCTTTAAGTACTACAAATCCTCCGCGCGCTGGAACGGAAAACGGGTGGAGCCGCTGCTTCTGTCAAACGCAACGGCGCTGCGTTGGGTGCTGGATACATTGCGGGCGGGACAGATGGGTGCCGTCATGTACCAGGTTGTTGTCGGGGCCGATGCGTTGGAGAGCGATGGTATCAACTCGGTCTACGCCTCTGCGACGCTTCCGCCGGGGGTTCCCGTTATCGCGCAGCCGAAACAATGGCAAGTATTGGTGAAGGCAGGCGTTTTTACAGAGCGCGGATTAATCATCGGCAAAGTATTCTACGATGACGACCGAAACCTGTACCAGAGCAAGGGCGAGAACGGTGTGAAGGGAGTCGACCTTTGGATGGAAGATGGAACGCGTATCACGACGGGCGATGA
Organism: Ignavibacteriales bacterium; assembly: GCA_026390635.1. GTDB lineage: Bacteria > Bacteroidota > Ignavibacteria > UBA10030 > UBA8401 > JAPLFO01. The sequence goes on from JAPLFO010000160.1 coordinate 10,249, forward strand.
CGGAAAATTTTCTCTGCCGGATGTGAAGCCCGGACAGCACGTTTTGCGCGTGGACGAGCGGTCGCTGCCGTCCGGCACGAAACTCATTCCCGGTTTGACCCGGTTTGCCGGCGATGCTGCATCTCAATTTGTGCGGTTGACGGAATCCGGGATCGCCCGTGCGAATTTCTATGTCCAGCGGATGATGCGTGATTCACTTGCCCAAACAATCGCAAAGGGAACGCAGTTCACGCTGCAGCGGCTTATGTTTCCGCAATATTTGTATGTGCATGAAAATTTCCGCCCGGGATCGCAGTACAACACAATGACGATTTCTGCGCGCTTTACATATTCGGGAAGCACATACTTGCAGAGAATTCTTCTGCATGATACCGTTCCCGAAGAGATGTCCTATGTGAGCGGGACCGGCGAGTTCAATGGCCGGAAAGTTGAACCGAAAGTCAATGGCAGGGAGCTTCTCTGGAATCTCGGGCGCACTCCCGCCATCGGAGAAGGGCGCTTGAACTACAGGCTGACTGCGCGTCCCGTGCGGGCACAAGAGGTAACGGTGCGTCTCAGTTCAACGATTGAGTTGATGACGGCCGATTCGTTGTCCATGACATCCGATCCGCTGGCGGCGCAGGTGACGATGCGGAATGCGGTTCTCACGGAAAAGATCATTCCGCTGAGCGGACGTATTTTTGAGAACGGGAAATCATCTGTGGCCGAAAACGGTGCCAGCCGATTGCAGGAAATCACCGGACACGTCCAGAGTTCACCGTTTGCAGAATTTGTGATGCTGACATATCCCGATGGGATGCGGACACTGGCGGCCAATGATACCACCGACAAGGCGCTTGCAGCTTCGCGCGCTATGAAACTCGAACAGAACATCTTGCGAAAAGCGGGAGAAGATTCGACTCGCGTTTCTGTCCAGTCAATCTTCAATTATCGCAGGTTCGATACGACAATGCAGGCTGTTCCGGGCGATGTTGAATTGCGGATGCAGACCTACTCCTATAATGGGTCCGTGCCGATGGACACGGGCTACGTCCTGACGGCGGCATTCGGAGGTACGGCGGAACCTTCTGAAAAAGCCTATCGCGATACGGTGAAAACCATTCCCGGAGACAATGTTATGTTCCGGGGTGTCTATGTTGCCGATCCGGCGGTGAAACATACTACCGTGATTCTGATCGATTCACTCATACGGTCGATCGCAATCGATGAAAACTCTTTCACCGTCAATGGGGTGAAGGTGCCCCTGGGATCGTTCTCCCTGAGATCAGTGTCCCCCGCATTGTCGTTGAACAAAAAGGCGAAATTCCGTGAAGCCGATTTCAGGCAGATTCTCTCTATCGAGATGACAAATCTATTGAAGCCCGGCTTGAATGAATTTGCATTCATGGGCCGCGTCGCACAGTCCGGCGGAGCTGCGCTGGTTGTCAACAAAATGTTTGTGCGTCTGTGGAATGCCTTCCAGGAAGAATCGCTGATTGAAGCAAAGAGAACGGTGATTCTTATTGATAAATCTCTCCGTGTGTCCAAAACGGTTTTGGAACCTCCGGCACAGCATATTCGAACCGCTGAACCTGTCGCGGCAGGAGAAGCTGCTGCAAAACTGGAATCGCTGAAAGAAAGTGTCGGCAAAGTCATTATTCTGGAAGGCATTACATTCCTGCCGGCAAGCCGCATACTGACCCCGGGCGGGAAGATGCTGCTTGGGCAGATCGTCACAACGTTGAAAGAAAATCCGGAGATGGAACTCGAAATCAGCGGTCATACCGACAATGTCGGAACAGCGGGACCGAACAGGAAACTTTCTTTGGCACGGGCAGAGTCGGTCAAGTCTTTCCTGATCGGGCTCGGTATTTCTCCTCTTCGTCTCACAACGAAGGGATATGGACCCGACAAACCGATCGCCGACAATTCAACAGCCGCCGGCCAGGCGAAGAACCGTCGTGTGGAATTTGCCCGGACGAAGTAGCAATTACCGGAGGGGAAACAAAGAAGGCGCAGGGAGTTGTCTGCGCCTTCTGCATTATGGCTGTTGCAGAAACATTCCGAATGCTGAGCCTGCTCGTCTCTCCATTCTACAGTGAACGGACTTTTCGGTCACGCCTCTAGAGCGATGCGAAAACTTCTTTCAATGCTGAGATCGTTGCATCGATGTGCTCTCTGCCGATGATAAGCGGGGGAATGAACCGCAATACAGTCTGATCTGTTCCATTAACCAGTATTCTCTTATCTCTCATCGCTACGACAACCGGATCGGCTTCGCGCGTGAGTTCCGCACCGATCATCAATCCCATTCCGCGAACTTCCTTTATTAGCAAAGGATATTCATTCTGCAGCGCTGTCAACCGCTGGAGGAAATGGGCGCCCATCGCGGAGATATTGTGCAGAATACCTTTCTCCATGATTTCGTCCAAAACAACAATGCCGGCGGCGCATGCCACGGGATTGCCGCCGAAGGTCGAGCCATGCATTCCCGGTTCAAGAATGTTTGCGACTGCATCACCGCCGAGAATGGCTCCGAGAGGTAGTCCGCCGCCAAGAGGCTTCGCCACGACTGCAATGTCGGGTTTGACTGAAAAATGTTCGAATCCAAAAAACTTGCCCGTACGCCCCAGACCGGATTGGATCTCATCAGCAACAATCAGGAATCCGAATTGCTGCTGGAGCGACTTCAACGTTTCTGCAAACTCGGGAGAGATCGGGCGAATACCGCCTTCGCCCTGGATAAATTCCAGTACAATTGCGGCGGTCGTGGGAGTCGCGGCGGCCAGCAATGACGGGACATTGTTGAATTCCACTGTCGCAAAACCGGAGAGCAGCGGTTCAAATCCTGCGCGGTATTTCGGCCGGTCCATCAGAGAGAGCGCGCCGAACGTCCTGCCGTGAAAGGCATTGGAGATCGCCAGGATAGTGTTTTTGCCATTGAGCGAACCCCAACGGCGGACAATTTTCAATGCTCCTTCCATAGCCTCCGTCCCGCTGTTTGTAAAGAAGACGCGGGAAAAGCCGGAATATTTGCAGAGTGTTTCTGCAAGAACGATCTGCGGTTCCTGCAGGAAATAGTTGGAGACATGAATGTACCGTGCAGCCTGCTGCGCAATGGCGTCGATCAGCCGCTGATGGCCGTACCCCAGTGCATTGACCGCCACACCGCCGACCATGTCCAGATATCTCGAACCATCGGCCGTTATCAGATAAGCGCCGTCGCCGCGTACAATTTCCAGCGGAAGGCGCTTGTAGGTGTGGAAAAAGCTGCTATATTCCCGATCAGAAAGCGTCATGAGAATCCATCCTTTGCGTGCGTCGTGTTCAAATAATGGGCTTGCATAAGTATACACATTTCTGTATATTTATGCAATCAGTTTTGCAGGCTCCATTCGCGCCGCTGCGTTGTCGGCGCATTTCTTTTTAGAAAAAGATACGGAAAAACATGTTCACTGTCTCCATTCTCGGTGCATCCGGCTATGCCGGAGCAGAACTTGTCCGGCTTCTTTCGAGTCGTCCGGATGTCTCGATCAGTGCACTCGGCGCCCATAGCGCTGCCGGACAGCGCATGGATGCATTGTACCCGGCGCTGACAGGACGTATCGATCTTGTTCTGGAGTCCTTGGAAGAGGCGTCAGCGCATCATGTTGATTGCGCTTTTGTCGCGTTGCCGTCGGGCGAGGGACAGAAAATCGTTCCACTCCTTCTCAAGAACGCAAAACGCGTTATCGACCTGGGAGGCGATTTCAGGCTTCAGGATACAACGCTGTATGAAAAATACTATAAGCATGCGCACCATGAAAAAGACCTCCTTCGGGAAGCAGTCTATGGTCTGCCGGAATTAAACAAGTCGGCCATTGCAGCCGCACGATTGATCGCAAACCCGGGCTGCTACCCGACAAGCATCATCCTTGGATTGCTGCCGGCGCTGACAGGCGAAATCGTTGAGCCCGAAGGGATTGCGATTGTTTCGATGTCGGGTATTTCAGGGGCCGGCCGGACCTCCACCGTCGATTTTAGCTTTTCGGAACTGAATGACAATATTCGCGCCTACAAAATCGGTGCCCATCAGCATTTGCCGGAAATAGAAAGCGTCCTGACAGGCGCGTCCGGCAGAACTGTAACGGTGTCTTTTGTGCCGCACCTGGTCCCGCTGACGAGAGGAATTTATTCCACGATCCACGCGCGCCTGTGCGGCGAAATGGCAGCGGCGGATATTCTGAAAAGATATAGACAGTTCTACCGCGAGGCGCCGTTCGTCCGCATGCGCGAGCAGATTCCTCAACTCGGAGCCGTCGCGAATACGAACTATTGCGATATCGGACTGACGGTAGATGTGCGTACACGGCAATTGATCATCACATCGACAATCGACAATCTTCTAAAAGGCGCAGCCGGCCAAGCGGTGCAGAATTTCAATATCATGCTTGGTCTGCCGGAAACGACCGGCCTGCTATAAGAAGATTGTCCATTTTTTCTCTGTGTCCTCTGCCCGCTTCGCCGAGCTCAGCGAGGCGAGTGCTCTCTGTGGCAAAGGCTTCTGCCACAGAGGATGCAGATTCTAGAGATGCCCCAGGCAGTAATGATGAAAGCACAGAGATTCGGGATGAACATTAAAAACCATTGTCTGTAGAGAAAGAGTGCGGTTATGGCAGATTATTCAGTAAACGGTATCACCGCAGCGAAAGGCTTTCTGGCGGCAGGTATTCACTGCGGAATAAAACGGGAGAAAAGAGATCTTGCGCTCGTTGTGTCAGAGTTTCCGGCTGTCTGTGCCGGTGTCTTTACGCGCAACAAAGTTGCCGCTGCTTGTGTGGATGTCGATAAGTTTCAGATGACGGCTTCTCCGTACGTGCGCGCAATCGTTGTGAACAGCGGAAATGCCAATGCCTGCACCGGTGCACAGGGATTGGCGGATGCATGGGAAATGGTCGACGCAGTGGCCGGGGCAATGAATATAGACCGCAATGAAGTTTTCGTCTCTTCCACCGGTGTTATCGGCCGTACGCTTCCCATGGAAAAACTGCGTGCCGGCATCGCCGCCATAGTCCCGATCGTGAGTAGTGAGGGACATGAGGCAGCCGCTGACGCGATTCTGACGACTGACACATTTTCAAAAGAATATGCTGTTCAGGTAATGGTGCAGGGGGCGGAGGTTTGGATCGGCGGGATGTCAAAGGGCTCCGGGATGATTGCCCCGAATATGGCGACCATGCTTGCATTCATCACGACGGATGCGGCCATCTCATCCTCGCTGCTGCAAACGGCGGTCAAACGGGCGACGGATCTATCGTTCAATAGAATTACCGTGGACGGAGACACCAGCACGAACGACATGGCTATCGTCATGGCGAACGGGGCGGCCCACAATAGCGAACTCACCTCCATCGACGATCCCGGATACCGGGAATTCTTTGACGGACTTGTGGAAGTATTTGTGAAGCTGTCAAAGCTCATTGTGCTGGATGGCGAAGGTGCGACGAAGTTCATTGAAGTATGCGTGAAGAACGCCGCGACGGAAGCAGCCGCCGAAATAGCCGCTCGATCTATTGCGAATTCGAATCTGGTAAAAACCGCCATCCACGGAGAAGATGCAAATTGGGGACGGATTCTGGCCGCGGCAGGATATTCCGGGATAGATTTTGATCCGGCCAGGACAGAAATATTTTTCGGAGATGTTCCAATTTTGAGGCAGAATTACGGCATTGATTTTTCTGAAGAAGCAGCGCTTGGGGTGCTGAAGAAGAAGGAAATCACGATCACTGTCGATCTGCATCAGGGCGACCAGTCGGCAGTTTTCTGGACCTGCGATTTGTCGAAGGAATATATCACCATCAACGCTAATTATCGCACGTAGGATGCTGATGATCGCCTGTAGATCGACTCCATGGTGTCGATCCACAGAAGTCGAACTGCAAATCAACACCTACGCAACCGCAATGAGGGAAATGAAAGATTAACTCATGACATCCATCGCTCAAAAAACAGAAGTATTGATCCAGGCTCTTCCCTATATACAGCGCTATGAACAGAAAACATTCGTCATCAAATATGGCGGCGCCGCCATGATTGACGACGAGCTGAAACAGAGCTTTGCTCAGGATGTTACGCTGCTTAAAAAAATCGGCATCAATATCGTCATCGTCCATGGCGGAGGGAAGGAAGTGACAGAGCTTTCATCCCGGCTCGGGATTCAATCCACATTCATCGACGGTCAGCGCTATACCGACGACGCAACGATGGAAATCGTGCAGATGGTGCTTGCCGGCAAGACGAATAAGGAAATTGTCGCGCGAATTAATCAAATGGGAGGCGGGGCAGTCGGACTTTCCGGGATCGATGCAGATTTGCTGCGCGTGAAGAAATATTCGGAAGGAAACACCGATCTCGGCTGGGTTGGTGAAGTGACATCCGTTAATTCCGACTATCTTAACCTGATGCTTCGCAACGGCTTGATGCCCGTTGTCGCGCCGGTCGGTGTCGGCGTGGAAGGCCATTCGTACAATATCAATGCGGACATCGCCGCGGCCAACATCGCCGAGGCATTGCAAGCGGAGAAGCTTGTGTACCTGAGCGACGTGAAAGGCGTTATGGACGGGGAGGCATTGGTGCCGACAATTCTTGAAGAAGAGGCGATGTCTTTTGTGGAGCGCGGCGTCATCAGCGGCGGAATGATTCCCAAAGTACGCTCGGCATTTGCAGCCCTTCAATCCGGCGTGAACAAGGTGCACATGATCGATGGACGCGTGCCGCATTCATTGCTGCTGGAGATCTTTACCGATGAAGGAGTGGGAACGGAACTGGTACACGGAAAAAAAAGCTAAAAATCAAAACGTAAAAGGTAAAAGTGAAAGGAAAAATGACAGGACTTTTCGCTTTTAACTTTTACTTTTTTACTTTGCCATGGTGCACTCATCGACGAGATAAACAATCGACTGATAGTGAATGCCGCTGTGCAATGACAGTCCTATCTCACACGTCCGGCTCGTGGAGTATCCCTGCCTGCAATCGGGCGGAAGTTGACGCTGCAGATCTTTCAATGCGTTGGTATTGAGCTCCGGGTATGTAAAACCACGATCGCCCGCCCACCCGCAGCATTCAATTTCTTCCGGAAGGATGACATTCGCCGCACACATTGCCGCCAACCGTTTGAGCTCACCGGTCAATCCCATTTTTTCGGAGCTGCATGTGGAGTGGATTGCGATTGTTCCCGGTACTTTTGTAAAGACAAGACGGTCAACAGCATAACGCAACATAAACTCCACCGGCTCGAAGAGCTGTAACCGCGGATCGAGCACCTGCTTCATCCGATAGAGGCAGGGGCTCATGTCGCAATACACCGGAATGCGGCCGTTCTCAGATACTGCAAGAAGCGCCGCTTCAAGTTCTGAAGATTTCATCATCCCTTCTTCTTTGAATCCCTTGCTGTCGAATGCCATACCGCAACAGAGAGTCGAGAGGCGGTCGGGATAGAGCACTCTGAAGCCGGCTTTAATGAGAAACGACTGCGTACGTGTGACGAGCGAGTCCTCGTATTTATCACCGTCGGCAACACCCATCGTCCGGTTGATACAAGTGGGGAAGTACACAACTTCCGGCGCGCTGTCGGGAAGCGCAGCAAGAGGAGGTTTGACAAGATCTGCGCCCTTTGGCATATATCGATTCCAGAGGGGAATGAGATTTCCGGAGAGGGATCGAAGTGCCAATGTATTCCTGCCGAAGAACTCCGTACCCACAAGGCGATGGAGCCAATCCACAAACGAAAGCATGAGCCGCATCACATCCGTTACGAGGTGCATATTTGCGGCGACGAGACCGGCAACGCCATGTGCAAACCCGGAATGGGAGCGGAACCGGAGCGTCTTGATCATCTTTCCCGTATCGATGCCGACGGGGCATGCGGTGGCACAGAGACCGTCCGTAGCACATGTTTCATCCGCCTGATAGGGAAAATCCTTCTCAAAGATCTGCAATCGTTCAGGATTCTCGCCTGATGCACGGAGGCGGCTCATTTCCCGGAAAACGACAATCCGCTGACGCGGTGTAAGCGTGAGTCCGCGGGAAGGACAATGCACTTCGCAGAATCCGCATTCGATGCACTTGTCCACAATTTCGTCGGCAGCGGGGAGCGGCTTGAGTGATGCAAGATGCACTTTCGGATCAGAGTTCAGAATCACGCCGGGATTGAGAAGGCTTTCCGGATCAAAGAGCCGTTTGATCTTCTTCATCAGATCGTAGGCTTCCGTGCCCCATTCCATTTCCACGAACGGCGCCATGTTGCGGCCGGTGCCATGCTCGGCTTTCAGCGATCCATCGTATTTATCGACGACGAGAGCGGTTACGTCGTCTATGAAACCCGCATAGCGCTGAATTTCTTCCGCAGAGTTAAAATCCTGATTGAAGACGAAATGAAGGTTGCCTTCCAATGCGTGGCCGAAAATAATCGCGTCGTGGTATCCGTGTTTCAGAAACAGCCGCTGCAGGTCCAGCGTTGCTTCCGCAAGACGCGGCAGCGGGAAGGCGACGTCCTCGATGATGCAAGTTGTGCCGGAGGCGCGCATAGCCCCGACAGAAGGGAACAGCCCTTTGCGAATGTCCCAGAGTTTTGTGTATTCCCCCGTAATCGTCGTAAACTCAAATGGAATGACCTGGGGAAACATTTTCATCGCGTCAAGGATATTTTTGATACCTGCGCCGAGAATGACCGGGTCTTCCGCGCGGGTTTCCACCAGCAGCGCGGCTGCGTTGGCATCCAGCGTACGAAGGTATTCCGGCATGCCCGGTTTGTTTTCCACGGAGCGAAGGGCGGCGCGGTCCATTATTTCGCAGGCATCCACCAGGCAGCGCTTCAGTACAGGCACGGCGCTGCAGGCGGAAGCGATGTCGGGAAAAATCATCAACGAACTTGTCTTGTGCGGCAGTTCCGGTACAGTTCTGTAGGTGATCTCCGCAATGAATCCGAGCGTGCCTTCCGAACCGATCATCAGATGTTGAAGTATGTCGATCGGATCGGTATAGTCCACCAACGCATTCAGGCTGTAGCCGGTGGTGTTTTTCATTGTATACTTCTGCCGGATCCGCGCCGCCAGCGGAATGTGTGCCCGGACGGACTCTGCCAGCGCTGCGAGTTGCTCTATCATCTGCGGATGTGACAGCGCAAACTGTTCGCGGCTTCGGGGATCGAGCGTGTTCAGCAGCGTACCGTCATGGAGGATCACTTTCATACCGGCAAGCGTGCGGTAGCTGTTCTGCGATGTTCCGCAGCACATGCCGCTGGCGTTGTTAGCCGCAATCCCGCCAATCATTGCTGAATTGATGGACGCAGGATCCGGCCCGATTTTTTTCCCAAATCCGGCGAGGCGTGCATTCGCATACGCACCGATCACGCCGGGTTGCAGTGTGATGGCCGAAGCGTCTTGGGTGATGCTGCATTTTTTCCAGCCGCTGCCCAGTGTGATCAAAACAGAGTCGGAGATTGCCTGGCCGGAAAGACTGGTACCCGCCGCGCGGAATGTGACCGGCAGATGGAGTGCGTGTGCCAACCTCAGGATAGAGATTACATCATCTTCAGATTCCGCCTGGACGACAATCTTGGGGATCAGCCGGTAGAATCCGGCGTCCGTGCCATAGGCAAGCGTTCGAAGGTCATCGATGACGAGCCGGTCGGCGGGAATCGATATCGAGATGCGCTCGTAGAATTCGTTGTAGGGCGCGGGAAGCGTCTGAGCGGGGGATAGTTTCTTCATATTTTTGATATTCGAAAATAGAGTGAATGACTACAATGAAAGGATCGCAAATCGTGCATCCAGGATACGTCTGTATTGATCCTGCAATCCAGCGGGGAGAAAGGAACTCGAAAGCAATGTTTCCCATGATGTCCGCGACGCGGCAAATGCGGAAAGCGTGTCAGCAATCGTCTTTTCTGTCAGCTGGAGGCGCTGTTTGGAGCAATCTGCTCAATCGGATCGGCCAACACGATCGTCGTATTGATAAGATCATATGCCGGTGTGAGCCGTACTAGCCCGTCGTGAGAGATCAACGAATAATTTTTCAAGTGCATGTCTTCATTGCCAACAAGGAAATTGAAAACAGTCAGACGGAAGAGTTTCGCTTTTTCAATGACAGGGAACGTGCAGTACCGTTCAATAATGGCGGCAACTTTCTCCATGCTCGAATTATATTTTGTATCCCGCATCATTCCGGAGAGCTGGGCGAAATCTTCAACGCCAACTTTTTCCCTTCTGCCAATCCGATCGAACCGTCGAATCCAATAGGTCAATGAATTATCCGCAGAATACATCAATCCGTGATCAGGGACGTCAATACCGGCAATCCGGGCGCACTTCATTGTAACGTCCTCGTTCTCCGGCAGATGATTGTAGAGATGGCTCTGAGGTTTGAGAATGAACCGTCCTCCACGGTCAACAACGCGGAAGATCATCGCCTTCGCATCAAGAACGGCGCTCACTTTGGGTTGCACGCCCTGGATCGACATTTTCTGCGCCCGTATCATCGCCTCGCGCCGCTGTTCTTCGGCGGTGTAGGGGAACGGAAGAAGATCAGTCAACACGCCGGAGAGCATGCGCATTCCGTCCGGCGAGTATTTCTTTGTGCCGGCGATTTCCTGATATGTGATCGGACAGCGGCTCATGCGATTTCTTTCGCCGTTATGCAGCCGACAAGATCATCTCCGACGGCGATGAGCAGCGAAAAGAAGTCGCTGCGATCGATCTTCTTCTGCCGTACCAAGGCATCCAACTGAAATCCTTCCGGAAGCAATCCGTCGAAGAATGGCGGAAAGGATTGAAAGAGATATTCTCTGACGTTCGCCGGCATGGTCAAGGAAACTGCCTGACCATCGTAGCCGTCATCGTACCGAAAGGCGTACGATGAGCCGGGCGACTGCTCTTCCAGGATGCCGGCGGGGACATCGCCGACAAATATTCTAGCTTTTCTCATCTGCCGGACCGTCTACTGGATTCTGATTGTGAAAATATTTCATGAGGGGGCTTTCCAATTGTACGGAGATATTCAGCACCTTCATGATTTTCAATAAGGAGTCAAGCTGGACTGTTTTTTTCCCCCGCTCTATATCAAAGACAACAGTCTTGCCGACACCGGCAAGCACCGCCAGTTGAAGCTGCGTGAGTCTGCTTCTTTTTCTATGAAAGCGGATTATTTTTGGAAGAGAATCGGTCATTTGAATAATTTTTTACTGGTAAAGCGGTAATGATTCGAAAACCGTGCCATCTCATCGTAATCCAAGTGTTAATCTGGATCAATTTACTGTTATGACGGTAAAATGTCAAGCAAAATCAATACAAACATCAAAAAACCGCGAGGACTTTAAAGATTACTGCTATAGAAGTAAAAAATGATGTCTCAGTCTTTCTTATTGCTTTCCAGAGTGATCAAGAAAGTATCAGAGGTCACCTGGCGGGATAGGCTGATGCTCGCCGTGCGCAATGGCCGTTGAGGACGGTACACAGATTCCAACGACTGATTGGTGCAGTCAGGAGGGAAAGAAATGGCACGATGGTGTTGAATGCGAACGAGATCAATCCATGCAGCAGTGCCAGCCGTCGCAGATGGGTGGACGTCACTGGTACGTCCGACACCTGGCAGGTCATGCCGATGACGAAGGAGAAGTAGGCGAAATCAAGATAGCCGGGATGTGCCGTCTTTGGAAAATCAAGTCCACCGGCGTGTCCTGCGGTAAGATCTGCATTAATGCCGGTATAATAATGATGTGCGTAACGCATAGTAAATATCGTGTGCATCAACATCCACGAAGAAAGAACGGAAAGCACCGACAAGAGGACGTGCTCCTGCAGTCTTTCACCGGACAATCCTTTCGCCGGACCGAGCAGAAATCCAACCGCAAGAAAGCAGGCAGTTGTTGCACATACGAGCAGGACAAAAACTACCGATCGTCCGGTATCCTGCAGCCTGACCGTGCGGCGGATGTGCCGGGGGTCTGCATGAAGCAGAGTATTCCACGATAGCAGAATCATGCACAGTGCGAACACATTCCACACAACAATCAGCTCTGTATTGACTGAATGGCGTCCATGCAGAAAAAGAAATCCGATAAAAGCCGCTATGCCGGATATCAATGTCCGATGATGTGCATCCAGCCCGGCAAGCCGGCGGAGGACTCCGCTGCTGTTCACTTTCCTTTCCATTCCGCCTTCCGTTTCTCGATGAATGCGTTCATGCCTTCTTTCTGATCATCGCTCGCAAAGAGGAGGTAGAAGTTCTTTCGCTCCAGTGCCAATCCAGCCTCCAACGGCATCTCAAACGATTGATTGATGGATTCTTTTGCAAGACGTATGGCCAGTGGAGGTTTTGCCGCAATTTTTGCCGCGAATGCTTCCGCTTCTGGCAGGAGCGATGCTGCAGGGACCACGCGCGAGACTAACCCGCAGCGCAGGGCCTCATCCGCTGTCATCGGTTCGCATCCGAGTATCATTTCCATCGATTTTGACTTCCCGACGGCGTGCGTCAACCGCTGTGTTCCGCCCCACCCTGGAATGACGCCGATGCTCACTTCAGGCTGACCGAACTTTGCTGAGTCTGCTGCAAGAATGATATCGCACATCAATGCGAGTTCACATCCACCACCGAGCGCGTAGCCGGCGACCGCAGCGATGATCGGCTTTGTGATGCGTCTGATCCTGTCAAACAATACAAATTGGTCGCGGAGGAGCATCTCAATGGCAGAAGCCGACGCCATTTCCCTTATGTCCGCTCCGGCAGCAAATGCCTTTTCGTCTCCGGTGAGCACAATGCAGCGAATGGCATCGTCCTTCTCAGCGGCTTCGATGCCTTCCATCAAATCCTTGATAAGCTGCAGATTGATGGCATTGCGTGCCTCCGGACGATGAAGTTGGAGAATGATGAAACCGTCGTGCGGCGTTGAAATGATGGTCGATGAAGGCATGCGTACCTCTGAAGTGACAGACAATATCAAACAATATAGACGAAGCATGGGGCAAAATCAATGAAAAGCCGTATGGGCGCATCGAAACACCGCCCACGGGGCCCTCTTTCAGTCATTTGATTCTGATGGCAAGAACCCATACTTTGCTGTCCATAATCAATCGGCAATTTCTGATTCATCCGTTCACAAAGGACATCGCTATGGACTCGACACGACGGAGTACAATGGCACGAAAATATTTCACAATCATCATCAGCGTCCTCTTCGGATGCGCTTCCATGCCGGGACAATCGGCGCCGCGGGATATTGATGCGCTCGTAGAACGGGTGCAGTCGGCGTTTGCCGTGCCGGGCATCGCCGTAGCAATCGTGAAGGATGGAAAGATTGTCCTTGCGAAAGGATACGGTGTTCGCACGGTTGGTACCGGCGAGAAAGTCGACGGTAAAACCAACTTCTCCATCGCCTCCAATACAAAAGCCTTCACTGCGACCGCACTGGCGCTGCTCGTGGAAGAAGGAAAACTACAGTGGAACGATCGCGTGATCGATCATCTGCCATGGTTTCAAATGTCGGATCCCTATGTCACCCGGGAAATGAGAATTATCGATTTATTGGTACACCGCAGCGGACTCGGGCTTGGTGCGGGCGATTTACTTCTCTGGCCTTCAACGATCTATGAGACGAAAGAGATTGTACGGAGGCTCCGCTATGTTCCTCTTGCGACGAGCTTCAGAAGTGCATACGCGTACGATAATGTGCTGTACCTGGTGGCGGGGGAAGTGGTGGAAGCGGTCAGCGGTATGCCATGGCATGAATTCATCGAAAAGAGAATTATGAATGTGGTTGGTATGTCCGGCAGTACCACCACCTATGCGGACGCAGTCAAGAAAGGGAACGCCGCAACTCCTCACGCCCTTATCGCACACCGCGTTCAGATCGTTCATCCGAGCGACGGAACAAAGACAGATCCGGCGGGAAGCATCAATTCGAACGCTGAAGATATGGCGCGGTGGATGATCTGTCAGCTGGACTCAGGAAAGACCGTCGGCGGCACGAGACTCTTCAGTCAAAAAACAACCCGAACCTCCTGGACGCTGGTCACTCCTATCCCCATGCGGACGGAGCCGCAAGAACTGGCTCCGCTGCGGAGAAATTTCAACGGCTATGGACTCGGATTTTTCCTGCGCGACTATCGCGGCCGGAAATTGGTGATGCATACCGGAGGATTGAACGGATTTGTTTCTCTCGTGGCAATGATTCCCGAGTTGCGGGTCGGTGTGGCAGTGTTGACGAATCAGGAAGAAACCAGAGCGTTCTATTCCATTGGCTGGCATGTGCTCGATTACTATCTGAACGCACACTACGATTGGCTCTCAGCATATCAAAGCGTGAAGGCACGTGAAGACTCCATCGCTGAAGTCGCTGACCGAAAAACGATAGTGACACGGGATTCGCTGTCGCATCCATCGCTGAACCTGGCACGGTACGCCGGCACCTATAGCGATAATTGGTACGGCAGCGTCAGGATTGATTACAACGGCGGAAATCTTTCCATCCACATGGTACCATCGCCCGGGATGAAAGGCACACTGGAGCACTATCAATTTGATACGTTCATTGCCCGATGGGACGATCCGGAATTGCGCGCGGATGCTTTCGTGACCTTCTGTCTGGATCCCAAAGGAAATATCGAGCAGGTGAAAATGAAAGCGGTTTCTCCCGCGACCGATTTCAGCTATGACTTCCAGGATCTTGTTCTTACACCGGCCGGAAAATGATCTGTTGTGCGGGGCAGCGGCGTCATCTGAGTGCGCAGCACGCTTATGTGATTTGTTAATGCGATTGGCGCGTGAGTGTAACGAAGGAAATCATCACCGGCCTGCCAATTGTTCGGCGGCCGGAACAGCGATTGCGAAGAGTTCTTCTTCCAGGGCCAGCAGCTCGTTCCACATGGTTTCGCGATAGCGCTCTGATTCCTCGATCAATCGCGGGATGAGCTCGCGGTAATAGGCAATTCCGTCGGAAAGATTCTTCCGGAATGTATCGAAATATTTTTGTTCTTTCGCGTTCCAGTGTTCAAAACGTTTCTGCATTTCGTTTTTCATGTAGTCGACGTACAGCCGCAGTTCGTTAATGAACAGATTCGGGCGGTGCATCTCACGCAGCAGTTGAACACGACCGTAGATGTGGCCGACCATTTCTTCCAGTGAAGCAATTCTGGAGAAATATGCGAGATTCGGGCCGGGACACACTGCCACGGCGCGGTCTGCCAGCTTCTGTTCCTGATTGGCATTGATAATGCCTGGAGCGGCGAGGTCTTCGCACAGGCAGGCCTTCTCCAGCACTTTGCCGATTTTCTGCTCGAGCTGTTCCGGTGAAAGATCAAGACTCTTCAGCTGTTCGATCTTCAGCTTTTGATATTCGCGCGACGCGGTACAAATAGGCTCAGAAGTAAATTCCAGGTTCGAGACCAGAAATTTTTTTGTGCAGAAGCTTCCGTGCTCTCCGTCCTCTATTTGCTGACGGATTTTTTCTTCGCTGGACGAGCCTCTCACATTATTGAATGCAATCCCGAGTGGGGAAGTATCGCTGATGTAGTAATCGTCCTTCTTCGCACGTGCAAGAAAGTTCCTCGTCTTTTCGTCCAGATTGGTCGCTTCCGGTACGAGCAGGAACGGCGATCCCCAGCCGGTTCCATCGACAGCGTAATAGTTTCGCAGGAAGCTGTCCTCTTTTGCCGTCCCGATACCGCCCTGTACCGTGAGGCGAAAGGGAAGAGTGGCCGGGCAATCGACATTCTTCTCGCGCAATGCCGCTGCGTAAAGTTGAGTCAATTCCTGTTGGAGAGCATCTTTGTTGTTCTTGAATTCGTTCAAAATCGGTCCGAGCAGATAACCGTCGGAAGCAAATGCGTGGCCGCCGCAGTTCAATCCGGACTCGATTCGGTATTCCGAAACCCATACTCCCTTTTTTGCAAGGATCTTTCCTTGAATGATTGCGGAGCGATAGTCGCTCACTTTCAGAATAACTTTCTTCTTAAAGGAGCCGTCCGCGCCAGGAAGAAATTCCGGTCTCTGTCCCATGTAGGTAAAGAGCCGCTGATTCAGTCCGGCCGAGAGCACAACTGAAGAGGCGACATCACTCTTAGCGAATCCGCGAAGAGAGGCAAGGGCGTCGCAGAATTCCGCCGGAAGCGCATTTTTGTTCCGATCCTTGTTCAGCTTATCCAGCTTGGTCATGATATTGACATCGATGGAACCAGGGACGATTTTGGATCGAAGTTCGTTCTGAAGATGGGACCGTGCTTCGATATCGCAGCTTTCAGTCATCCGCCGGTAGAGCATCTTCAGCGATGATTGGTCCGGCAGCATTTCAAAATATTTGACGATCTCACTCCCCGTTTCAAATGCCGACGCACGAAGCGCCGCGATCTGTTTATCAACGGTGCGATGAAGAAGATTCAGGTACTCGGTGATGCGGCGCGCGCGATAGTCTTCGTCGCGCATCGTAATGGGTTGATAGGGTTCTCCCTGCACGCGGCAGTAGTGCTTGCGCATATGCTCGATAAGGATATCATCCACAATCGAAACAACGGAGGAAATGCCGTAACGCGCCACACGGATCGGCGTGTCAATTGAAAACGCCAATCCCAAAACAGGTATATGAAACGTATGCACTGACGATTGTTCCATCAATCCATCCTAAGAGTTCAACAACAATATTTTGCCTTATGAGTACCGGGACCAATGGGCCGCGGAGTAAGTGTTCTGGCTCGCCCGGCGATCGGGTAATACTGAGAGGAATTCAAAAGGCTATGTATATATAATGTAGGAAAATATTATTGAATTCATAGAAAAATTTGTTCAGGAACGGTTTTTTTGGGGGAACGCCGTATATTCATTTTTCCCAAAAACAGAAAAGGCGATACCGTGGCCGGAATCGCCTTTTCTGTCGACGACACTTTTCGTTCAGCGTTCTAGTTCCAGGTTGGAAGAAATGAATAGCGCTTTGAATACCGCAGCATTTGCCCGACATAGTCCTCGGGATAGGAAATAGAGACGTCTTTGATTTCCCTATTTTCCTCGATCGCAGTGTATTCCGGATTCAGAAATCCGCTGTAGGGAGCGATGTTCAGCGCTGCGTACCGCTCCCGTGCTTCTTTGTGAAGCGCCGGATCGATTTTGACACCATAGCGCTCGACGAGTTCTTTGCCTGCGGCGTAGTCACCTTCTGACTTGATGCGCTGCACTTCCTTGAGCAATTCACCGAAAAGCACGCGGAGTTGTCCATAGTCATTGATACGGAAACAGGTCTTTCCGTTTTTTGTGAATTGTTCGATGACGTTGCCGGGTTTTCCTTTCTCAAAGCACCAGCGTGCGATCAATTGGCGATTGCGCATGTGTGCTTCCTCGATATCACTGCCCGGCTGGATGCGTACTAATTGTGTGAACAGGCCGTTGGTGATTTGTGCAAGGTAGGCTGCTTTCGCCGCATCGGGATGAGGCAGTAATCCGAGCTCGATAATTTGGGGATCCATCATATAGTAGAGGGCGAAGAGATCTGCACGCGCTTCCTCGAGCGTCGAGTGATAATTCTTCAATGCCTCGACGGACACGCCGGGCAGAAGTTGTCCCGAAGCGTGTCCAATGCATTCATGCAGGTCTGTATGCAGATTATCCGAAATGCAGCCGTAGGCCTTCACCATGGCTATTTCTTCCGGCGTGCTGTAGAACTCCTCTGGAAATCCATTGCCCTGGGCTGCCTGATCATACGCGTGGGTGATGTTGTCCAGTGTCACGGATTTTGAACCATGACTTTTCCGGATCCAATCCGCGTTCGGCAGATTGATGCCGATCGGTGTTGCCGGGTAACAGTCGCCTCCCAACTGCGCCACAGTAATCACTTTTGCGCTCACGCCTTTCACTTCTTTTTTCTTGAAGCGCGGATCAACGGGGGAATGGTCTTCAAACCACTGGGCATTCGCCGTTACAATCTCTGTTCTTCGAGTGGCCTCGATGTTCTTAAAATTCACAATCGCTTCCCACGTGGCTTTAATACCCAGCGGGTCGCTGTATGTTTCGATAAAACCGTTGGTGAAGTCCACGCTGCTTGCCGTATCTTTCAGCCAGAGAATATTGTATTCGTCAAATGTCTTTACGTTGCCGGTGGTGTAGTAGGAAATAAGTGATGCAATGGTCTGTTTCTGCTGCTCGCTTTCCGTCACCGTCATCGCTTTTTCCAGCCAATAGACGATTTGCTTGATCGCCGGTCCGTACAGGCCCTCACACCTCCACACTTTTTCCGTTAATCGGCCGTTTTCACGTACAAGCCTGGAGTTGATGCCGTAGGAGGGAGGTTCTGCATCATGCTCGTTCTTCATTGCTGCATAAAATGCAGCCGCTTCTTTTTCTGAGACACCGTCGTAAAAATGCACCGCGGAATTCTTCACGAGATCTTTATCCGGTTCCTGGCACACCATTTTTGGCAAAATACTCTGATCGAACATGACGGGCACAATGAGATTCAGCAGGTCGTTTACCTTCTGTCCATTTTCCAACGGCAGGAGCGCCGCATCGCTCTCGCGTACAAGAGTCCGGAAATATGATTCCGGGAATTCCGGAGTAAACTTGTCGCTCGCGTAATGATGATAGATACCATTGGAGAACCACACCCGTTTTGCATATACCAACACTTGTTGAAATTCCGGTGTCTGCCGGTCGCCCTTGTAGCTCAGAACAATCGCTTCGAGCGTTCGGCGGATGGCAAGACCGTATTTCCCATGTTGATCGAAAATAATATCCCGACCCGACAGCGCGGCTTGACTAAGATAATAGATAAGTTTCTTCTGATTCAGCGAGAGCTTTTCAAAACCAGGAACCTGATAGCGGAGAATTTGAAGGTCGGCAAACTTGTCGACCCGGCGGGCAAACGGCTGCTCAGTCTCCGCTTTCTGACATCCATTGAGAAGGACGGACATGATGATCAAGGCAAGGATGGAAATATGTTTCATTTCTGATCCTTTCGAATTGCAGTTAATACTCCATTTGCCTCTCAGTTCATAGCATAATTATGAACTGAGCGGAGATTGCTCCAGTATAATAGAAGCAAATCTCCGCGTGTGCAAAAGAATATCGGTGAATGGAATGGATCAGCAGGGAATCAGCAAATCACAACGAAATTCTTCATCAAAATATGGAATTGCATCGATGAATGGTAGCGAAAAATATCCGTCGTCCATTGAGAAATTTTATAGCAGCACGCGCAACGGCAGACGGGTATCCTGTGTGGTGCTTGGGGGAGGTGCTCGGCAAGAAACGCACGCATATTGCATAGAAAGGAAGGCAATGGAACGAGCCGGCCTTACGGGTTGAAGATTCCCTGTGAATTCGTTACGTTTCAGACAGAAATATGTCCATAAACGAGGTCCATTCAAAGAGAGCCATGAAAATACTATATGCGTTATTGATGTCCTGTGCAATGTATGGCCAGGACAACTACGTCATCGAAGAGCACTATACAAAAGCGGAATACCGGATTCCGATGCGCGATGGTGAGACGCTCTTCACCAGTGTCTATACCCCCAGAGACACGACGAAATCCTACCCGCTTCTGATGCATCGCACTCCCTACAGTGTCGCACCCTATGGCGAAAAATACAGGGATAATCTTGGTCCCTCCACTATATTGATGAAGGAGGGATATATTTTTGTCTATCAGGACGTTCGCGGAAGGTTCATGTCGGATGGCGTTTTCGAAGACGTCCGGCCGCACAATAAAAATAAAAAAACAAATCAGGATGTCGATGAGAGCAGCGATACGTACGATTCCATCGAATGGCTCATCACGCATTGTGCGCACAATAACGGCAAGGCCGGACTCTGGGGAATTTCGTATCCGGGATTCTATGCCGCGCACGGCCTTATTGATGCCCACCCTGCAGTGAAAGCTGTTTCGCCGCAGGCGCCCATCGGCGATTGGTTTCTCGGCGATGACTTTCATCACAACGGAGCTATGTTTCTTATTGATGCGTTCAACTTCTACCGTTCTTTCGGCCGGCCGCGTCCTTTCCCTACAACGACGTGGCCGTCGGGCTTCCAGTACCCGACGCCGGACGGATACCGGTTTCTGCTCAATGCCGGTTCCATCGCTTCATTGAAAAAGAAAATCTATGGTGACACATCACACTTCTGGAACGAAGCCTTCGCCCATCCGGACTATGACGAATTCTGGAAGGCGCGCAATGTTCCGCAGCACATGAAAAACATCCGTCCGGCGGTAATGGTGGTTGGCGGATTGTTCGATGCAGAAGATCTCTACGGTCCTCTCCATATCTACCAGGCAATAAGAGAAAATAGTCCGTCGGCATATGCCGTTTTGGTGCTGGGGCCATGGTCGCATGGCGGCTGGGCTCGGGCGAAAGGAGACCGGCTTGGCAATATCAGTTTTGGTGAAGAGACCTCTGTCTATTTTCAGTCAAAGCTGGAGCTGCGATTCTTCAATTATTTTCTCAAGGGGAAAGGAGTCGCACCCGAACATCAGATTTACGCGTTTGAAACAGGGAGGAACCAATGGCATACGTATTCGTCCTGGCCTCCGACAGAGAAGATGATGAAAAAAATCTATTTTTCATCCGGCGGCAAACTCGCATTGAGTCCGCCGGCAGAAACAACGGGGTACGATGAATACTGCAGTAATCCCTCGCGACCGGTTCCATACACCGAGGACATCACGAACGGACGCGGTCGGGAATATATGACAGATGACCAGCGATTTGCCTGGCAGCGGCCGGATGTTGTGTCGTATGAAACGGATGTGCTGCGTGAGAACATCAGCGTTGCAGGACCAATCACGGCGAACCTTTTTGTCTCCACCACGGGAACAGATGCTGATTTTGTTGTCAAGGTGATTGATGTCTTTCCCGAGTCAGCGAAAGATGATCCTGCAAATGCCGGCCGTACTAAAATGGGTGGATATCAGATGCTGGTGCGTGGAGAAGTGATGCGCGCACGCTACCGGAAAGGTTTCGACAAGCCCGCTGCGATGAGACCGAACACCATAGAACAGGTGAACTTTCAATTGCAGGATATTCATCATACATTCAACTATGGACACAAACTGATGGTACAGGTGCAGAGCAGCTGGTTCCCATTAGTTGACCGCAATCCGCAGTCGTTTGTCAATATTTATCAGGCGTCGGAAAGTGATTTTAGAAAAGCCACACAAAGAATTTATACAGCAGGCAAGCATGCATCAAATATTGAACTTCCAATTCTGCCGGAAAAGCCATAGCGGCTATACGGTGGCCGACAATACATTACATGCAACAAAACTGCGAATGAAATGACGACGATGGAATCGAAGCAGAGGATCTATGAGTAGTCAAAAGCCGACGGCTCCGGACGTGCATTCGTTGTATCAGGATCTAGTTGAAACCTCTCAGGACCTGATCTGGCAGTGCGACAATGAGGGACGCTATACCTATCTCAATCCTGCCTGGGAGGACACGCTTGGATATGCGATCAACCAGATGCTGGGAAAAAAATTCTCGGAATTCCAGTCGAGCGAGTATGCAAAACGGGATCAGTCTGAGTTTGCCAGACTCCTTGCAGGCGGGACCGTGAAAGGATACGAGACCATTCACCGGAGCAAATCGGGGAGGGACGTTTATCTTGTCTTCAATGCAAAGCGGGTGCTCGATGTTGAAGGCAGGAGCATAGGTGCCCGCGGGACGGCGTATAATATTACGCCGTACAAAGAGGCGCTGGAACAATTGCGCGAAAGCGAAGAACGGTACCGGCGCGCGTTTGACACAAGTCCGGATTCGATCAACATCAATGCAATGGACGGAACCTACGTTGATATCAACGAAGGGTTTACCAAACTGACCGGCTACAGCCGTCCGGAAGTCATTGGGCTGTCTTCAGAAGCCATCAATATCTGGGCGCATGCGGGCGACAGGAAGAAGCTGATCGACGGTTTGCAGGCACATGGACGCGTGGAAAATCTGGAAGCCGATTTCCGATTGAAGGATGGTACCGTCAAGACCGGCCTCATGTCTGCCTGCATTATTCCGCTGCAAAACAAGCCGCACATTCTCTCGATCACACGGGATATTTCCGAGCGCCAACGAAGTGAGAAAGAAATCTTCGATAGTGCAGATCGGTACCGGATGTTGATAGAGTTTGCCGTGGATGCATTTTTTCAGGGAGATGCGCTTGGGAATTTTATCGACGTCAACACGAGCGCCTCGGAGCTGACGGGGTACACGCGCGAGGAACTGTTGCAAATGAATATGCGGGATCTCTTTCCGGCGGACGTGCTGAGCAGTATGCCGTTGAGATATGACGTGCTCGACAGCGCCCAGAAGATCATTGCTGCGCGGGATATTATTCAGCGTGACGGCACACGTCGTTTCGTCGAAATGCATTCCAAAAAAATGCCGGACGGTACCTATCAATCCTTCATGCGAGACAACACCGAACGGAAGCAGACGGAAGAAGCGCTGCGTGAAAAAGACCTCGTCTTTCAATCACTGATGGACAATAGCCCGGTCTATGTGTTCTTCAAGGACCACAATATCAAAGCGATCCATCTTAGCAAAAACTACGAACAAATGCTGGGAATGCCGCTTCCGGATATGCTCGGCAAGGACATGAATGACTTGTTCCCGTCGGACCTTGCCAAGGACATGATTGCAGTTGATCAGCGGATTCTCCGGGAAGGGAAGCTGGTGCAGGTCGATGAGGAACTGAACGGACGGTACTACACGACAATCAAGTTTCCGATTCAGCGGGAAGCCGGGCATCCGATGCTCGCAGGATTTACGATCGACATTACGGAGCGTAAAAAGGTGGAACTCGCCTTACAGGAAAATGAAGCGCGGCTGAAAGCGTTCATGGACTTTGTCCCTGCCCTGATTCTTATCAAAGATCATCAACTGCGTCCTCTGTATGCAAATGACAATATGCGCGAAGTCTTTCCAGTGGACGATTGGATTGGAAAAACGCCGGCGGAACTCTTCCCTCCGGATGTGGCGGATGCAATGGCTGCCAAGGATTGGGAGGCATTCGAGACAGGGTACACTTCGTATGAGGAAGAGTGGCTGGACAAAAACGGCGGCCAGCGCGTTTTCTACACGCAAAAATTCAGAATAGCGGTTCCTGAAGGTCCTCCGCTTCTCGGCGCTATCATTACCGACATCACCGAGCGAAAGCACGCGCAAGAGGCGGTTGCTGCCGAGAGGGAACGATTGTCTGTCACGCTCCGGAGTATCGGCGACGGCGTCATCACCACCGATACCAAAGGGAATGTTGTGATCATGAACAGAGTTGCCGAGCAGTTGACGGGATGGACGCAGCAGGAATCGGCCGGGAAACCGCTTTCTTCGGTCTTTACGATCGTCGATGAAACAACGCGCGAGGCCTGTGAAAATCCGGCAGCCAAAGTTCTCTCCAATGGTTTGATCGTGGAATTGACCGGGAATACAATCCTGATCTCCAGGGATGAAGTGGAACGGCTTATAGCGGACAGTGCTGCACCGATCAAAGACAAGAATAGCAATACCATCGGGGTCGTGCTCGTGTTTCGCGACATGACGGAGAAGAGAAAACTACTGGAAGCTTCGCAAAACAATCAAAAACTTGAATCCCTCGGAATTCTCGCGGGCGGCATTGCGCACGATTTCAACAACCTCCTGGGCGGCATCTTCGGATATCTGGATCTTGCACAGTCGAAGTCAACTGATATTACCATTACGCGATACCTCGAGAAGGCTGTCGGCACAATCCATCGGGCCAGAGGACTGACGCAGCAATTGCTGACGTTTGCCAAAGGCGGCGCTCCCGCCCGTGCCACCGGACGATTATTCCCATTTGTACAGGAAGCGGCACAATTTGCACTAAGCGGTTCGAGCGTCTCATGTCACTTCGATGTTCCGGAGGATCTGTGGGCGTGCAACTTCGACCGGAATCAGATCGGGCAGGTAATTGACAATATTGTGATCAATGCGCAGCAGGCAATGCCCATGGGTGGTGTCATCGAAATCTCTGCGCGAAATGTGTTGGTCCGGGAATTTGAACGGGCAGCGCTTGCGAAAGGCGCCTACGTCAAAATATCGATCACGGATCGCGGCATCGGTATCCCCCGTGAAATACTCTCCCGTATCTTTGATCCCTTCTTTACGACCAAGACAAAGGGCCATGGATTGGGTCTGGCGACTTGTTTCTCGATCATTCGTCGTCATGATGGTGAGATCACAGTCGAATCCGAATCCGGACACGGCAGTACGTTCCACATCTATCTTCCCGCATCATCGGAGTCATTGGTTCCGGAAAAATCAGATGCTTCGCCGATTCTGACGGGCACCGGAATGATTCTCGTTATGGATGATGAAGCGATAATTCGCAACACGATCGAAGCGATGCTGCAATCGCTTGGCTATAGCGTCGTGACGATGAAAGACGGAAGGGAAGTCCTGGAATTCTTTGCCGGGCAGCGACATCCTGCAGCGATGATCCTGGACTTGACAATCCCCGGGGGTATGGGCGGCCGGGAAACGATTCTGGAAATACGGAAACGCGATATGGCTCTTCCCGTCATCGTCTCCAGCGGCTACGCCGAAGATCCTGTGATGAGCAACCCTGCTGCATTCGGATTCACGGCAAGCCTGCGAAAGCCGTTCATGCTCTCGGAACTGGCAGCGGTTTTGAAGAAACATATGGCGCCGCTGGATCAATCGTAGCGGATCCGCCGAATCCTTGGCCGCGACCAACATGTCGCCGATTTTCTTCTTACCTTTAATCAGGTACACACATCCAATCCTTTCGAAGATGCGCACCATGAAGCAATCGCAGTTCATTCCGATATCAGTTGCATTGTTGTTTGTCCTTTCGATAGTACAACCGGCAGGCGCTCAAACGGTCTTTATCAATGAGTTCATGGCGTCGAATTCTATAACGATCACGGATCCTGATTATAAGGACTACGCTGATTGGATCGAACTCTTCAACGCCGGCGATTCATCTCTGAACCTGAAAGGGTATTCGATCACAGATCTGCTTTCACAGCCAAAGAAATATGTCTTCACCGCAGATGTGGTCATTCCGGCGAAAGGGTATAAGCTTATTTGGGCAGACGATAGAGCGACGGCAAATCACGCAAACTTCAAATTGAGCGCAAGCGGTGAAAGCATCGGCCTCTTCTCTCCGTCGGGACAGGTTGTGGACAGCATTACATTCGGTGCACAGCAAAATGATATTTCCTACGGAAGGTTTCCCAACGGTGCGGTGGCATGGTACAAAATGTCTCCATCCTCTCCGGGCACTCCCAATGTCGAATCACAGATCGCAGACAAAATTCCCCTTCCGATCGTTTCTTTGAAAAGCGGATTCTATCCCGGAAATATTTCGGTCTCTCTTACGCACACATTTCCGAACGTATCTCTTCGCTACACAATCGACGGACATACGCCGACACCGGCAAGCCCTCTCTATTCCTCTCCCATCGCCATAGATTCTACACTGGTGTTGCGCGTGAAGGCGTTTAAGGTTGGTTCGCCCTCCAGCAGCGTATTGACGTCAACATATTTTATCAACGAGGGGACCACTCTTCCGGTCTTCTCCCTGGTGACGGATCCGGAAAACTTCTTCAGCGACACATCGGGAATTTACGTGGCGGGCACGAGCGGCATTATCGACAATTGCAGCACTGCTCCGCGAAACTGGAATCAGGACTGGGAACGACCCATTGACATAGAGCTCTTCGAAAAAACCCGGCAATCGGCATTTTCTGTTGCTTCGGGGGTTAAGATTTTTGGCGGATGCGCACGACTCTATGCCGAAAAATCGTTGGCATTCTATTTTCGCTACACCTACGGTTTCGACAAGCTCAACTATCGCCTTTTCCCCGATCAGCTGATTACCGAGTACAACAATTTCGTTTTGCGGAGCGGCGGCCAGGATTGGTGGCGGACAATGTATCGCGACGAGATGGGACAGATGCTGATTAAGGGCGCCATGAACATCGACTATCAGGACTATCGTCCGTCGGTGGTGTTCACCAACGGACAATACTGGGGTATCCATAATGTCAGGGAAAAGCTGAATGAACACTATATTGAATCACATTACGGCATTGACGGCAACAATGTCGATGTGATTGATATCAGTAAAGCTGTCTCGGCCAACAACGGCGACACGCTGGCGTACAAAGAGATGATCGATTTCCTTACGGCGAACAGTCCTGCCGTTGCAGCGAATTACGATCATATCCGTTCGATCGTCGATATTGACAACTACATCGACTACAATATTGCGGAGATTTATTACGCCAACGGTGATTGGCCCGGTTCCAATATGAAGCTCTGGCGCGAGCGCACGGCTCAGGCGAAATGGCGATGGATGATCAGCGATCTGGATTTCACCTTCGGCGGCAATGCAGAGGGAATGTCCACGACGAATACGCTTGTCCAGGCCACGGCGACGAACGGACCAAGTTGGCCAAATCCGCCCTGGGCGACGATGATGCTGAGAAGAATGCTGGAGAACACCGATTTCAGGAACGAATTCATCCAGCGCTTTGCGGTCCACATGAATACGACCTTCGACAAGGACCGCGTGCTCTTTATGATCGACAGTCTCGGTGCGGCCATTGCCGCCGAGATACCACGCCACAAAGCCCGATGGCCTCAATCGATCTCCATCGGAAATTCGCCGGTGACGTGGACCGGCAATGTGCAGATCATGAAGGATTTTGCCGTTGCGCGGGCTCCGGCAATGCGCGGCTTTATCCAGTCAAAATTCGGACTCACGGGGACGTACAACCTGACGATCACCAGAAATGATTCAATGCGGGGGAAAATATTCGCTCATACCGTCGAGCTTAGGAAGAACGCGACGACACATCTGTACTTCAAAAATGTACCGCTGTCCTTGAAAGCCGTGTCCCTGCCCGGATTCCGTTTCGTCCGATGGGAAGGAGTGTCCCCATCGACATTGCCGGAAATCACAGTCTTATTAAACGCCGACGCAACGATGACGGCGGTCTTTGAACCGATACAGCTTTCGGTGACATCGGTTGTCATCAACGAGATCAACTACAAATCATCTCCATTGTTTGATACCGAGGATTGGATCGAACTCTATAATCCCGCCAATGGGCCGGTGGACGTTTCCGGATGGAAATTCCGCGACGACCACGCGAACGAGTTCACATTTCCACCTCTCAGTTCCATCGGTGGACGGTCCTATCTTGTTCTTGCACGGGATACGACGAAGTTCTTGTCGCTTCGGTCTTCCATTCGTCCCGTCGCCGGCGGCTTTGGTTTCGGATTGATGAATGAGGGACAAAAGATACAATTGACGGATGATGCGGGAAATATTGTTGACGAAGTGGCGTATGGATCCACAGGGAAGTGGAGCCCGCTTCCAAATGGAACCGGTGCTACCCTGGCGCTGACAAATCCGCAAGGGGACAATTCGCTTCCGGAACAATGGAAGCCTTCGCTGCGCTACGGAACTCCGGGAAACCTGAACGACGTCTATTCAACATTACAGCGTCGCGCAGAATCGCTGCCCGAAGATTATGAATTGTTCAACAATTATCCTAATCCGTTCAATCCCTCGACAACCATACGGTTCTATCTGCCTGAACGAGTCATGACAGATCTAACGATCCACAATCAGCTTGGCCAACGGGTCCGGCAGCTCGTCCATGGAATTCTGGGGGAGGGAATGCATCAGGTGGATTTCAACGCGGAGCGTCTTGCTTCCGGGATGTATTTCTACGAACTGGCGACACCAAAGTATCGAAATAGTAAAAAGCTAATTTTGTTGAAGTAAGAGTGCTGTATGCAGAACCTGGGCCGCTGCAAGTTTTCCGGACTTTCCTCCACCATCTCACTCTCCGATGAAGGTTCTTTGATTTCTTTCTCTCCTAAACAGTACCTTCATTCGTGAGCGGCCACCGCATCATCCCGGTATCCACGCTCATGCATTCAAGAGGAACATGTAATTCGACTGGATATAGTGCAATATCTTATCCGCGATTACTTTATGTCCTTCTTTGTTGGGATGAATTCCGTCAATGCAAATTAATTTGGTATAATCGTCCTTTTGCAGGAATGCAGAACGGATATCAATCAATCGGGTTTTCGTCTCTTCCGCCACGCGAAGGATCGCGGCATTGTACCGTTCGTGCCAGGAATAGATGTGCGAGACATTTCCGATGAACTGCAGAATATTTTTCCCGGCCTGTTCACTGTTGTGACTAATCCAGCGAAAGTACTTGTCGGGATCAAGGGGCGGGAGAGAGACAAGGACGGGCACGATATTCATCGTGCACAGTTTCTCCACCAGGTCCGTGAGCAACTCGTAGAAGGCGGAACACTCTGTGTTCGGATGAAACTCTCCGGAAGGATTCTCCGCGATCTCGTCCCAATGATAGTCGCAGTCGTTGCCGCCAAATTCTATGAGAACAATATCCGGCTTCCTTCTCAGAACGTCATTCTGCAGCCGGAGCAGTCCTTCAACGATCGTGCTTCCGAACTTCGCTGCATTGTACACAACTCCTTTGAGGCGGTCGCGCACCAGATTCGTATAGCTTTCCAACAGCAGTGAGTGCTTCTGCTTTTCCTCGTCAAAAATTATGCCGCGGGAAATAGAATCTCCATAGACCACGATCGTGTACCGGTCTTTCTGTCCAGCAGTATCATTCAATGTTTCCACGACTTCGTCCTCGCTGTGATGTTGCATTTCTCAACATATAATGTAGCAAGAAAGAGTCGTACGTGCAAAAAAATTCCCTTGCCGAATGCCCGTCGTGTGATGAAGATCATGGTAGTCAACTCATTGACCTACTCTCCCAAAAGTGATCCAGAATGAACTTCGTAAAAAGTGTATTGGGATCAAAAAAAGACAGGTTTGTGGAATCAAATGAAAGATCCCTGCCGTGATGAGCAGTAGGGATTTCTTTCTTAAAGCTTGTAGCAGGGACCCGAAGAACCGTCTGAAGGAAAATCTGTGATCGCTTGCTGAAGAAAGTCAATTGATCACAGGTGAGAAACTACCGCATGGGGTGGCGCGGATACGGCGTCGGGAAGGCCTGAAAGTGCCCGCAAAACAGCCCAAACGGAGAAGACTCTGGTTCAACTATGGATCGTGTCTCCGATTTCGGGCAACCCATAGAAACCATGTTTGGAGTTATGATTTCGTTGCGGAGAGAACTATTCATTAGGGTATCGGCCACCAGCACCCTCGACCTGTTTTCTTCTTCAGGTAGCCAATGCTTGAAAATGGAAGAAAAATAGCCTATCATTGGCGCACGCTCTGGGGGCAGGTCAGTATAAATAAATGAGAACTTGCAATTGGGAGATAATCGCGACAAAGCGTATAAAAAATATTTCAGAACTCTCCGAGAGAGCGTTTATGTGAAACAGTACTGTATGATCATTGCTTTCATTCTGAGTGTATCGGCTCATGCCAACGCCCAGGAAGAGGCGCGGGTGAAGGCGCCGCCTGTCGATTCTACGCAATCGGTTGAGGCTCGGTACGAACCTGGCATTGAAGTGTATCCGGCTGGGCGGTTCACCATACTGCCGGACAACGAAGGACGCCTGGCATTCGATCCCATTCTCGCCTATGCTCTCCAGCGAGCGCTGGACAGTGTCCGGACATCTCAACGGATGGCGGGTGTGTCTGCCGCCGTGCTGGTTCCGGGGCAGGGGGTCTGGCAAGGAGTCTCCGGGGTTTCATCCAAGACACCGTCGATAAGCATTCAACCCGAGATGCTCTTCGGCATCGGAAGCAATACGAAAGCATTTATCAGCACGACGATCCTGAGCCTCGCAGATGCTGGAGCGCTGTCGCTCGACGATCCGCTCAGCAAATGGCTGCCGCCATATCCCAACATCACCGGCTCGGTTACGATCCGTCAGCTTCTGAACATGACGTCCGGGCTGTACGATTACCTGAACGATTCAAACGCCCAGGGAGATTCTGTTGCGGCGAATCCGACACGGCTCTGGACTCCTGAAGAACTCATCCGCACATTCGTCGGCCCGCCTCACAGGCTTCCGGGCGGGGCATACAGTTACTGCAATACCGACTATGTCCTTCTGGGCATGGTCATCAACAAAGTCACCGGCAAATCAGTCTCATCTCAGATCAGACAGCGTATCCTCGCGCCGCTCTCACTCGATCATACCTACCTGGAAGTTGAGGAACACTATATTGATCCGGTTGCGCATCCATGGGACAGCGGCATTGACTTCGCATCGATTCCGGTCACTGCGCACTTCAGCACACTCTGGACGGCCGGCGGTGTAATGTCCACAGGGGAGAACATGGCGCGATGGGTCAAGGCGCTTTATGAAGGGGCAGTGATCTCGCCGTCGGCACGCGCGCAGATGTTGACGTTCGTGCCTGCATCGTCAACGCAAACGACAGGGTTCGTATGGAGCGGCTATGGTTTGGGAGTGAGGCGGGGGGCATACTACGGTAAATCAGTTCTGGGCCATGCGGGAGCTGTGATGGGATATGTTTCCATCGCAGGATATTTTCCCACAACAGGAGTCAGCGCTGTCGTGCTCTTCAACGCATCGGAAGGAGGTGCCGGGAGCGCGCTCACCGCATTATTCGATGTGTATCTCCATTCTGTCGAAACCCGCGTCGCCCATCCCGGACTCTGCTATGCATTGGCAGGAGCCGCTGACAGCGCACGTGTGTGCTTGGCCGATACTTCAACCGGCGTGTTGACAGCCGTCGGGACGACGCAATACGGCACAATCGTGAACGCAAGGATAGATGCCCGAACGGGGAAGGTGTGGGGACTTGCGAGTGCAAACGGCTGGGAGCTTGTCCAGATCGACGGCGAATCGGGTGAAGCATTTCCGCGCATACGGATCAAGTTCCCCGCAGGTGCGCCGACAGATTTCAAAGGATTGGATTTCACTCTTGACGGAGCAATCCTCATCGGTTCGGTAGATGGACGCATATACAAGGTCGATCCCGCAACAGGTGCTGCTGCTCTGGCTGTCACGAGCAGAATCTCGATATCGGGTCTTGCGCTCGATCCGACATCCGGCGTACTCTGGGCTTCGATACGAACAAGCGCAGTGCTTCGTGACCGCATCTTCAGAATCGACATGGCGACAGGCGACACTGTTGGTGCCGGAAACACTGGCTTCAATTCGCCGCTTGTCGATCTTGCTTTCGACAGATCGGGGAATCTTTTCGGACTCGTCGGAAACCCTTCGAGTTCGGTCCAATACAGACTGGCCCGCATCAACAAATCGACCGGCGCCGGAACGGAAATCGGTTCGCTAGGGCTCTACGGAATGATGGGCATAGCATTCTCGCCTGCATCGATCCGGACAAGTGCGGATGGTCACGTGCCTGGCGGAGCCGTCACTGGATTCAGACTCGAACAGAATTATCCGAACCCGTTTAATCCTTCGACAACATTTTCGTTTGATCTTGCGACTCGTTCCCTTGTTTCACTCAAAGTGTATGATGCCATTGGAAGGGAAGTATCGCAAGTGGCTTATGAGGAATTACCAGCCGGCCACTATGCACGACAATGGAATGCGTCGGCTTTGCCAAGCGGGATGTATTTCTATCGCCTGTCCGTCGTGCCGTTGGCACGACCCGCTTCGCCGAGCGCGGAGCGAGGCGAGCGAGATCTTGTTCCGACCGAAGGTCGGAACGGACAAGCAGGCTCTTTTGCAGAAACCAAAAAGCTTCTTTTATTGAAGTGACGAACGGGTGGAAGAGTTGCCTGCTCCACAAGAATTAGCAACATCGCAGCAGCTGCCCAGACAGTGGACGAAGAATCCCTGCCTCCTGCAAACCTCATTTTTGGACAACTGTTAGCAACAAAATCATCTATCGGTGATGGGGATGTTGGAATAGAGGCAAGAAGAGGACTGGTGGTCGTGACAGGAGGAATGGAATAGAACGGGAATTTTGCCTAACGATGCGCCCTGCGTCTCTTCGTGCGTCTGCACCATAGCAAAACGCTGTGAGAATTGCAAGCGTGGGAGGCGATGCAGGATATCGGGGCAAACAGGATCCCGCAAAAAGCCGCGGGATTTCATTCTCCGCCTTCGGCGGGTCGCACAACTTGAGATTAGATTTGTTTGGCGCTGCCGAAAACCGCCGGGGCTGTCCCAAAAGGAAGCCTTGACGTAACGTGGGCTTCAGCCCGCGGCCAAAAAGATCTGATGAAGACCAAGTATGACGAGCTGAAGCTCGCTTTACGTTCTTTTGAGACAGCCCCATCGTTTTTGTGGCGGGGACCCGATGTATGTTCTGAAGAAAAGTCAGCTCCTTCGTAGGTTCTAACATCCGCATGGATGAACAGAGCTAATCAATGGTTTAGGTCATGATCTTTTTTCATTGAAATGTCTGCAAATACTTACCGGGACGTTCATTCCAGATCATGTCAGGGTGTCCGTTCGCCGGGCGATTATACGCGGCCTGCTTTTTTCAGTGCTGTCATCGATTCTTCAATGTGCTTCTCCGCACCCAATTGAGAATTGAATATGTGAATGACAACGCCTTGCCTGTTCACCACATAGGTGACTCTTCCCGCAAGAAGGCCGAAAAGATTCGTTGGGACACCGAATAAATTGCGGACACTATTATCGCCGTCGCTGAGAAGGACATACGGCAGATGATATTTCTCCGCAAACCGCTTGTGACTTGCGACATCGTCAGAACTGATCCCGATGATCTCAGCATCTACTTCTTTGAATATTTCATATTGATCTCTGAAACTGCATGCCTCTTTTGTGCAACCCGGACTATCGTCCTTCGGATAGAAATAGATGACAATATTCTTCTTTCCAAGGATGGAGGAAAGAGCAAATAGATTCCCATTTTGATCCGGGAGGGAGAATTCCGGTATATGACTGCCCAGTTCAACTTTTTTCATAGTGCCAACTCCAGAATTATTATGTGACACGCTATAACCGCAAAAGAGGAGTACATAGATGACAAGATAGACGCGATAAAAATTCCGAAATCGGATATAGCTCCTGTTCTCAGGGTACAGATTTCCCAGGAGGCCTTTCAGTTCTTTTACGAAAACAGGTTTGATGTTGATTATCCATTTGTCCGTTTGATACACGATCTTTCTGAATTTCCCGCGGTAGTATCCCAGGGGCAATCCCCAGAGGAGAAATACGATCAGCCATAGATTGTCTATGATATATTTCCGCATAGTTATTTCTTCCGATTCTTCTACTGACTGTGTGGATCGAATGTGAGCGGACTGTTCATTTTTTTCTAATCAATTCCCGCACATTCTCCGTAATGAGCTTGAAGTCTGTCTTCCCGCTTGCCATCTTCGGAAGGACTTCCAGGACAAAGAATCGCTTCGGCCTCGCGATTGCAGGCAATTGACCGGCCATTTCCTTCAATATGCGACGCTCATCGATCGGTCGAGTGATCGCAGCGACTATTTTCGCCCCTCGCATTGCATCCGGAATTTCCACGACACAACAGGACACCTCCGGCGGAAGCAGGCTTTCCAATACTTCTTCAACGCGGATAAGGGAGATCATCTCGCCGCCGATTTTGACGAACCGGCGGAGCCTGCCGACGTGCCAGAGGAATCCATCCGCGTCCATATACCCCATATCGCCTGTATCGTACCAGCCATTGTGAAAGGCCCGTGCCGTGGCTTCCAGATCATCGAAATAGCCGGAGAAGACGCTTTCTCCCTTCACCAGAATTTTGCCGATTTCTCCGGATCGACACTCATCGCCAGTATCATACTGTTCCAGACGGATGCGGATGTTCGGCAGGACCCGGCCGACGCTTCCCGGACGATGCTGGTCGAGAGTGTTGACCGTTATGATCGGACTGGTTTCTGTAGTTCCATATCCTTCATAAATATTGATACCATGCTTTTTCAGATATTCCTGCCGCAGCGACTCGGGCAATTTGTCCGCTCCTGTTACAACCAGCTTCAATGATTTGAAATCGCCGGGTTGAGAATGATGCAGGTAACCCCAGAGAAACGAAGGTGTTCCAACAAGGAATGTAGGCTTTTCTTTCTTGATAATAGTGCAGATCGTTTTATGGTCCATCGGATTGACGTAGGTGACGATTGTCATTCCGAATCGGAATGGAAGCCATAGATTCGTGGTCAGGCCGAAGACGTGGAAGAACGGTAGACTCGCGAACATGACGTCATCGGAGGAAAACGGATAGACCAGTGATATTGCTTCAAGATTTGCCTCGATGTTCCGGTGTGTCAGAGGGACGGCTTTGGGTTCCTGTTCGCTTCCTGTTGTAAACAGGATCACGGCAGTGTCGTCCATTTCGGTGCGGGGAAATCTGGAGATGATGCGTTCCTCAGAAGCGCCGGCACGCAGCACCGCTTTTGTTTTGTCGAGCAACGAAACGCCCCCGAGCAGGTCTTCGATATACACAAAACCGTTCATCATCGGCGCATTCATCTTTTCGAGTAGCCCCTTTGCGGTGATGACGGTTTCGAAGTCGCATTTCTTTCGCGCAAAGTCGACGTTGTTTTGCAGACCGGTGGAGTAGTTCAGGAGGACGGGCGTCTTACCGTTCATCAGCAGGGCAAGTATGACAAGAGCGGCACCGGCCGAGGTGGGGAGCATAACACCGACGATTGGATCTTCCACATGCTGTAATTTACCGGCAAGGAGAATGGCGGCTGTGAGTGCACGGCCATAGGTGAATTTCTTATTGAGGCCGCAATCAATAAATGCGGTCTTCCTGTCGAACTGTTTCGCGATGCGGACAAATTGATAATGGAGCGGCTCTCTCTGCACGGACATACTTAGTGATTCCCGGGAAACCATGGAAAAAATGTATTAGTGTTGTGCACATACGCTGCGTAACCGGGGCGGGTCTTCATCGTTTTTTCGAGCAACGTCACTCCGGAAACGCGCATCAACAAGATTGTCATAAGCAGTGGAGAGTAGACCGTCCACCAGCTTCCCGACGATACCGCAAAAATGAAGAAGCCCCACCATTGAACCGCATCGCCAAAATAGTTCGGATGGCGCGTAAAACGCCACAGTCCATGTGTCAAGATCTTTCCCCCGTTGGATGGGTCAGATCTAAAAGCGGCAAGTTGATAGTCGCCAACCGATTCAAAGAAGAAGCCGACCGCCCAGACACACGCGCCGGCGTAAGCGTATATGCTGATCGGTCCTTGATGCCCGGCCGCCTGAACCGCTAGGAGGGGAATGGCGATCATCCATAACAAGACGCCTTGAAGCAGAAAAACCTTAAAGAAGGAAACCCACCACCATCGCACTCCATGCTCTTTTCTCCATTGAGCATACCGAAAATCCTCCGCCTTCCCTTTGTTGCGGAGAAAGATGTGAATGCTCAGCCGCAGTCCCCACAGTGTGACCAGAACTGTCAGAAGTGTTTGCTGTGCCGTATGTCCGGAGAAATAGAATGCCGCAAGGTTGGTGCTGACAAAGCCGGTTCCCCAGAAAACATCGACGATGCTGGAATTCTTCATGGCCAGGCTCAGCAGCCAGAGAGCCGTCATCATGCCAAGAATAAGTGCGCCGCACACAAGACAAAGTTCAGAGAGGTCCATCGTAGTCTCGGAAGTAATTCAAATGAGATTGCAAAAGTATCGCCCATCCAGCGCATCTGCGTCATTTTGCCTGACAATGAATGCAATATATGAAACGTCACAGTAGGTAACACTCAACAGGTCGCAATTGTTCTAATGAGAGCGGTCACGTTCGAGCATCGTTTTCGAGAGGTTGATGTTGCGGGGAATATAGAAAAGGCTGATTCTTTTCGGAATTGGCCTTTTCTATAGCGGGGACCCCGATACAAGCATCGGGGTAAACATGATCCCGCAAAAAAGCTGCGGGATTTCGCTCTCCGCCTTCGGCAGAGAGCTCAACTTGACATCCAATCTGTTTGGTACTACACAAAACGCCGACGCCCCCAAATGGGGGCGTCATCGTTCTTGTAGCGGGGACAGGACTTGAACCTGTAACCTTCGGGTTATGAGCCCGACGAGCTACCAATTGCTCCACCCCGCGATGTATAATTCTTTCTATTGCTGAAAGCCTCGGCGGCCAAAGGCCGACGGGCTCCACCCCGCGATGTATAATTCTTTCTATTGCTGAAANNNNAAGCCTCGGCGGCCAAAGGCCGACGGGCGCCACCCCGCGATTGTCAAATAATATACTCATTAGCAGCAAGAGAGTCAAGTTGTTTTCGCCCCTATTTGCCGGGTGAAATGTCCGTAGATCAGCTCTGCAAAGCCGGCAGCAAGGATAATCGACTTCCTGAATCCAGTGCAGCCGGCAACTCTTTGGAGCAAAATGGTGTTATATAAAGACAAATTGTGGAGCGTGTAATGGTGAAAACTCGTTTCGGTTTTTGGCTTGGAGGATTGGTTGTCTTCTGGACGTTTGTGATGGGGATATCCGGTTGGTACAAAGATCCGGTTCTGCTCAATCTATTCTGGGTCGTCGTCCTACTGCAGATTGGTGTACTCTTCCGGGGCTTGAAGGAAAGTGTTCATTCCCGTTCTCTTGTTCAGTACATCAAGGATGGATTCATGATCTCATTAATCGGAGGGGTGATCATTTTTGCGGGCTCGATGATTTTCACCACGATCGTCTTCCCGCACTATTTTGAAGAGCTGCAGATTCTCGGACGGGAAATAATGAAGGCCGAAGGGAAAACCAATGCTCAGATCGAAGCAGCAATGGCACAAGCAGCTTCCACCCAAACTCCGTTCATGCAGGCGCTGTTCGGTTTTGTCGGTACAGTCATGACCGGACTGATTGCCTCGCCGATTATCGGGCTCTCGGTGAGGAAGAGAATTATGAATTAAGAATTATGGCATTCTACGAGACTCTCATATTTCTCGATTGTATTGATTCATTAGATACAAACAAAATCCGTAATTCTTAATTGTTATTTGATATAGCCGATCGTTTGTGCCAAAATGATTTTCTGATCGGGCCGAAGCTGAAGTCCCCTGGCAAGTGCCGTGCGGTCGACAGATCCGCGGACAACAACGCCAAGCGTTTGTGACGCGCAATAGAGATAAACATTCTGAGCTATGAATCCGGCGTCTGCTGCGGTGTAGAGTGTCTTGTCTTCATCGCTTCCGCGCGTTACTTTGGCATAATCGGCAACGTAGACGAAATTCACCGGGGCATCCCTGACAAATGCCTGCGAGCCTGCTGCACCGCGAAGATCCGAGCCGGCTACTTTTTCAAGCTCATGTTTCTTTGCATTGTAGAGAAAGGCTCCGTCGGCGAGGATAACATAGACGTCCATTTCCTGCCAGTTCATCGCTGAAGGGGATGTGCGTTTTCCAGTCTCGACACGGTTTATTCCATCGGCAGCCCAGAGAAGATTGGACAATTCCTGCAGCGGCAAGGGAGTGGATGCGAAAGAACGGGTTGATTGCCGAAGCAGGAGCGCCTGCATCAATGGTTTGCCGATTCCGGTCTGCGGCGGCGGAAGTTGTTTTACCGCTGCATCCTGAGCGGAGAGGGAAGAAAAGAATACGCCTATGCAGAAAAAGAGAGAGAGAATGATCGTCCTCATGGGAAACCTCGCTTGGGTTGTCGGTTGCGCATTTACTGCCTTTGTTCTATCTTAACGTTCAAATCTACTAAAAACCAGCTGCAATAGCATGGAGTGAATGAATGGAAAAAACAGTGCTTTTCTGGACGCTTGCCTTTCTCATTACCGCGGCCAGCGCCATCTATCAGCGTCTGACCGGTCCTACCCACCAACTCTCAGGAAAGGTAGAGATGCATGGCCAGGTCATTAAGTACTCGTTGCTGCGCAGTCATGAGATAACCGAGAATGCCCCCGTTCGCATCAAGACCGGTGATCCCCTGATTGCCGGAACCGTAGAGTGGAGACGACATAATACGGACGATTCCTGGACAAAGGTTGAGATGATTTCACGCAACGATTCACTGCTCGCAGAACTCCCCAAGCAGCCGATGGCGGGAAAACTGAGCTACAGAGTCACGCTGCGCTATGCAGAAACATCGATTGTGCTCCCGTCAGAAGACGGAACGGTGATCCGGTTCAAGGGCGATGTTCCCCTGTATGTGCTCATTCCTCATATTTTCGCAATGTTTGGAGCAATGCTTCTTTCCACACGGACAGGCATAGAATTCTTCCGAAAAGAAAAGAAGAACCTCGCCCGCTTTGTGTACGTAACGATCGGATTTCTTTTTGTCGGCGGATTCATTCTCGGTCCGCTGGTTCAAAAACATGCGTTCGATGCATACTGGACCGGCTGGCCGTTCGGACATGATCTGACGGATAACAAAACAGCAGCTGCGCTCGTCGCATGGATAATTGTTGCCGCTGGACTGAAGAAAGCGGCGAATCCGCAGAAGTGGGCGTTGAT
The DNA here is from genome assembly GCA_026390635.1 of Ignavibacteriales bacterium. GTDB lineage: Bacteria > Bacteroidota > Ignavibacteria > UBA10030 > UBA8401 > JAPLFO01. The sequence goes on from JAPLFO010000160.1 coordinate 48,572, forward strand.
CGCGGCCATCGTGACGATGGCGGTCTATCTCATTCCACACAGTGTGTTGGGATCGGAGTTGGACTACAAAAAAGCTGACAAACAGGTCCAACAACCCTGAAAAAGGAAGAAGGCAAAAGGATGAAGTAAAAGACTTCGTCCTTTTGCCTTTCTGCCATGGCTCTAGCTGCAATGGGTCCTTCAAGTGTTCTTCGACTGCACCAGTTTCACATTCCCCCGAATTCTTCTACTGCCCGCAGCATCGCAAGATAGTTTTCATATTTTACGTACTCAGGAATGCTGTTTCCCGATCCGGCGCAATAGCCGCCGTTGTAACCGGCTTCTTCGATATTCTTACGCACTTGTTCTCTGACTTGCGCTTCGGTGCCGCGGGAGAGCATGTCCACATCAACATGACCGATGAGACACAATTTGTCACCATAACGTTTTTTCACCTCCGCGATCGGCATTGCTTTGGGCTCAATCGGGTGGAGTGCATCGACTCCGCATTCGATGATGCGGTCGAGAACATCGTACAAAATGCCGTCGGTGTGGTACACAAGCGGTTTCTTTGCGGCGTGAGCAAGATCGCCTATCTTCTTCAACCAAGGGAAAAAGAAACGATCGAGAACATCTGGAGATACAAGAAGACTGTTGACGTATGCAATGTCATCCGAAAACCAGATGACATCAACAGCGTCACTCTGCGCAAAATATTCGAACATACTCACTACCAGATTGCCGAGTATGGTGTTGAGGCGTTCGACAAGCTCCGGATTTTCAAAAAGTGCCATGGAAAATGTTTCAAGTCCCATCATTTCCCACGTCATGGTGAAAATATCGCCGTACTGTCCAATCACACCCATTCCTTCGGGCAGCAACGAACGCACCTGTTCAAAACGTCCGTAGTCGAAATCGGCAATGGATGGAAAGACGTACGCCTCCAGTTCCTCTATCGTGGTAATCACGCCTTCCGATTCGGACGCCCATGTGCGGTCGACGGCACCATCGTAGCTGTACGTATGTTTCTTTCCGGCGCCGACTTTTGCGGGATTGAAATCAACCCCGGGCTGCAGCTTAATGTAGTCATAGCCGGCTCGCTGCCAGAATTCGATATCGTCCGACAGAGTAACGACCGGCCTGCCGATGAAGCGCTTCTTGACCAGCGGATGAACCCCGAGCTCCATATTGGGAACATAGCGGCCCTTGCCGCGCATGAGCGTGATCTTTAATTGTTCAATATCCGGGCGCATAAAAGCCTGCTCCTATGGGGGTGACGTAAATGACGCCATAATATAGCGCGGAATTCGGTCAGATGCACCAGAAGCAGAGGAAGAAGGACGGGGAGTGAACTTTTTAGAGGAACCGTCTGTTCTCATAGTAGAATTTGATCGGCCCCGAATCCTTTTGGTGAGAGTGGTTGAGGAGATGAGTGGAAAGGATGAGGGGCGATCAAATTCTGATGCATCCCCTCTTATTTGTCCCCAAAAACCCTTATACTGTAGCGGAATCAAGCGCTCCTTCGTCTAATCAGAAAACCACCGACAACATTCAGGACATAACTGCATGCGAAATGCCATTATCCTTTCTCTCTTTCTTGCAGGGACTTTTACCGGCTGCCGATCTCTCGAACTGCCGGGTCATTGGCGCGACCACGAAATCTCCATCGATGGAAAAAACACAGATTGGGAATACGTCACAACGCTTGATGACAAACAAACATACGTTGGAACAATGAATGACGGCGAGTTTCTCTTCGTTGTGCTGACGACATGGAATCGCAGCTATCAGCAGCAGATTCTTCGTCAGGGTCTTACCGTCTGGATAAACAAAGAAGCTTCCGAGAATACTGTGTTCGGGATTCACTATCCGTTGGGAATTGGTGCCGGCATCAAAAGACCGGGAGCCGACATGCGAGACAATGATCGGAATCTTGAAGAGGGCGCTCAGAAAATCGCAGTAAGCATGAATGAACTTGAACTCTGCGGACCGGGTCAGGATGAACGACACCGTATGACGATGGCGGAGACGGCAGGCATCGAAGCCCGTATGCATGCGGCCAGTGAATCTCTCATCTTTGAACTGAAAGTCCCTTTGCAGGAATCGGCCGCTCATCCGTTCGGCATCGGAACGAAACCCGGTTCACAAATCGCGCTTGGCTTCGAAGTAGTCCGGCCAAAGAAAGCGGCAGATCCTGTGGAGGGAGTTTCAGATGAAGGACCGATGCAGGATCCGGATCGCAGCGGAATCGGAGAGCGCTCAGGTATGGGGCCTCGTGGAGGAGGAAGAGGAAGGCGGAGTGGCGGCGATCGCGGCAGTACACTGCAGGCCGACGCTTTGAAGGTTTGGACCAAGGTGACTCTGGCAGTTCCTCCACAGACAAAGTGAGAGAAGGAAATTCCAGGGACACGGCGCGATCGGGCTCACGATCAACGGCTGTGAAGATCTCCGCTAGCGAACAAATGTCCCGTTGTTCAAATCCTGAATTGCCTGTTCAATCTCGGCGCGTGTGTTCATCACGAACGGTCCATAGCGTGCGATAGGCTCATGCAGCGGTTGTCCGCAAACTACAAGGAAGCGGGCGGCTTCTGCTGCGGTCGTGACAACGATCTTCTCTCCTTGATCAAACACCACCAGCATTGTCGAATGAACAACATCCAGTGTTGCTGGATCTCCAAAATGAGCGGATCCGCGGAAGAGGTAGGCAAATGCCAAATGCGAGACCGGGACATTATAAGCAAATTCGGAATTAGCGGGAAGTGACACGTCCAGATATGCCGGATCTGCCACGATTTCGTTGACGGCGCCGTCCACATCCTCAAAGTTGCCGGCAATGATTTTTACTTCCGTCCCGTCTTCTTTTCTTACCTGCGGAATGTCTGCGGCTGAAACACCACGATACTGCGGCGGACTCATTTTCAACCTGGCGGGAAGATTCACCCACAGCTGAAAACCTTCCATCTGTCCGTTGACCGGGCGCGGCATCTCTTCATGCATAATACCGTGGCCCGACGTCATCCATTGAACGTCGCCCGCACCGATCGTTCCTTCGTTGCCAAGGCTGTCACGGTGATCGACTTCTCCTGCGAGCATATAGGTCACTGTCTCAATGCCGCGATGGGGATGCAGCGGAAATCCCGCGATGTAATCGCGCGGATTGTCCGATCCAAAATGATCGAAAAGAAGAAATGGATCCAGATAGTCAAGACGCTGAGTCGCGATACTGCGCTTCAGCCGGACACCGGCGCCTTCAATAACCATCTGCGGTTCGATCAACATGCGGACGGCGCGTGTTGCCATGGTTGATTATCCTTTCAGAATCCCATCCGGGGCAGAGGAAAATTGTTGTACCGGAGCGAATTCGAGAGAAAATGTTGTGCCCGGTCCGGTCTTGAAAGATGGTTTCCCACCCAGCTGCTGTGCCAGTGTTATGACCAGTTGGAGCCCGAGCGTCTTGGTGTTGAACGGATCAATTGTGTCGGGAATGCCAACTCCGTTGTCCCGCACGGTGAGGATCCATCCATCGTTCAATCGCTGCATGGAGATTTCGATGAGTCCGTGTTCTTGTACCGGGAAGGCATGTTTAAGCGAGTTGGAGAAGAGTTCATGGATGATGAGCCCGCACGGGATTGCGTCGTCGATTCCCAGCCGGCAGTCGTCGCCCGTGATGGAGACGGTGACCTGCCGACCATAGGTGGAACGCTGCAATGAATCGGTCAGATCGCGAATATATTCGAGAAAATCAATCGAGGCAAGGTTCTCTGATTGGTACAGCTTTTCATGAATCAATGCCATTGACTTAACGCGTCCCTGGCTTTCGTCGAAGAGAACTTTATGGTAGTTGTCTTTTGCATAGTCGGATTGCAGATGCAGAAGACTCGATATGACCTGCATGTTGTTCTTTACACGGTGATGTATCTCCTTGAGAAGGACTTCTTTTTCGCGGAGCGATAACCGGATCATTTGTTCGCTATTCTTCCGCTGTGAAACATCAAAAACGGTTCCGAGAAATGTTTGTCTGCCGCCTTGTTCGAATGCGATGACGCTGGCGTCGATCCACCGGACGTCCCCCTGCTTCGACCTGATCTCCATTTCCAGATGTACGGCCGGTCCGCCAGTGCGCAATTGGGTCAGAATATTTTTCGCGGCAGGTTTATGTTCCGGAAGGAGAAGAGACCCCAGTGGCTTTGCGAGCAATTCTTCGCGCGTGTAGCCAGTCAAGCGCTCAGCACCTTCATTGGCAAAGAGAAGCTGCTGGTTGTCGAAAATAATCATAGCTGCAGATGTTGCCTGAGCGATGTGCCGAAATTTTGTCTCGCTCAGACGGGTTGCTTCTTCAGCCGAGCGCCGGATGTGGAATTCAACGCGGAGGAGGGAATAGAGGAGAGAGGCGGTGATTAAAACATAGAGCCAGCCTTTGTACATGGCGATTTGCGTGATGAGGGCCGGATCGCGGCTCAGCCAGCCAAGAGCCGTGTCCGAGAGGAAAATCCAAGCGGCACCAAATGAGGCATAGACCAACGCGATGCGCAAAGCAGAGCGACGGCCGGATTCTGCAGACATAGACGATTTCCAAATAATGAAAAACCGCACTGGTCTTTCACTAAGGTAGCAGGTTCCGGCCAAAGATACAACCGGGACAAACGGCCGTCACTTCAGTATTAATTTCAGGCAGACGAACGCGCCGACACCAAGAATAGCGAGGATGATCAGTGTGACCATCCCTCTTGTTGTCCGTGTCCGGCTGTTCGGGGGGGCGATATTTTTCGTAAGGACTCTCCATATTCTTACTCCGAATATGGCATGAAAAGGATGTCTAAACCATGAGAAATCGCCGAAGTGGCATAAGAATCGGCGAATGCGTGGACAAGAAGTATTTGCCGGTGTCTGATTTTCGGCGATACAGACAACGTTTTACCGATCGCCTCTTCCGTCTCTGGGGGGAAACAAGTATATTGAAGCCGTGAAATACACTTTCCTAAAATTGAAATCCCTGTCCTTCTGGGACTATCAGGTCACCGCGTGGACTGTCTTCTACATCGCGGATCTGATGATGATGCTCAATGTCCGCCTTGTCCCCTTCAATGAGTGCATTCAGGAGACCATTGAGTTCTTTATCGGGTTCCTTCTGACATCGCTTTTACGGCGTCTGTACAAGAATATACAATTTCAAGAGATGCGCATCCCCGTGCTCGTCGGATTGATTCTCTTCTGTTCGTTGAGTTTTGCATTCTTCTGGTATTCGACAACTCTCCTCTTTGTCGGATTGCTCATTCCAGACCAACTGCGGTATCTGAATACATTCGGCACCGGATTGGGCTATACGTTGGCCTTGTCGATGCTGATTCTGGGTTGGAGTGCTTCATATTTCGGAGCAAAATTTTGGCTCATCTGGAACGAGGAACGGGGACGCGCCGAACAGGCGGAACTCCTTGCACAGCGTGCCCGTCTGCAGATGCTCCGCTATCAGGTGAATCCGCACTTCTTATTTAACGCCCTCAATTCAATTCGTGCTCTCACCTCCGAAGATTCCCACAACGCAAAAGCGATGATCACCGAACTCTCCGAATTTCTTCGTTATTCTCTGATGAATCGAAGCCAAACCGAAGTGACCGTCAAGGATGAAGTAGATGCCATCCGGCATTATCTGGCGATTGAGAAAAAGAGATTCGAAGACAAGCTGGAGGTTGAATTCGACATCGATCCCGCCACGGAGTCGTGCCGCATGCTGAGTTTTCTGATTCATCCGCTGGTCGAAAATGCCGTTAAGCACGGAATGCAGGCCAGCCAACTGCCGCTTCGAATCCGCCTTGCGACGGCCGCCGACGGCAATATCATCCGCGTGAGTGTCAGCAACACCGGCATGTGGCAGGAAGGTGTGCAGCAGGGAATTCAGGGAACGGGAACGGGGATGGAAAATGTGCGCGCCCGCCTTGAAAATGCTTTTCCCGGCAAGCATCGGTTCGAAATTAGCCATGATGATTCGTCCGTCACCGTCACAATCGAAATTCCCCGCTATGAAATTGCGATATCCGAACATCAGTAGATTCACCTTCTGGCACTATCAGTGGATCGGATGGTCGGTCTTACTTGTTGCCAATATCGTGGTTGGGATGACAGCCAGCAGATTCCCATTCCGCGCCGGCGTGGAATATCTCGGCTGGAATGTGGCGGGATTTCTTCTCACTCTGGCGATGCGAGCATACTATCAACGGATGCGTCGGCGGGATCTTACCCTCCCCCGGATTATTGGAGTCAGCATCCTCGTATCGTTGGTGATGGCGGTGGTATGGTGCTCTATCATGTGGGTAGTGGCGCTACTCAGCAGGGGGGTTCCCTGGGAGAAGCTCGCGTATTGGTTCAAGCCTGCCTCTTTTATCGTCCTCGTGCAGCTGCACTTTCCCGTGCCGTTTGCCTGGAGCATGCTCTACTTCGGAATCCAGTTGTGGATGGGATGGAATGCAGAAAAAGAACGGACGGCGCAAGCAAGTGTGCTGACACAGCAGGCACAGCTTCAGATGTTGCGATATCAGATAAATCCCCATTTTCTTTTCAATACGTTGAATTCCGTGCGTGCCCTGGTAGATGAGAATGTTGAACTGGCGCGCGGGATGATAACCTCGCTGTCCGCATATTTGCGCTACTCTCTGGTGAGCAGAAATCGGACGTTGGTTCCGGCACGCGAAGAAGTGGATGCTTTGAAACACTATGTGTATATTGAGCAACAGCGGTATGAAGAGAAACTCCAGGTGAACTTTGCGGTCGATCCGGATCTGGATGATTTCCCGATTCCAAGCTTTCTCCTGCAGCCGTTGTTCGAGAATGCATTGAAATACGGAATGCTGACGAGCCCGATGCCGTTGACAATTTCCATCACTCTCCGGCGCCGTGCTAACGGCATTCAAATCGTCGTGGCGAACACCGGAACGTGGTTGGAGCCCGTGGAAGCAAACGGCAATGGCAATACGGCGGGACTGGAAAACGTCCGCCTCCGCCTGGAAGCTGCGTGTCCGGATCACCATCGGCTAAACGTCGAAACGCAGTCAGAAAAAGTCACCGTGACCATCGATTGTGAACACCATGAAGAAGAAAGCAAGAGCCATAATCGTTGATGACGAGCGCCTCGCCCGCAAAGATCTGCGGTCGATGCTCGCAGAATATCCCGGCATTGAGGTCGCTGGAGAAGCGGACAGCGTCACCGCCGCCGTCCGGCTCATTGCAGAAACATCACCAGACATTATTTTTCTCGATATCCAGATGCCTGGTGAATCGGGTTTCGATCTGTTGGAGCGTGTTGAATTAACGGCGCGTGTTGTTTTTGTGACGGCGTTTGACGAGTATGCGATTCGGGCATTCGAGGTGGATGCGGTTGACTATCTCCTCAAGCCGGTCAATCCGGACCGTCTGCGGGCCGCAATGGAACGTCTCGAAAAAGAAGTCGTACCCGCGGAACCCTCGAAGCAACGATTGGAAATTGAGGATTCGCTCTTTCTTTCCGTGAACAGCCGACTGAAGTTCATCAAGGTGAATGCGATTCTTTTCATACAGGCCGCAGGAGACTATTCCGAGATCTACCTGGCCGATGGGAAGAAGGGGCTTGTGCAAAAAAAGATGGGAGAATGGGAAGACCGATTACCGGCAAGCCACTTCTGCAGAATTCACCGTTCCACGGTCATCAATATGGACTGCATTGATCGTGTCGAGGAGTGGTTTTCCAACTCCTACAGGGTGTATTTGAAAGGGGTCGAGACGCCACTGGTGATGAGCCGAAACTATGCCTCGGTTTTGAAGGACAAACTGGGCTGATGTGGACGCACTATCCTGCTCCGAAAAACTGCCAGACCCGCCATCGGCGGGTTTTGTGCTTTCTACGAATTGATCGCGTATCTCGCAACGGGCTTTTCGCTGCTTTCAGACGGGCCGCTCAAAACTGTCAATTGTCCCTGGACTATCGATCGCAGGATTCGATTCTCGCGCTCCAATTCTTCCACGCGTTGCCCGCTCTGTGTGCCGTCATCCGGGTGTCCTTGTCCGGTGAAGAGCCATGTCAAATTGCATCCGGCATTCATTAGTTTGAACAGCAGCACCGGCCCTGGAAGACTCCGGCTGTTGAGATAGCCAGAGTGCAGAGTCACAGGATTCATTTCCAGCGCTTCTGCCAGTTTCTTTATTGAGCCGTACTTGTAATATGCAAAACGCCGCAAATTGCTCG
>JAPLFO010000033.1:0-11670 GCA_026390635.1 Ignavibacteriales bacterium
TTTCATTCTGACGTCTTTGTTTCGTGGCTGCATTCTTTCAGTTTTATCATCGTCACATTCCTTTTTGGATTGATGTATCTGCGCAGAAACCGGTTTGTATTTTCCAGCATTACTTTTCGGACGATCATTCCGCTCTTGAAAGAAAGTGCGCCGATTGGAATCGCAATAACGTTGATGCAGATCCCGTACAATTACAGCACGTTCATCATCGGCATAGTCATGAACAAAGCGGATGTCGGCGCATACAGTGCTGCCTACAGACCAGTGCTCGCCTTCTGGAGTTTTGGCATCATAGCGGCGTACCAGGCATTCTTCCCGGTGATTAATTCGCTCGTTCACGATATGAAGGCGTTTGAAAACTTCGTAATGAAATTGACGAAGATATTCGTCGTTGCGGGCATAGTGCTCTTTCTGACTCTTGCCCCGTTCGGCGAAATGATCGTGGATTTTCTGTACGGGGAGAAATATTTCGGCACCGGATATATTCTGCAGCTGCTGTCACTTGTCATTATTGCCATCCTACTCGGGCGTGCAGCGATTGAATATTCCCTCGTGTCCCTGAAAAAGCAAAAAGCATACCTGCGGGGCATGATGTTTGTCAGCGCGTTGTATGTTGTGTTGTGCTATCTCGGGGCACTCTTTTTCGGCATCCTTGGCGTCATCGGAGCATCTATCCTCTCCGAGGTGCTGTATACCGGATACATTTTTTGGCAGGTAAAATCTTTCGAGCGATGGAGAGACTACCCTTTCCTCTTGGTGAAGGCGGCGCTCATCGGCGTTGCTTCGTATGCGGTCTTTCTTATTCCGAATGGCCTGGGTCTGTTGGTGAAGATTGTAGTTATGTATACTGTTTTTGCAGCTGGCGTGTGGTTCTCCAAAATTGTCACCATCAATGAACTCTTGGTGCTTGGAAAACTTATCAAGCGATGATCGTCCTGTGTTCAGATCACTTTGCAGAATAGATGGATGTTCGCAATGAATGACGTGCATTTTCAGGATACTATACCATCGGCTCCCTCTGTAGTTGTTATCGTTCTCAACTACAACAACTTCGAGGATACCGCCGAGTGCGTGCGCTCCCTGGAGGCACTCCGTTATCCGCGCTTTTCGGTCGCCATAATCGATAATGCCTCGCCGGATGGAAGCGCCGCCATGATCGCTGCAAGCTTTCCCGATGTTTATCTTGTCACCAACAAGGAGAACAAGGGCTTTGCCGCCGCCAATAATCAGGTAATCACCCATTGCCGGGGACGCTATATACTTTTTTTGAATCCCGATACGGTATGGGACGACGGAAGTCTTTGCGGCCGCGGGTAGATTCAACAAACTTCTTTGCACAGGCCAGAACAAAGGAGCGATACACGTTGAGAAGGATGACACCGAGACGATCAAGAAAGTGGATTATGCTTGCGGGGTATTGATGCTGGTTCGGTCGAAGGTGTTCCGGGATGTCGGGCTGCTGGATGAGAAGTATTTCATGTATCATGAGGACCTCGAGTTTTCACAACGGGTGTTGAAATCCTTCGAAATGGCCTACATCCCTGATGCGGTTGCCTACCACAAGAGCGGCGGGGGGAAAGGGTGGAGGAACTACACGGAATTGTATCTTTATTACCACACGCGAAATCGATTCTGGGTCTTTGAAAATTCATCTTGGATGTACAAACTCTACGTCGCTATGTTCACTACAATAAATAGCCTTGCCAAAAGCATCTTGATTGTCCAGAATATCGGAGATCCTGCCAGGAAGGCACGCAAGCAGCTGAAGGCGTTGTGGGCGGGATGGTGGGACGGGCTGTGTGTATTTTTACATTGGAACAATGGATCACAAAGATCATAGATTGAGAATACTGTCGCTCTACTTTCATCCGGACATTGCCACGACCGGTCAACTCTTGACCGATCTCGCGGTAGGATTGACGGAGAAAGGATTTTCCGTACGAGTTATTACGGCGCAGCCGACGTACGAGAAGAATACTGTGGCCCGGAGCGAAAATTACAGGGGCGTTGATATCGTGCGGTTGTGGTCAACGCAGTTCAACAAAAACACCTTCCTGGGAAAGGTTGTCAATTCGATTTCATTCTTCCTGTCGGCGTTGGTGTCCGTGCTGGTGAGTGAAGATCGATCGCCTCTCCTGATCGTCTCTAATCCGCCCTTTCTGCCATTGATCGGCGTGATCAGTAACTTTTTTCAGGGGACACGATTTATTTTTCTGGTACACGATGTCTATCCGGATATCGCTGTACGCCTGCAATATCTGAAGCAAGGCGGAGTGATTCATACGATCTGGAATAGTGTTAACAAGCTGATTCTGAAGCGGGCGTCATCCATCATCGTTCTGAGCTCGACGATGAAAAAACAGATCGAGCGGAAGTATAACTTCTCAATGCACGCCAGGGACGCAAGGCCGCCGATCGACGTGATCCATAACTGGGCGGACGGCGAGTATATCAAACCGATGCCAAAAGACACAAATGTATTTCTGCAGTCCGTCGGCCTGGAGTCGAAGTTCGTCGTTCAGTATTCGGGCAACCATGGCCTGTTTCACAAGCTGGAGACCATCGTTCTGTCGGCGGGAAAATGCAACGATCGTGATATCGTCTTTCTCTTCATCGGGGACGGAGGCAAGAAGCAGACGTTGATGCAAATGACGCGGGAAAGAAAATTGGATAACGTTGTCTTTCTGCCGTATCAGAAATACGACGTGCTGCCTCAATCTGTGACAGCCGCTTCGGTTGCCATCGTCACCCTCGAAGAAAACATCGAAGGTCTGGCGATGCCCAGCAAACTGTACTCGATCCTTGCATCGGGCACGCCGGTGATCGCTCTCTGTGATGCCGATTCTTCGGTCGCGGACATCATTCGTGCGGCACATTGCGGATATGTCATTTCCCAGGGAGATGTGGACGGGCTCCTGCGCGTGATTCTCTCGCTGAAATCGGATCGCGCTATGCTCGCCACCTTTGCAGCAAACGCGCGGCAGTACTTTGAAGACAATTTTGCATATCCTATTGCACTGGAACGCTATAGTTCGGTCATCGAACGGATTCTCTAGAAAGCCATCGTGAAAGCACTTCTTAAAAACAGAGAACAGATAGCATTGCTGATGATTGACAGCCTCTCCATCAACGCGGCGTGGCTGGGATATTACTACTTCAGGATAGAAAGCAAATTGTTTGCGTACGACATCAAGCCCGACATCCTGCTGCCTATGATCGTGATTTACCTCTATTGGATTTCTGTCTTTTCATTCTTCGGGCTCTACAGAAAATGGCATCTAAAATCGCGCACCGATGAACTGATCGCCGTCATGAAAGTGACCTTCATCGGCGTTCTGGTCCTCTTCTTTCTATTTATCTATGACGGAACATCCGATCCCTATTTGTCCTATTCCAGAATGATCATTGCAGGATATTGGATGCTGCTGTTCGTTACCATAGGTATCGGGAGAATGAGTTTGCGCAGTGCCACGAAAAGGCTCTTGTCTTCGGGAATCGGGTTATCCAACACCCTTATCGTCGGGTGGAACGCACTCGGAAAAGAGTTGCATGACAAGCTTATGCTGTATCCGGCGCTCGGCTACAAAGTGATCGGATTCGTCAGTGTGGGCAAGGACGCAGCGAGTGCACGCTACAAAGAAATCCCACTCTTGGGCAGTGTTCAGGAATTGGGTGCTGTGATACAGAAGGTCGATGCACAGGAAGTTCTGATTGCGCTGGAATCAAAGGACCATGATGCGCTGATTGACATCATCGACAAATGCAGCGGACATGCGGTGAATATAAAAATCATTCCCGACATGTATGATATTATCTCCGGCCAGGCGCGCACGAATCAAATCTATGGATTCCCTCTTATCGAGATCATGCCGCATCTCATGCAGCCGTGGGAAGAGAGTACAAAGCGGTTGATGGATATCGTGATCTCGACTCTGATTCTCGTGGTGTCCTCACCGCTCTGGTGCTTCATCGGCATCGCCATCAAGCTTGATTCTCCAGGTCAGATCGTCTACAGCCAGGAGCGGGTCGGCAAGAACGAGAAGCGATTTCATATGCATAAGTTCCGTTCCATGCGGAGCGATGCGGAAGAAAGGACAGGGCCGGTCTGGGCTCCGAAAGACGATCCGCGTGTAACAGGTGTGGGCCGGTTTCTGCGCAATACACGGCTGGATGAAATTCCGCAATTTGTCAACGTGCTGAGGGGAGACATGAGTCTGGTCGGTCCGCGTCCGGAACGCCCGCACTTTGTGGAATGGCTGGCAAAAGAAATTCCGCTCTATAAGCGGCGGCTGGCCGTGCGCCCCGGCATCACCGGCTGGGCACAGATCAAGCAGGGGTACGACGCATCGCTGGACGATGTAAAATCAAAAGTGCGGTACGATTTGTTCTATATTGAAAATATGTCCTTCCGCATGGACATCAAGATTCTGCTCATGACGGTGTATGTAATGATCGCCGGTAAAGGAAACTAATGCCGGCTCCAAAAAGTGATCTTGTGTTTTGTTTGAACGGGGATATGCTTCGACGCGGCCGCGAGCGTCATCCCGAGCAAGCGAAGCGCGTCGAGGGAGATCTCGCGGCCTTGCTCAGCATGACGTTTGGTAAACGAAAATGCAAGAAAATTTAATTGAAATGGCACTAATCACAGAGAGAAAAACGATGCAGAAAGCTCTTGTCATTGTCCCGACCTATAACGAAGCCGACAATATTGAACTGCTGATTGCCGAGGTGTTGAAGCAATCGCCCATCCTGCAAATGCTCATCGTGGACGATGGTTCGCCCGATCACACTGCAGAGATTGTGAAGCGCGTTCAATCCACAAACGATCGTGTCCACCTTCTCGAGCGTCCGCGGAAGATGGGACTCGGCACGGCATATGTCGCCGGATTCAAATACGCCATCGCGAATACATATGATTTTGTGTTTGAGATGGACGCCGACTTCTCGCATAATCCGGAAAAACTCCCGGTGATGCTGGAGCAGATGAAACAGTTTGATCTGGTCATCGGTTCGCGGTACATCAGCGGTGTCAATGTGGTCAACTGGCCGCTGAAGCGATTGCTGTTGTCATACTTCGCAAACATCTATACGCGGGTCATCACCGGGATGCCGGTACACGATGCGACTGCCGGATTCAAGTGCTACAAACGGACGGTGCTGGAAACCATCAAACTCGATGCGATCATTTCAAACGGATATGCGTTTCAGATCGAGACGAATTTCCGCGCCTGGAAAAAAGGCTTCAAGTTGAAAGAGATTCCAATTACGTTCGTGGATCGCCGTGTCGGTGTTTCCAAGATGTCCAAGCACATAGTGTACGAGGCGGCATTCATGGTGTGGAAACTTAAACTGCTCAGTATTTTTAACCGCTTGTGAGTTGTCATGGATATTTCTGTCATCATCGTCAATTATAACGTCCGGGACTTCCTGCACAATGCGCTGACATCGATCGAAAAAGCGCTCGCAGGAATCGAGGCGGAGGTGTTTGTCGTCGACAATGCATCGGACGACGGCAGCAATGAAATGGTGAGGAAAAGTTTTCCGGGTGTACGATTGATCGCCAACAGTGAGAATGGCGGCTTTGCGAAAGCAAACAACCAGGCGCTGCAGCACGCAGCAGGGAAGTATCTTGCCCTCATCAATCCCGACACCGTTGTGCAGGAAGATACATTTCGATCGCTTATGACATTTCTTGACGGGCATCCCGACATCGGACTCGCCGGCTGCAAGATTCTCAATCCGGATGGCACGCTTCAACTTGCCTGTCGCCGCAGTTTCCCCTCTCCCTGGGTTGCGTTTACGAAAGTCAGCGGCCTCAGCGTACTTCTGCCGAACTCGAGACTCTTTGCGAAATACAATCTGACGTATCTCAATCCGGACCAATTGCACGAAGTGGATGCCGTCAGCGGCTCCTTTATGATGGTGCGCCGCGATGTGTACGAAAAGATCGGCGGTTTGGACGAGACATTCTTTATGTACGGCGAGGACCTGGACTGGTGCTACCGCGTACAACAAGCGGGGTGGAAGGTGTTCTATGTGCCCGTGACGAGCATTATCCATTATAAAGGGGAGAGCACCAGACGCAGCAGTATCGACGGCTTGCATGAGTTCTATCGTGCGATGCAGCTTTTCGTGCGCAAGCATCACCGGGGTTCGCTGCTTACCAGCATGTTTATCGAAACCGGGATCGTGCTGCGTTCACTGGTCGCCGTGATTGCGAGATTCAGCCGTCCGATGGTTGCCGCAATCTTTGACGCCGGATGGATGTTCGGGGCGCTCCTCTTCTCATCCTACCTTGTGACGAAACATGTCGGGTCTTTTCCGCAATATGCGTATCCCTGGGTTTTTGTGATTCCGATTCTTACGCTTCTTCTCTCGCTGTACGGATTTGGCGTATATTCCTGGCGGAAACTCTCGGTATCGCGGTCATTCGTAGCAACGCTGTTTGCCGTCCTCGTTATTGCGGCGTTGACGGCGTTCTTCAAGCAGTATGCATTCAGTAGAACGATCGTGTTGGCAACGGGCGCGCTATGCCTCCTGTTCGTTCCCGGATGGCGCGTCGTGGCGCGATTGACGACGAGTTCCGCTTCACCGTTGCTCGGCCGTCGAACGCTCATCGTCGGTGTCGATAATTCCGCAGTCGAAGTTCTGAAGCGGCTTCGAGCGAAACCCGAAGGAGGATATGAAGTCGTCGGTTTCATCGATGTGACGCGGCAGCGCCTTGGGGAAAAGATCGTACGAGAAGCCGAATGGTGAATTTCCGGCTCGTTCCGACGACGCTCGAGGTCATGATTGGAAAAGGGAGTGTCGATCAACTGGGAGACATTCCGTTCATCGATATCGAATATAACATCAACCGTCTGCTCAATCGGGGCATGAAACGGACTGTCGATATCGCGCTTTCCCTTTTCCTTTTGATTTGCGTGCTCCCTTTTGTATATTTTTTGCGGATTCTTGGAAAACGGAAGGGAAGCCCTCTTGCATCGGCATTGGCGCTGATGCCGAGGGTGTTGAATGGCGAACTCAGCCTGATCGGGCGAGATCCTTCCCGTCTGTCGTCCGGTACAGCAGGGATTTTTTTGGGGAAACCCGGTGTTACAGGAATGGTCCAAATACAAGCCGGTCCACGCCTGACCGACGAGGAATGCAACTACTATGAATTATACTATGCAAAGAATCAATCCTTTGCGCTCGATTTTGAAATCATGATGAAGACTCTTATGCGCTGGTTGCAGAAGAGTGTGAATACGCCGCGGAGAGGAAATGCCCAGAGTCGTTCTTGAATTTGAAAAACCGATCTTCGATCTCGAACAGAAGATCGAAGAAATGAGATCGCTGAGCGATAATCTTGATATCGGCGATGAGCTGGTGACGCTCGAAAAGAAAGTCCAGCAATTGCGGGAATCGATTTACGCGAATCTGACCCGTTGGCAGAAAGTGCAGCTTGCACGCCACCCGGAACGCCCCTATACGCTGGATTACATCCAGATGATGCTGACAGACTTTATCGAACTGCACGGCGATCGCACCTTCGGTGATGATCGTGCCATCGTCGGCGGTTTTGGAAAACTGGATGGCGAACCTGTCATGGTGATCGGCCATCAGAAGGGACGCGATACCAAGTCAAATCTGTTCCGCAATTTTGGGATGCCCCAGCCGGAAGGATATCGAAAAGCTTTGCGCCTGATGAAACTGGCTGTCAAGTTTAACCGTCCGATCATAACGTTGGTGGATACGCCGGGAGCCTATCCGGGCATCGGAGCGGAGGAACGCGGGCAGGCTGAGGCGATCGCAAGAAATCTGTTCGAGATGTCACGGCTGCCGGTTCCGATTATTGTGGTGATCATCGGCGAAGGAGCATCCGGTGGCGCGCTCGGAATCGGCGTTGGTGACAGGATTTTGATGCTGGAGAATACCTGGTATTCCGTGATCGCTCCGGAGTCCTGCTCCAGTATTCTCTGGAGAAGTTGGGAGTTTAAGGAACAGGCAGCGGAGGCGCTGCGACTCACCGCACCGGATCTGCTGGAGCAAAAAATCATCGACCGCATTGTTCCGGAACCTCTCGGCGGGGCACATCGAAATCCGACAGAGATCGGGGTGACGCTCCAAAAAATATTGATCGAGGAACTCGCCGCCCTTCAGAAAATCAAACCGGACCGGCTGGTCGATAAACGTCTCGCAAAATTCAGCGCAATGGGTGTTTGGAGTGAATAGAATATGATTTCTCACATCACCGACGTACGAGTCCGCTATGCCGATACGGATCAGATGAAGTTTGTCTACTACGGCAAGTTTTTTGAATATTTCGAACAGGGGCGTTCGGACCTCCTGCGGGCGATTGGTCTGCCTTATCCACAGATAGAAGCGATGGGGGTTCTGCTCCCGGTCGTCGAAGCGGGTGCCAAATACCGCCGATCCGCGCGTTATGACGATCTCCTTCATGTGCAGACGATGATGCTTGAAATGCCGATGGCGCGCATTCGTCTGGAGTATCTCGTTTTCCGTGATCATGAGAAGGAACCGATTGCGGAAGGGTTTACGGTTCATAGTTTCCTCAATGCGGCGTCAGGCCGTCCGACGCGCGCGCCGCTGCACTTTATTGAAATGCTCCACAATGCGGTGCGACATCCCAGTGAGAAAGGATGAGAATGATTAATAAAGAGCTTCTCGAAATATTGTGCTGCCCCAAATGCAAAGGGGAATTGGACTACAAGCCGGAAGCCTCGGCGCTCACCTGCAAAAAGTGCGGCAAAAAATACGACGTGAAGGACGATATCCCGATTATGCTCGTGGACGAAAAATGAGCCTCGAACTCGCAGATGAAGGAAGCCTGTACCGTATCGTCGAAACCGCGCTGCGCGAGGATATTGGTGCGGGTGATCTGACCTCCGAATCTTGTATTGCGGCGGGGGCAAAAGGCGAAGCTTTTTTTCTGGCGAAAGAAGATGGAGTTTTTTCCGGATCAGAAATCTTACGTCTAACCTTCCGCACGGTCGATCCTTCCCTCGTTTTGAATCAATTGATCTTTGACGGAGATCTGTGCACGGCTGGAGAGACAATCTCAACACTGAGCGGGTCCATGCGCGGGATTCTTGCCGGCGAACGCGTCGCGTTGAATTTCATTCAGCGCATGTCCGGCATCGCAACGCTGACCCGGAAATATGTGGACGCCGTTGAAGGCACAGAGGCAAAAATAATCGATACTCGTAAGACGGCGCCCGGACTCCGCGCGCTGGATAAAAGAGCCGTACGCGACGGCGGGGGAGCGAATCATCGTTTTGGACTTGATTCGATGGTCCTCATCAAAGACAATCACATCGCTGCCGCAGGCGGCATTACCCTGGCCATCTCGGAGTGCAAACAGTATTTGAAACAGCGTGGATTGAAGCCGAAAATCGAAGTGGAAACCACATCCCTTGCAGAAGTTGAGGAAGTATTGGCATGCGGAGGCATCGACCGCATTATGCTCGACAACTATGATCTTCCCTCGATGAAAACTGCGGTCAAACGAATTGCGCATGAGGTGGAAGTAGAAGCATCCGGGGGTATCACACTGGCGACCGTTCGTTCGGTCGCGGAAACGGGCGTCGACTTCATCTCCATCGGGGCGCTGACGCATTCGCCGCGCGCTCTGGACATCTCACTCGAGATCAGGCAATAATATTCCATGTTTGCACAAATTAAAAGGCTTGGTGCCGATACCGCCATCTATGGAATCAGTACCATCGTCGGCCGTTTCCTCTCATTCCTCCTTGTTCCTTTCTATACCAATGTTCTGGTGCCAGGGGAGTATGGCATTGTCTCATACGTCTATTCACTCATCGCATTCGCTAATGTGCTCTATGCGTACGGACTGGAGTCGGCGTACTTCAAGTATTCGGCGACCCTCGAAAAAGGCACATCTGCCGAAACCTTCAGCACCTCTTTTCTCGTATTGTGCGCGACGTCTATTTTCTTCAGCGCGGGAGTGATCTTCAGCAAGAATGCCATCTCCACGCTCATCGGTCTTCCGTCGGCGATGGGAACGGTGATCCTGTGCACGGCCGGGATGCTTGCCTTCGATGCGGTGGCATTGGTCCCGTTTGCATCGCTGCGCATGGAGCGAAAGGCGAAAACTTTTGCGCTGCTGAAACTTGCAAACATCGTGATCAACGTCGTCACCAATATCGTACTGCTTGTGCATTTCCGGATGGGCGTGGAAGGTGTCTTCATTAGCGGTGTTGTCTCATCCGCAGCAACGGTGCTGATGCTCCTGCCCGTGATATTCCGGCACCTCGTGTTCACGGTTCGTCCCGGCTTGCTCGCCGCGCTTCTGCGATTCGGTGTGCCGACAATTCCCTCAGGACTCGCCGCGATGGCAATACAGGTTATTGACCGGCCGATCCTTCGTGCGTTTACGGATGATGCCACCGTCGGTATCTATCAGGCAAATTATAGGTTGGGCATTTTCATGATGCTTATCGTTTCGATGTTTGATTATGCCTGGCGTCCATTCTTCTTTTCCACCGCAAAAGAATGGAATGCCAAAGAGATTTTTTCGAGGGTTCTGACATATTTGGTTCTTGGTATGAGCGTCGTTTTTCTCTTTTTCTCATTCTTCATCGAAGACATCGTCCGTATATCGTATCATGGACATTATTTGATCCGGCCTCTTTATTGGAACGGCCTTCCGATTGTACCGATTGTTCTGCTCGGCTACCTGTTCCTTGGTATCTCGACAAATGTGACTGCCGGGCTGTACATCCAGAAGAAGACACAGTTTTTGATTATCGGAACGGCTGTCGGCGCTTTCATTAATATCGGGGCGAACTACATCCTTATTCCGCTGTATGGAATATACGGCGCAGCGTGGGCGACGCTGCTCGCATATGCGGGCATGGCTGTCGCGGGATATATACCCTCACAACACGTCTTTCCCGTTCGATATGAATGGCCGCGAATCGGCATGGTATTCGCTATCACCGGTTTGTGTTTTGCAGGATATCTTGTCATCAAGCAGCAATCGGTTGCGACCTGTGGTTCAGTGTTGATGATTGCTGTCAAGATCCTCTTGCTCCTTTTATTCGGCTGGTTTTTGATTGCGGTGAAGTTTTTCAAGAAAGAAGAAATTGTGCGGATGAAATCGATCTTGACATCCCGCACGATTCGACGTATATTCTAAAAGCAATTGTTCTTTCACATCATGATGCCGGTCTAGGGAATTCCGTTCGAATCGGAAGCTGACCCGCAACTGTCGTCCCTGTTATGGTTATTCGTGCCACTGTCCGGATCGCGGATGGGAAGGCTACAAGGGAGAGCCAGGACACCTGCCGGCATCATACAGCGAAAAACCTTCGAGGAAAAAGGTGACGCACTTTTCATCGCATGTCTGTGACATGCGCGCCGTTACCCGATATTCCTCAGAAGATCGGGTTTTTTGTTTTTGATGATAAAGGTTCCAATACACTTACACAAGGAGCAATGATGATGTCCAAACAAACAATTGTCAACACCGCCATTGCGATTCTCTTTATCGCGATCGCTTTGGCCTCCCGTTTACTTCCTCACCCTCTCAACTTCACGCCGATCACGGCGATCGCTCTGTTCGGTGGCGCCTATCTGAACAAGCGGCTCGCTCTGATTATCCCGATAGCCGCCCTGTTTCTCAGCGACTGTTTCCTGGGATTCTAT
>JAPLFO010000033.1:11676-21098 GCA_026390635.1 Ignavibacteriales bacterium
CTATGGCATGATGCCCTGGGTCTATGGGAGCTTTCTGGCGGCCGGTGCAATCGGGATCGCAATCAGCGGCAGAAGAAGCGTGCTCTCCATCGCTGCGGCGACACTCGCCAGTTCGATCCTGTTTTTTGTGGTCACCAATTTTGGAGTGTGGGCCGGCGGAACGATGTACGTCCATTCATGGGCCGGTCTCATGGAATGCTACGTCGCAGCGATTCCGTTCTTCCGGAATTCGATTGCCGGTGATGTCGTGTTTGTCGCAGTCATGTTCGGAATTTATGAAATGGCGCTCCGCTACGCCAACAATGCTGCCAAAGAGATGGCGGCACGATAGTTTCGAATGCATGAATCCGTGAATCGTAAATTGCTGCGCGGATAGTGTAGACATAGTATCGTTGGTGTCGCGGCGGTCGCCGCGATGAAAAGGGAATTCCGTTGAAGACGGAAGCTGACCCGCAACTGTGAGTGGCATCGACAACGCATTGTGACACTGTCGTCTGCGGATGATGGGAAGTCATAAAGCAATCAGGCCACGAGCCAGGAGACCTGCCGGCGATGAATGGAACACTCCTTCGAGGATAGAGGATGTTGCGCGATTATGGTGGCTTCTGGCCATCCCCGCACCCGGTCTCTCTGTGGAGACCGGTTTTTTTTTCTACACGAAACGTGATACGTATTCTGTCATGATGGAAATGCAACGAAAGTGGGGTTACAAACTTCGCCGCGGTGCGGTCCTCGTGATGCTCCTTTCTTGGCTTCTTCCCGGCGTCGGATATGGCGAAGATTACTATCCGGCGGACACATCAAAGATGTACCAGATGGGCGATGTCACCGTTACCGGGATGAGGCTGACGGTCGAGAATGGCCGGTTGCCGATTCAAGTGGATGTGATTACCCATGAAGAAATACTCGACCGGAACGGTACGACGCTCGCCGACATTGCAAGAACGCTTCCCGGGGTTCTTCGAAAGGCGTACGGTGCCGGCGAGGGACTGAGTTTTCTGTCGATGCGCGGGATGAGCCCGGAATACACATTGATTCTGATCGACGGCTGCCGGGTCACAGGATACCAGAACGGGTATTTCGATTTGAGCCTCATAGGAATCGGTGCAATTGAACGTATCGAGCTTTTGAGGGGAGGGACGTCTGCTCTCTATGGTGCAGATGCCGTCGCAGGTACTGTCAATATTGTTACACGAAAACCAGAGCGGGGATTCCACGTGAATGCGCAGATCGGTGGCGGCAGCGAAAAGACCGTAGTCTCGGGTGTGACGATAGAAGGCGGCGGAGCGGATCTGAGATCGTCGATGAATGTGCACTATGAACGGTCGGCGGGCAATTATCCTTTTATTTTTTCTGATGGCATGCATGCTTTCACGTTGGAGCGGGATGGTGCGGAGTATCATTGTTTCGATGTGAGCAACAGGACGGACATTGTGACTTCATCTACTTCAGAAGGACAGGTCTTTATTCAATTCCATGATGCGGACAGAGGAAGCCCCGGTATGGTAACAAGTCAGTCGCAATCGGAGGGCGCGCGGCTGCATGATCGCAATCTGCTGATCCAGGCCGGCATGAAAAGCAGATCCGATGTTGCCTGGTCCCTCCGGTCGACTTTCCGGCGCAATGACCAAACGTACCGCGACCCGTCGATGATCGTCAATGGAACACCCCTGGATGAGTACTATCTTGATCGCTCCCTCAATTTGGAGTGCAGCGCGCAGATGTTCGTCAGCCCGGCGCTTCGGCTTGACGGCGGAATCGACGTGACGCGTGCATGGATCACGTCGAACGAATTGGAGAGCCGCAGCAGAACGCAGTGCAGCCTCTACGTGTCTGCTGAGTTTGTTGTGCCGCTATGCAACAACTACTTCTATGAGGCAGTGTTGCTGCCGGCGTATAGGTGGGATTCGTATATCGGCGAAAAAAACGCTGTCAGCCCCAAACTAGGAATAAATCTCGGCATTCTGCGCCGGCCCGAATTCCATCTGCGCGCCAGCCTCGGAAGTTCGTTCCGCATGCCGACGTTCAACGATATGTTTTGGAAAGGGGGCGGAAATCCTCTGCTCAAGCCGGAGCATTCGACGAGTTGGGATGCAGGTGCCGTTACTTCGATTTCCGCCTACGGCACTTGGAAGGCGGATCTCATGTTCTACCATACGGTGACAGCGGACAGAATCCTCTGGTTGCCGGGGGCACAGGGACTTTTCACTCCGCGCAACATCAGCCGCGCAACGTCTGCCGGTATTGAGTGGCAGCTGCGCTGGTCGGCAGAAAGCGATCTGCTTGAACTTGGCTATGATCATCAATTTGTCAGGACCACCGAAGAGAACGCCGCGACGGGGGAGAGTTCTTCGTTGCCATACATGCCGGAAGAGGCGGCATCATTGTCTGCACGGATTCACTGGGAAAGAATGAGACTCGGTCTCTTCTACAATTTTTCAGGATTCCGCTACACCACATCGCCGAACGATCCCCGGTCTTTTCTTCCGGCATACGATCAGATGGATCTTCATTTTTCATATCAGGTGCTTCTTGAAAACCCCGGTCTGTCTTTGAAGGCGGAAGTAAATAACGTGTTTGATTCCTCTTACCAGCTTGTCGCATCGTATCCTCTTCCGCTTCGCACATACCGGATTATTCTCGAATGCAACTATTGAACGTGGGCAATTGCTCAGGAGCAAACATTGCAGCCACAGAGGCCACAGAGAAATAGAACAGAACACAAGGAATACACTCATGGGAAACAATACTGCAATATTTCTTCTTTTTATTTTTTCCTTTTTCCTTTCTTTTATGTGGGTGGGATGCTCGAAGGACAGTCCGACTGCCCCGCCGCAGGAGGTGCCGCCCCCGGCAACCGGTGTCTACGTCCTGAATGAAGGGGTGATGGGAAAAGGGAACGCCTCGCTCTCTTTCTATGTTCCGGATTCAAACAAGGTCTATCCCGATGTGTTCAGCAGCGTCAACAAGCGCGGCCTCGGCGACACCGGGAACGATATTGTGCTGTATAAGGGGAGAGTGTATATCGTTGTGCAGCAATCACAGAAAATTGAAGTCATCTCTTCCACTGATCAGAAGTCGATAGGGACGATCCAATTGCAGGGTGTTAAAAGTCCGGCGAAGATTTGCATTCTGAATGATGCGAAAGGCTATGTGACAAATTTGTATGATAGGTCCGTGACTGTTTTCAATCCGACAACCCTCGAAATCATCAAAGAGAGGATCCCTGTCGGATCCTATCCTTCCGGACTGACGGCAGCCTCGAACAAGATCTATGTCTGCAATTCCGGTTGGGGTGCCGACAGTACGGTTTCAGTGATAGATGCCGCGACGGATCAGGTCGTAAAGACGATCGTTGTCAGGCGCCAGCCAAGCGAAATCGTTTTGACCTCGAAAGGGGAGCTTGTCGTAAAGTGCGACGGATACATGGACTGGAGCAATGCGGCAAACAATCTCCCCGGATGGCTGGTGATTATCGATCCCGCGAGAGACACGAGTGTGGCCTCGTTCCAAATCCCTCTATCAAAATATGGTAATCCAGGGCACATGGCGATCTCCTCCACTGGGAAAGGGTTTGTGAAGACAAGCCCCGGAATCCTCACATTCCAAGCGAACACCCGAATGCTCGACTCAACGCTGGTCGTTGTTTCGCCGACGGTCTATTCTTTCGGATGGGACGATGCTGCAGAAAGACTCTATGTGACCGATGCCAGGGACTACTCATCCATCGGGGACGTGACAATTTATGACAGCAGGGGGAGCAAGCAGACATCCTTTTCAGCAGGCATCATTCCGGGGACACTTGCATTCAAGCGATAAATTGACTCTAAAGACCTTTTTCTCTATATTCTAGCGGTTTTCAATCAAGTCCAGAACTATTTCACGTTTCTAAAAAGGAAAATCGTATGAAAATGATGATCCAGTGGGGGATTATTGGGGTGATCATTGCCGGATTCATGACGACCGGCTTTCAGTGCTCATCCGCTGAACTAACAGGGGCGAAGCTCTACATCCAGCAAAAAAATTATCAAAAAGCGGAGGACCAGCTCATCAGAGAGACGCAGAAGAATCCGCGCAGCGAAGAGGCCTTCTTCTTGCTCGGACAGGTGCGTTTGGAGCTGCGAAATTATGTAGGTATGCGCGAAGCGTGGGAGAATGCTTTGAAGATTTCCCAGGCTCACAAGAAAGAAATCTCGAATCAATTACTGTATACTTGGGGTAAGAAATTCAACGAAGGCGTTGAGGCGATCAACAGTTCCGAAGAAAAACCCGAACTGTTGGACAAAGCGATCGAAGCGTTCAACCTCAGTGTTACCATCATGCCGGAATCGTTGGCTACTCACCGCAACCTCGGTCTGGCGTATCTGAAAAAAGGGGAGATCGAGAATGCAGCACATCACTTCACAATTTCTTTCGAAAAGGGGAAAGATGTGATGGCCTGCCGGCGTCTCGGACGCATCTACCAGGATAGTGCCATCATCCTGCAAATGAAGTTCGACGGAACGAACAAACCCATCCTCGAAGTGAAACGCAAGGTCGAAGCAATCCGCTCCGGGATCAAAGTTGACGACGTAAAGTATATGCTGGGCGAGCCTTCAAAGGTCAATAAGCCGGCGAAACCCAAGAAAGGCGATACCAAGGAGGAATGGGAATACACCGACTACAATTTGATCATTGCGATCGAAACCGGATTCGCGAAAACAGTGACCTTCTCCAAGCCATACGAGCCGGCAATCGACTCGACCGCAAAATATGCATCGATTGCATTGTATAACAAGGCGATCGAGGTATACAAGCGCGGCCAGGTGTTGTTCCCTGAAGATGCGGAAATGTCGGAAAATTTGATGAACGCTTTCATCGGTGCAGAGCGGACGGTGGAAGCCCGCGCATTGCTGGACGAACGAGTGCGCAAATATCCCGACAGCAAATTCGATCGGTACAACCTGGGCGTCTTCCAGTTGAAGGATGGAAAATATGAAAGTGCCATTGAGCAGTTTATTGCGGCGCTGAAACTCGATACAAATTTCTCCGCCGCCACGTATAATATCGCCGCGTGCTACGTGAACTGGGGTGTCGCCGAACAGGAACGTGTAAAACAGACGAATGAAAAGTTGCGTGCGGAGAACAAGAAGGAAGATCTTTCCTATAAAGAAAAATATAGATCTGCCGTGCCGTGGCTGGAGAAAGTTCTCCAATCTAAGACGGACGATGTCCAGATGTGGGAGCTTCTTGGGCAGGTCTATGCCAATCTGAATGAACAGCAAAAGGCAGCGGACGCATACAAAAAAGCGGATGAAATCCGTGCGTCACGAAAGTGAATTAATTCAATAGTGCAATCGCGGACCCGGCAGTCGCCGGGTCTTGCGGCTGCAGGCACGTGCAAGCATCGTACTCATTTTCCAGCGCATCATCAACGGAGATTTCATGGCAAACCAACCGCCAGAACAGCAACAGATCAACATCGAACTGGGGGAAAAGGAATCAGAAGGCATCTATTCGAATCTGGCAATTATCACTCATTCACCCGCTGAATTCGTCATTGATTTCACCCGGATTCTACCAGGAGTGCCCAAGGCAAAAGTATTTGCACGGATTGTCATGACCCCGCAGCATGCGAAGCTGTTACAAGGGGCGCTTCGCGACAACATCGAGAAATTTGAGTCGAAATTCGGCGAGATTAAGATCTCAGGAGATGAACAGCCGCTTTCCAATTTCGGCTTTCCGGTACCTTCCAAAGAAGAAAAAATCCACTGATCTTGACGTGCGTCAATGCGTCCTTCAGTGAAGTTGCTATCTTGGTTGTAGTAGTCACTCACACTCTCATCCCACCAATCGGAGGATCGAATGATGCCCAGGATACATTGCTGGAGGAAACAGCCGGGCAAAGCGGGCCTATTGCTGCTGCTCGTCATGGCGCTGCCTTTGCTGTGGCAGTGCATCAAGTCGCCCTTGGAACCGGTTGCACCGAAATTTACGACGCAACTGGCCATTCCGCTCGTTGACAAAACGTTCTACTTCGCGGATATCGTCAACAAGGATTCCAAGTTCGATACCGCCTCGGGACAAATTCTCTACAACCCGACCAAGGACGAAATCGGAGATCGCGTCGGAATTCCAGCGGACGTCTTTGTGATGGATATTTCGGAGCTTCGTGGCAATACGATTCAGAACGAGCTGGGTGTTGTGCCGGTGGCTGCGCCGAACATTTCCTCCACGTCGGTGCCGGCCAGTTCATTGTTGCCTCCGTCCGCCATTGGCGTCCCACTACCAGCACTTCTGTCGAAGGTCATAACGGTCGATACGGCCCTGGAAGCCTCTTCCGATGGTGCATTTCGCTACGTCCTTTTCAAAAACGGGACGATGAGCCTCACGTTCCAAAATACTCTTCCGGTTGCAGTGCATATGCAGAACAATCAGGTTCAGCTTTTCAACGACACGTTGACGCAAAACCTGATCGGGACGTTTATGTTTCCGGATACCATTGCCGCGAAAAGTACGCCGGTCACATCGAATGCTATTCCGCTCGCCAATGTCCGGATGTATCATAATCTGAGGGCGAAAGCGGTGATCACCACCGTCGCCTATTTGAACCCGCAGAGTCCGATTACCATAAATGCGACAGACGGCATGAAGATGACGCCGACAATCGCCAATCAGGTCATCAGTTCTGCCAATGCGCGGCTGTCGAAAGACTTCAGTGATTTTCCGGTCACCACCATACCAGACTCAGCCGTTAAGCTGAACGACTCCATTCTCGTCAAGACAGCAGATTTCAGGTCCGGCAACATGCACGTTCGACTTGTCAACAAAGCTCCATTGGCGGTTCGCGTACTTTTCCTCATTGACGAACTGATTGACAAGAGAACAAATAGTCGTTATCACCTCGGCGATGATTTCGGAACACCCGGGGACACAATTACCCTCAATCAAAAAGATAGCATGAATGTCGATTTGCCGATGTCACGATTCAAGTATGTGTCGCGCGAGCGCGATTTCAGAAATGGCGATACGACGTCGTCGAAATACCTTCATTTCAAGCTTCAAATAAAAACGCTTGTCAAGAACACGTCCTATTCCGATATTGCCACGACTGATTACGTGCTTGCAAGTGTCCAGCCGACAACGTCTTTCGTGCTCGAATCTGTCTATGGAAAGATTCCGCCTCAGCCGATTGCCATTGATCAGAATTTCGACGTTGGAATCGGTGATATTGGAAATCGGTTGACGCTACAGGGACTTCAGTCGCAAGTAAAAGTGCAGGTAGGTCTCCTGAGCACAGGATTGTTCCCGACGGACGCTGATTTCCTGATTACGGCGATGGACGATCATAATCAAGCTGGCAATTCGGTCCGTATTGTCAAAAGGATACAACCGGGAGTCAAAGCATCGATTGATTTATCGCCCGGCGACGTGAACAGTCTGCTGAACTCATTCCTCGGCCGCGCGATCTCAACGCTTCCGGCAAAAATGAGAGTTCATGGAACTGCGAACGTCAATCCGCTTTCGACCTATCTGTCAGACACGGTGGGCAGCGTCAAACAGGGAGACTCCGTGTTTGTCAATTTGAGCTATATCATTCCTGTCGCGATCGGCATAAAAGATGGATTCATGTGGGATACAACATCCATTGCGCAAAACAATATTGATACGGCGCGCATTCATCTGGTCAAAGAAGGGAAAGTGCATTTCACCGTAACGAATGCGTTCCCGATGGCTCTCAATCTTGTCATGAAACTGATGAAGAATCAGGACACGCTGTTGACGATTCCGCAGCCACAGGCCGTTGCGATCAGTATTGATGCCGATCCGGGCAATACGAATCCGCGGTCCGGAGTATTGAACTACACCTATCTGTCGCTCTCTCCGGCCGACGCTGCAAAATTGAACGATGCCACCAAGGTGTACATCGGGCTCGGTATGAAAACGGGGAACGACAATGGAGCGACGGCAAGGACATTCTATAAGTCGGATTTTGTGCGTATCAAGAGCTTTGCCAATATGACATTTGACGTTGATTTCGACAGACTGAAGTAAACACCAACACACAACAGGAGAACGACAATGAACCGCATGATGTTTTCTACAAAAATGCATGTTGCGTTGCTGACCGTCCTGGCATTGAGTGTGTTCGTGATGAATACAGTCTCTGCCGGAAACGACCGCGTCTCGCCCCGTATCGTCGGGATGGGAAAAACATTTACCGCTTCCTCTCGCGGACTGGACGCCATCGGGCTCAATCCCGCAAATCTTGCGTTGACTGACCGTGGCAACACCGTGACATTTCAATTCGCTCCGTTTGGATTCGCCGTGGGGAGCGATTTCTTGAACTATCAAGTCTACAACGATTTCTTCACCGGTACCGACGAACTTGATGCGAATGGAAAAAGGGTCGGCAAGCGTCTTACCGAGCAGGACAAACAGGATATTCTCGCACTGTTCCCGGGCGGTACTGCAAACACGCATGCGAACTTCGATATCACCCCGTTCGCGCTCTCAGTACAAAAGGGCAGGGTGGGTGTCAGCCTTTCGGTATCGGAACGCATCGCTGCCACCATGGACCTGCCGGAGGGATATCTGAAGATGCTTCTCAACGGTTTCCCGATCGAGGGCAAATCGTATAATCTGGACAATACATCCGCGACCGCCACATGGACCAGAGAGTACAATCTCTCCGGCGCGTACCTCCTGCCGTACGAATATGGCATCGTGAAAAATATCGCTGTCGGCGCCGGTGTGAAGATCGTACAGGGGTACGGATATTTTGGAACGCGGAAGTATCATGGTGTGATCGAAACCTCCGTGACGCAGAATGCGCCGAACCAGATTCAGGACATGACAATCCATTCCAGTCTGGATTTTGTGCAATTCCGTTCCTCGATTCCACTCGACAGTGTCGGCGAAAATATCATGAAGCCCGTTGGCAGCGGTGTGGGATTCGATCTGGGCGCGTCGGCGGAATTGCTCAATGGCATCAGAGTGGCCGCAAGCATTACGGACATCGGAAATATTACATGGGACAAGAACACGAAAGCGATCGTCGCGAACTCCGATCTCGTCCTCCATCAGTTTGATAATCAGAGTAGCGATACTCTTGGAAAGACGTTTAAAGGGTCCACCATCGATACGACGTCATTCACAACGAATCTTCCGACAGCGATACATTTGGGCGGTTCGATCGAAGTCGAAAAATTCTATGCGAAAATTCCCGGACGGCTCACGGTGGCCGCGGATCTTCATATTGGTCTCAACGATGAGCCGGGGAACACGAAGAAGGCGCAGTTTGGTGTAGGTCTTGAGTGGGTTCCAATAGGATTTCTGCCGATCCGGACCGGCTTTCTTTTCGGCGGCCGTGAAAAATTCGGATGGTCGGCGGGCCTTGGATTCCATATCGCGAATGTCGTCGATATCGATCTTGCCACGGC
>JAPLFO010000057.1 GCA_026390635.1 Ignavibacteriales bacterium
CGCCGAGAACATAGGCGATCGGAAATGTTATGTCGTTGAGCTGACAGCACAGCAGGAAGACATCACATATTATAGCAGAAAGCTCTGGGTCGATAGAGAACGATGGCTGCCTCTGAAAGAAGAGCGCTACGCTAGAACCGGCAAGCCGTTAAAGAGAAGCGAAGTGCTCGAGGTGATGCATGTCGAGGGCCGCTGGTATCCCAAGCGTGTGTTGTACCATGATCTGTTGCAGAACGGAGAGGGTACCGAGTATCGGATTGATGCCATCAACCTGCATGCCGTCATCCCTGACTTACAGTTCACAAAAGCTGCATTAAAGAAATAAAAGCATGTGAGAGATTTAATGTACAGACCCCACAGGTCACTAGACAACTTCGCGGGTACAGAAATTACATGCTCATTCTAACCCAGACCCGGTTTCCATCGATCTCCGCTTCATGGGGACATTCTTCGTTGACAGAGAGACAGCGCAAGATGAAAACATCTGTCAATATGTGAGGCTGGTTGGTCCTTTTTCACTTTTTAGCAGATCGGGACCATCGTTGAGTACGTAGCAGATAATGACAAGGACTCAATCGGTGTGGCGACTCATCCCGCGGCAATGGCGTCCTTTGGGGACAAGAAGCGCTGGATCCGCTCAGTTAGATGAAGCTCCTTGGCGACACAGATCCTTCTTACTTAAGAAGGATGCATTTTTTTGTCTGAATGGAGCCGCCGGAACATAATTGATAGAAGTATGCTCCGCTACTCAACGCACTTCCATTAAGCCGTACCGAGTATGACCCGGCCCGCTGGTACTCATTCACCAGCGTTCTGACTTCCCTGCCGAGCGCATCATATATTTTCAATGTAACACGACCACTCTGCGGAATCTGATAGCCTACCACCGTTTCGGGATTGAACGGATTCGGATAGTTCTGATGCAGTGCAAATGCTCTCGGTACGACCGACAGATTGTTAACGCCGGAGACCAGATCGGATGGTCTGTAATATTTCGGCGTACGTCCGGTGATCGTCGATCTCCGTGTCATCGTTCTTCCCTTCAACGCAGGATGATCGGCATAATAACGGTACGCTCTGAAGACTGAATTATACATCGGATACTGGTCAGTGATGATCCGTTTGATACCGTCCTCGCCGACGGGACTGACATAATCCCATACCACACGCGGCGCAGTGAGAGCATCACCGTAGGTCACTTCAAAAAGATGTCCCTGGGTATCGGAACAGATCAGCGTGGTGCCGTTTGGCAGTCGTTGCTCACTTCCGCCGATCGTACTGAAAAAATTCTGATCATTTTTCGAATTGTACACCCAGACAGTCTGATTGGAAATAAGTTTGTCCTGCTTCGCCGAATTTGGACCCGGCGACGACAATGTGTAGTAGCCGGCGTCGGGAGGATTGACATACTTTCCGGTATTCACTTTCAATGAATTGAAATACGGATTGATCTCGGTGATATATGACTGGGACGCCTTCTCAAAAAGATATTCGGCATTGTTGAATATCTGAATATTCCCTTCGCCCGGAAGACCCGGCTTTATCCAATGCGCATCATGACTTCCGCCGATCTGTTTGTGACCGGTCGTCGATGTCGTCCAGTCTTCAAGAACTGACGGCGGATTGCCCCTGTTGTAGCGGGCGGGATCGCCGAACCGGTACAGAAAATCTCCGGCATTCATCGCAGCAAGAGCAATGCTGCCCGCTGCATTGTTTACCAGAAACGTGTTGTCATGATCGATGATGTACAACTCGCCATGGACGCTGTTGACCAGGATCTGTCCCAGCGTATCATTATAATCGATCGCATTGCAATGCAGCCAGTCCTTCTTCAGCGGTTTTCCCGGCATATTGATGTTGATCCTGCCGGGATAATCAGAGATCGTTTTTCCTGTGCCGACATAGTTGAGTTTCGTCGCATCGAAATCCTGTATCACATGATCAAAAAACCACCATTCCCACACAATGTTGCCGCTCATATCCACTTCGACGATCGCATCCATTTGACCGTCGGTGTAGGTGCTGTTAGCAGGATTTGCTCCATTTGCAAGAGCTTGTTCTTTAGAGACATTTTTATTGGCGATGTAGAGTGTTGTATATGCTTTCAGCTTCTTGTTGTAGATCCGGGTCCAATCGTGATGCGGAAAGTATGTCGTCCTTTTTTCGCTGTACGTCCACACAACATTTCCGCTCCAGTCCAGTTCCTGAAAACCGGTGAATCCGCTCGGGTCGGCCTTCGTGGCATCGAGAAGATTTCCGTTGTCCAGAAAACGGGGATTTGTGCCGGCATTCCATTGATTGATCACATACCCTTCCATGTCGATCAGAAACGTCTGCCCTCTTCCCGCGAATAGCGTATAGCCCTTCACAGTGGCAGTTGAATCCCAGTAGCGCAGTTCGGTCTCTCCCGTTGTGATCGTTGTGGACGTAAGATCGGCCGCCTTGTAATACTGAGGAGTCTTTCCGGTGATCGTCCCCTTTCTGGTCAGCGTTCTTCCGAGCAGTGCCGGGTGCGTCGCCGCATACCGGTATGCGCGCGGAACGAAATTGTATTTCGGATACTGATCGGTGATGATCTTTTTGATGCCGTCCGTCGTGATCGGATTGGAGTATTCCCATACCACCCGCTGCGAGGCCGACGTATCGGCAATGATTTCAAACATATGGCCTTCGGAACCGGAGCAGATAAGCATGTTGCCGTTCGGCAGTCTCTGCTGGCTGCCGCCGTCGATGCTGAAGAAATTCTGGTCATTTTTTGAGAGATAGATCGACACCACCTGATTTGAGATCGACTTATTCTGTTTCATCGCATCTTTGTTGACAAAGCTCCATGTATAGTATCCGGCGGTCGGAGGATTGACGTAGGAGCCTGTATTGACCTTCGACGCATTCAGGCATGGATTGACCTCGAAGATGTACGATTGCGATGTCCGTTCAAAGAGATAATTGCCGTTATTGAAGACCAGAATATTTCCTGCACCCGAAATTCCCTTCTTTATCCACTGTGCATGATGACTTCCGCCGATCTGTTTGTTTCCGGTCGTCGACATTGTCCAATCCTGCGATACCGACGGAGGGTTGCCGGCTCCATAGCGCGCCGGATCGCCGAATCGATACAGAAAATCGCCAGTTGACGACGCAGCGAGCGCAAGGCTCCCTGCCGGATTTCCGGAAAGGAATGTGCCGTCATGATTGATGATATAAAATTCCCCATAGACACTGTTGATAACGATATGGCCGAGGCTGTCGTTGTAGTCGATCGAATTGCAGTGAAGCCAGTCGCTCTTCAGCGGTTTGCCCGGCATGTTGATATTGATCTTGCCGGGATAGTTCGCAATTGTTTTTCCCGTACCGACGTAATTTGATTTCGTCGAATCATAATTCTGAATGATATGATCAAAGAAGCACCATTCCCAAACAATGGCACCGCTCATATCGACTTCAACCACTGCATCAACCTGCACATCATTATAAGTGCTGCTGGCAGGATTTGCTCCTGCTGCCAACGCCTGTTCGCGTGAGATGCTTTTCTTCGCAATGTACAGAGTTGTATATGCGCCGAGTTTCTTATTGTAGATTCTCATCCAGTCGTCATGCATCACATAGCTTGTCCGTGCTTCGTTGTATGTCCACACTGAATTCCCGGACCAATCGAGCTCCTTCAATCCACCGGCGTTGCTGAGATCGGAGTTGACCGCGTCCAGCAGATTCCCGTTGTCAAGAAAACGGGGATTTGTTCCGATGCTCCATTGATTGATGAGATAGCCTTCCATATCAATCAGATATGTTTTCCCCTGTGCGGCGAACAGGGTGTAGCCGGTTGTCGTCTTTGTGGAATCCCAGTACCTCACCTCAGTCGCACCGATCATTCCTTCGGTTGTCACATTATTGCCCGTGGGCGAATTGGTTTGCGAGAACAATGAAGCCGTCATCAGGAGGCTGGTAAACAGAATGATCGATGGTTTGTTCATGAAACATCTCCTGATGAAGGTTTGTGTCAGTGCAAATCTTTGAAATCCGTATGAACCGCGCTCTGCTATTCATCTCGTTGAGATACTACCTGAGACATCGGACAAATCAATTCGCGTTTGTCACGCTGAGCAGATGCGTCTTATTTTATACAAATCATTTTCATCGTTCTGGAAAATGAACCCGCCGTTATTGCATAATAATATATCCCGCTTGCCATATGTGATCCGTTAAATTTTACTTCATGGGTTCCGGCAGATTTTTCTTCATTCACAAGTGTTGCAATTTCTTGTCCTAATACATCATATATTTTTAATGAGACAAATCCGGATGCAGGTAATTGGTAGCCTATGGTTGTCTCAGGATTGAATGGATTAGGATAATTTTGGTGCATTTCAAATGATGAAGGCACATTTCCCGATTCACCAATAACTCCGGATGAATATATTTCAATAGTGCCTCCGGGAGTCAATGTTCTTCCAGTAAAAGCAGCATAATCTTTCGGATATCTGTACACTCTGAAAACAGAATTCATAAATTCAGCAGGACGTGCTAAGTCTGAAGGGATGGTTTGTCCCTGAGTCATAGGCCCTGTAGCCGCAACTGGACAAATATATTTCCAGACAACTTCTTTCGCAGGGGTTACTTCCTGGAACAAACCAAGGGTTCCGGAACAAATAAGTGTATTCCCGTTTGGCAGCCTGTATGCACCTGATATATTTTCAGAATACTCTGTTACCGGAAGCAGATACGTCCAGGTGAGATTTGCCGGCAGTAAAGGTGAACCCGCCGTTACGGAAGCATAATTTCCATTTGAATCAACAGCAGGCGTAAATTCATCTGCAGAAGACTGGTTCGTTGTGAAGCCTGCTCGATTCAGTCCGTTGTTATAACATGTCATATTATAGGTAAGAGAGCCTGGATAACCGGGTTTTACCCATTCAACATCATGCTGCTGAAAATATCGTTGTGTTGACACCGTTCCGGCGCCATAGGTATATGGATTTCCCCAACGGTATAAAAGATCTCCTCCCTTTCCTCGCTTACCGCCGGTATGCCCCGCGGCTTCTGCTGTTGTTGTGCTGTGATCAATGATCCAGACTTCACTGTTGCCTCTGACACTCATGGCAATCTGATCAAATTTAGGATTGTAGTCGATCGCATTCATATGATTCCAAAATGAAGGAAGATTTTTTCCATCGCCTGCGCAATCAACTAATTCAGGATGATTTTTAGGAACTCCATAATTATTTTTTGTCGCATCATGGCTTTGAATGAGATGATCCCATGTATGCCATTCCCAGACCAGATCATACGTTGTCTTTGTAACATAATTCGGCTTTATTTCGGCGACATAATCCGGAAGCATCATTCCCTTTTGACTGATCTCGGGCTGAAATTTAGTATTATCGAATCCTGCCGCTTCAACTTCAGCAAGAGTTTTCTTTTCTATCACCAGCATGATAATATTTCCATTCGGAAGCATTTTTATATCATGATGCTGCATATACGTCGATGCAGAAAAATCGGTAGACCATACAAGGTTGCCATCCCAATCATATTCTTCAATTCTTCCGCCCTCACCCCCGCCGCTGCTTAATTGCCCCTTCGTCATACACGATCGCAACAGGTGTCCGTTTTCCAATAAATACACCGACTGTCCCGGAGGAAATTGACTCTTTGTCCATGAGTGAAGAAGCTTTCCTTCATTATTAATTAAATATGTTGCGGTATATTGTTTCGGTGCAAATAACGTATAGCCGTCGTATGCCTTCGCAGTCTCATTTAAAATGAGACCCATATTTTTTGTTTGACTGATAATAATACCCGTGCAACAATACAGCACGGATATCATTATCGTGAATATCATTCTTCTTGTTTTCATACTATATCTCCGTCAGAGGGTTTTTATTTTTAAGAGTTCACTTCCATTTCAATGGTCTATTCTATACCGTCCGATCTTCTTGGACATTGCCAATGACTTCACTTCATCAATACCATCCTCACCACCTTTGACGCAGCCCCGGCGGTAAGCTTCGCGATGTATAATCCGCTCGGGAGGCTCCTCGCATTGAATGCTGCACTGTAACTCCCGGCATCCTTCATCTCGTTCACGAGTGTAACTACTTCCTCTCCCAACAGGTTATACACCTTCAGTGTTACATGACTTACTGCAGGCACATCATAGCTGAGCACTGTTGATGGATTGAACGGATTCGGATAATTCTGATAGAGAGTAAAACCATTCACTGCTGTTTCGCGATCTTCGACGGCGGAGGGGTAGGTCTCTATAGGTCCGATGGGCGTCAGCGTCTTCCCGGCCAATCCCGCATACGTCGATGCATAGCGATTGACTTTGAACACCAGGTTCTCGACCGGCGTCTGGCCCTGAGCATAAATCGTGGTCGATACAGGATTCACATAGGTCCAAACGATCTGTCCGTTCGATGTCACTTCGAAGAACTTTCCGCTTGGTCCCTGACAGATAATTGTATTGCCATTCGGCAATCGGGATGCCCCGGAAATATTTTCGCCGTAGAAGGATGTCGTTGGTGATCCGACGAATTGCCAGACTGCGGACGCCGGACCGAATGCCGCATTCGCTGTCCTGGTGTATGAACTGTCAGATCCGATCGGCGGAACGATCTGTTCAATGGAGGAATAAAGTCCTTCAGGTCTTTTTGTACCGTTGTTGAAAATTGTGATATTGCCGGCGCCGGGCAATCCTTCCTCGATCCACCGTGCATCGTGCTGCGAGAAGAGTTTCTGATCGGCAGCGGTTCCGAGTTTATACGCGACTGGATTTCCCCATCGGTAGAGAATGTCTCCCCCTTTGCCTCTTCTGCCGCCAGTATGTCCGGCCGCCTGAGCGCTTGTAGTGCTGTGATCAATCACCAGGAATTCACTCGTCGCATGAAGACTGACCATAATCTCATCACGGACCGGGTTGTACCGCAGTGCGTTGAAATGAAGCCAGTCTGCTTTCATATCTCCGTAATTGATGCTGTATAGTTCCGGATGCTGTGACACAACCCCGTAGTTCGATTTTGTCGCATCATAATCCTGCACAAGGTGATCCCAGATATGCCATTCCCAGATTATCGTACCGCCCGATGTGCCCGAAGGCTGAACTTCGATGACTTTTTCGGACCAGACTTCCGTATATGTCGCTCCGGTGAGATTTCTTCCTGCTGCCGCTGCCTCAGCATTTGTCTTTTTTTCCCACGCGATCATCAGAATATTGCCGTTCGGCATCACTTCGAAATCATGATGGAGGGAATATGCGGTACCGTAGTGATCAAAAGACCAGGTCAATGTTCCGTTCCAGTTGTATTTTTCGTTCCTTCCCCCTACACCGCCCTGTTGGAACGGGTTTCCCTGCTGGATCATCGCAGCCCGGAGAATCGACCCATCCTTCAGCAGCATTACCGCTTGCCCGGGATAATAGGGACTTGTCCACGACCGGACGAGCATTCCGTTCATGTCTATCAAAAATGTTTTCGTTGATTTCAAAGGCGTGAAGAGTGTATAACCGGGATATGTTTTTGTACTGTCATTCAGTAAAAGTCCGATGGTGCGGGTCTGGGTGAAGAGACAATCCGTACATAGCGCAAGAATCAGAAGCGTTGAACCTATAAATAGACGACATTGTTTCATTTTCTTCTCCGTAATATTCCATTGTGCCGGCGTCATCCTTGTTCCGCTCATCGCACCAAGATCATTTTCATCACCGATACTCTTCCGCCGCTCTGCAGCCGGCAGAACAATACTCCGCTCGCACACTGATTGGCATTGAAGACAACTTCGTGAAGTCCTTCAGTCACATTGCCGTCAATCATGTTCGATATTTCCTGACCGAGCGTGTTGAATATTTTCAGAGAGAGATGTCCGTCATGCGGAACATAATATTTTATCGTTGTTGACGGATTGAACGGATTGGGATAGTTCTGATAGAGATGGTACTCGGTGGGAATCGTAGACTCTGGTCTTTCCACACCAGTCGACGACGAATAATTTCTTGCAAAACGAAATCCCAAATGATAATACGGATGGTTCGGATCCTGCGGACCGCGGTAATAGGACGGATTGCGGTTTGATACTCTGGAATGGCCGTCATTGATACCATTCACCACAAGGCCGTTATACCAATTTCCTCCGCGCATCCCCCGATAAGGCTTGCCATCCGGCATGATAAATCCGGACGCCGGACCTTTGGGATTGTCGGAGGGACTGACGCTGTAATAATTCTGTCCATACCAGTCATAGATAAATTCCCACACATTTCCCTGCATATCATACAGTCCGAAAGCATTCGCTCCGTTGGCGGTCTGATAACTCGCTGCACTTCCCGGCCAATTGAATTCCGATTTCAACTTCATCTTTCCATCGTAGAATCCAACCGGCGTGGTATTGGGATAATTGCCTGTTTCGTACGGATCGCCGGAAGCGGGCAGATTCACGCTTGTCACATCTATTGTATTTCCATTTGGATAATTGTAATAAGGATTGAGATGTCCGCCTCGTCCGGTGTATTCCCATTCCGCCTCGGTAGGCAACCGGTAACCGTTCTTCGTAAAATCACATTCCCATGTGTTCAGGTTAAAACATTCCTGCAATCCATTCTGGGCGCTGATCCAGTTGCACAGTGCAGCGGCGCCGTTCCACATGACTCCTACCATCGGATGATCAGCGCGGAAGTCAACAATTGAAAAACTTTTTCCATCCCATCCGATGCTGCTGTACGAAGCAAATTGATTGAGATAGCAGAGTGTGTCCGTTTTTCCGGTGAGGAAAACAATATTCCCTCGTACTTCAATGAGGCCTTTTGCGAAAGCAGCATTGAGCAAATCCATACTTTGTTTGTTCGACGTTTCTGTCGTCGCCATATAGAAGGAATTCACCTTTACCTGATGAATCGGCAATTCATCGCTGGGATGACTCGGATCGACGAATCCAAAATGATCGCCCATCTCGAACTCACCACCAGGTACCAACGCTTCGTTGACCGTTCCGGAGGCCCCGTCTGCTCTGCCGCGTACGCAAAGGACGTTGTACGGTACCGTCTTCAGATCATAGCTGACGATGCCGTATTCGCAGTCAAGGAACCACGCACGTGTTGCAGCCGAATATTGCGACGTCGATGACCAGTATCGTCCTGTGACCGCCGAGGTAAAAGACGATCTATCAATCGATGGTTTTGCCAATCCCGGATCGTTGATCGACTGCAGTTCCTTGATGTTCGGAATGCGCCAGTCGGTTTGTCCGCCGAGTGACAGTGTATCGCTGTATTTCAGAGCGTTGTCCCACGTCATTGTTGCTGACGGCTGGACCTTCTGCCAAATCAATCCGGTCGCACGATCAGTGATCATTCCGTTGCCGTTATCAACATAGCGGAGGGTGATTGTGACCGGCGATTTTGTATTCCGTACCGCACGGACATGGAATTTTTTTGTTCCGCCTGCGCTCACAGTTTCTGTTTTCGGATGTGCACCAATACCTCCTCCAGCATTCGCTGCCCACACTTTCGTTGCGTCGTCCACGCGCACCTCGCTTGACCACCAATATTCCGCCAGGGTTTTCGGAAAATACGTGACATCCATTGCTGGATTCAATTTGTCGTGATTCAATATTCCGAATATTTCAAAGCCTGTCGGCAGACGCCAATCGGTATACCCGCCAAGCGTTAGTGTATCACAATAGACTCCGGCTTTTTCGAACGTCATTTCCCCCCCGTCCCCCTGTTGCCACATCAGCCCGGTGATGTTGTCGAGAATTGTTCCGTCATTTTTGTTCGTATAGGAAGGAGCATTGATAAGAAAATCCGAATCTTCGCCGGGGAGGGGCGTGTAATCGGTGATTTGGCCGGTGTCGGGAAGTTTCCGAGGCGAAAATGTCTGTGCCCCGCTGGAGGATGAACGCGCCGCCTGACTCCATGCGATGCTGCCGACGAATATGGTGAAGAATAGAATACGGATCGATATTTTCTGTGTTGTCATGCTATTCCCTGCGGAAGATTTAGGAGAATGATCCGCTCATTTATGGAGAACCATTTTCTTCACTTCAACCCGGTCGACGGTACTGAGCCGATAAAAATAGCTGCCGGACGGAAGTGATGATGCGTCGAACGAGAACGAATGGTGACCTGTGGTTTTGTATTCATTCAACAGCGGCGCAACGAGACGGCCGAGCACATCATACACATCCAGCCTCACAAATCCCGCTCGCAATAGGTCGAAGGAAATCGTCGTTGAAGGATTG
The DNA here is from genome assembly GCA_026390635.1 of Ignavibacteriales bacterium. GTDB lineage: Bacteria > Bacteroidota > Ignavibacteria > UBA10030 > UBA8401 > JAPLFO01. The sequence goes on from JAPLFO010000057.1 coordinate 10,228, forward strand.
AACGGATTCGGATAATTCTGGGAGAGTGCAGATCCAACCGGCAGTGCATTGGAGCGTCCAACCGCTGTCGGATTGTTGTTCGGCTTGACAGTGTAGGAATAGTCTACCATTCCGTTCTTTTTTACAGCGGTTTCCATGGACGGCAGATACGATCGAACATAATCGATCCTGGCGACGGAATCCATGACCGCAACCGTCAGATATCCGGAACTCGGAAGGATCTTGCCGGTGACATAGCCATAGGCAGCCGCCTGACTTGTAGAGCTCGTACCTGGATACCCTGGCTGCGGCACTAGTTGATAGATCACCCCATCCTTCTGCTGATAGTCGAAAAAATGATCATGTCCGTGAAAGAAAATATTCACATGATGTTTCACCATCAGCTGATGAATAGGCATTGCCCAGCCCGGACGATGATCAGTAAATCCCCAGGTGCTGTCCGCATTCAACCCGCCCATTTCGTAGCATTGGGCAACGTCGCTGCCGCCGCGTCCCTGATTATCAAGCCCGCCCAGAACTTGATGCACAAATACAAACTTGAATCTGGCGGCGCTGGTCTCCAGCGTGCTCTTCAACCAATCATACTGGTCTTTTCCAAGTGAAAATCGCCAATTATCCCCCTGCCGCGCGGTCGTGTACCAGTACGGGTCGAGCACCACGAACAGCGCATCCCCCCATTCCCACGCATAATAGTTCTGCCGCAATCCGACAAAGATCTCCGGCTTCGCATTGCCGGAGTAGAATTTGTCTGGCAGCGGATTGGGAAAATATTGCAGCCGTGTGTTCGACGTCATCACCGGAAGGCTGGTCGGCGTTCCGTCGAGAAGGAATCCCAGTTCCCCGTCATGATTGCCAACAACAAAAAACAAGGGAATGCTGTGACAGATCTGATCATAGAATGATCGAAGGAGCAGGTGCCGGAGGAGAATACTATCCTGCGTTTTGTTGGTAAGTTTTTCCGTCATAAACGTATCGCCCAGATCCAGCAAAAAATCAGGATTGCCCTTTTCAATATTGGAAAGTGTCTGCCGGTACAAATCCGGATTCGTATTGTTGTCAAGGTGAGGATCCGCTTCAATCGCGAATGTAAATGCGGTTCCTTTCGGCTTTGCCGTTTTGAATGAATGTTCGTTGCGGGCGACGAATACGCTGCCACCCGATAGTCTGTAGCGCACTCTATAATAGTAGCAGGTGTTGGGAAGCAGGCCGTCGATGAGAAGGTTCGATGCGACGCTGTCCAGATATGCCGCCACCGGAGTCTGATGTGAGTAGAGCGACGGCTGTGTTCCATATTCGACGTACACATCCAGATTTCTGTCTGCACAAAGATTGAGCGTGACCGCATTGGCTGTCGGCCGCCCCAGAAGTTCATTGCCGAGGAAGTGAACCGTATCCGTTGCCGTTGCACCGCCGGCAGCTGTTGCTGTAAAGAAAATCATCATCACCGCGGCAAGTATTATCTTCTTCATATGTTCCCTTATCGATACATCATTTGAGCAGGATTGCTTTTTTTGTCTCTACAGCACCCTGCGTCTTCATTTGATAGTAATAGACACCGCCAGGCAGATTGGCAGCATTCAACACGACATCATGCACGCCGGATGCCTGCTGCTCGTCCACCAATGCGACGACTTCTCTGCCGAGGACATCAAATACGTGAAGCGATACAAATCCGCTTTCTTTCAATTGATAACGGATCATCGTTGACGGATTGAACGGATTCGGATAATTCTGCTCGAGTAAGAGTGTTGAAGGAATCTTGATATTCGATTCGACAGATGTTGTTTTTGCCGCCACAGAATATGAATAGGCAACCTCGCCGTTCTTGTGTTCCGTTGTTTCGTCAGCCGGCAGCCATGCACGTACGTAGTCGACGGTTGCACCGGACGGCGAGACCGTCACACGAAGATGCCCCGATGCATCGAGTTTGACACCGGTGTAAGCGTCTGCATTGTCTCTCGTACCGATGATGTATGTCGAATCGGACGGCATCGGGACTTCCTGGTACACAATGCCGTCCAGTTCTTCCTTGGCGTATAGATGATCATGGCCTTGGAAAAATATGGTAACACCGTTCTTCACCATAAGTTGATGGATTGGCAAAGACCAGCCGGGCCGATTTGCAGTAAATCCCCAAGTTCGCTCATCCGCTTCATAGCCGCCCCACTCATAGAGTTTTGCAGTGGCCGTTCCGCCCCGAGTCTCGCCAAGCGTATGATGTGTGAATACAAACTTGAATGTTGCCTTACTGTTTTCCAGCGTACGCTTGAACCAATCGTACTGATCTTTTCCGAAGGTCCATTCCCATCCGCGCGGCTTCGCGTTTGCCGTATAGCCGCGATATGCGTCAAGCACAACAAACAGTGCATCGCCCCATTCCCATGCATAATAGTTCTCAGGAAGTCCCATGCCGTATCCTTCCATCGTCGGATTCCCCGAATAAAATCCGTCCGGTTCCGGATTCGGAAAATAGAATTTGCGCCAGAGGGTTCCGTTGACGGCAACATTATTGGGGGGTGTCTGCAGCAAATAGTAGCCGCTTTCCCCCTCATGATTGCCGATGCAGAGAAAGAGGGGCGAAGAGTGGCATACCAATCCGAAATAGTACCGCCAGTCGAGATGCAGCTGGCGCAGTTCTTCGCTTGTTATGGTCAGCGGATTGTGGTCGTCGCCGAACGTATCACCGAGATCCAGAAGAAAATCCGCACTGTCCGCAAGCTGATTTTTCAATGCAATCGAAAGCAGGGAATGATTTCCTTTCTTATCATACGGATGAGCATCTGCTTCAATAGTGAATCGGAACGGCGATCCCGTTTTACGCTGTGTATGGAATGTGTGTTCACTGCCAAACATAAACTGACTATCGCCCGGTTTTCTGTAGCAGGATCGATAATAGTACCGTCGATCGGGCTGGAGATTGGAAAATACGCTCATCAGGGGCGTCCCGCCCACGGCCGTCTGCATTGCCGTAGAATCATTGTAAATACCAGAAGATTTCCCCCATTTGAAGTATGCCTGCACCTGTACATCGAAGAGTGCGCTCATTGTCACGGATGTCGCGGTTGGACGACCCAGGATCTCCGACACAACGACCGTCCCCTGACTCATGAGCTGGATTGGCAGCAGAAACGCAACAAGTGCACCGCAAATTATCGTGCGTCTATGTTTCTCGATGTAGTGCAAAGGAATCAATAGCGCAAATGACAACAAAGAAAAATGAAAGAACGGATAGCAGAGCAGCGCAATCCCGAACACCGTGACCACTACAAAGACGATGCTGAATGGCACGCCATGGCTGTCATAATCAGCGGCTGTCCTTTTATTGAAGAAATGCATAGAGAGATACCTTCTATTGACATGCATACATTATTTGCGGTTCATTTCGGGAGGTGTGGGCCGTCCTTTGTCCTCACGATTCCTTTTCATTTTGTCGAACTCTTGCTTTTGTTCTGGATTTAGGATCTGCAGAAGACGTTCGTCTTCTTCTCTATTGATCCGCTTTTTCTCCTTCTCAAAAGCTTCCGGACCCGACTTGTTTTGGGATTTGAATGCTTCTTCCGTCGTACGTGAACTGCGAAGAAGAACCTCGACTTTCTTGATCTGATCTGGACTCAGTGAAAGCTTCTCCGCGTATCGCCGCACTTTTTCCTCTACCGTTGGCGGAGCCGGTCTCCCATCCTCGCGCGGCGGTCTCGGTCCTTCGGCTTTCTCTTTGCGTTCAATCGGTTTTGCCGCGGGCGGGCCGGGACTACTTTCGGGTTTTCCCGCCGGCCCTCTTCTGCGGAGCACTTCCAGCAGGATCGGCCGTAGTATCGCCTTCTGATCAGAATTGCAGATTTGCATCAATCCTCTGAAATTTTCATAACGCAACATCTCCATCCTCGCCTCAAGAGACCCAATGCCCATGGCAATTGAATCAACCATCTGCTTGTCCGGCCCGGAGTCAAAGATTGCACCCGCCATACGCAGTTTCAGATTATCCTTCAGATCGTTGATCTGTTTAATCTCTTCCTGATGTTTTTTCCACAATGACTCATACCGATTTGCCTGGTCGGCAGTAAGCTGGAGTTCGTGCTGCAGCATGGCGGCTGACGTGGCTGAGGAATTGTCGGCGTCTTTTGGCGGAGCCGGATTCCTTTTTCCCGACTGCATCCATATCATCGTCACGGTTAGAAGATTCAACGCCACGAGAATGGCGATCACCCAGCTAATGAATTTATTTTGTTTGATAAGATCCATGGCACCTACCCGTTAGAAATCATTTTGGGATGAATTAAAATCTTTGCTGAGTGTTGAGATCAATTGTTCCCTGGAATCGCCGCTGCTGCCGGCTTCGAACACATGGACGGCGGTGATAATATTCAGAAGGATGATAAGAGCCAGTGCAATAGGTTTGAGCCTGATTGTCGTTAGCAATTGTCGGTTGCGCCCGTGCAACTGCGACGCCAACGCAACCTGTATCCGCGTAAAGAGGAACGGATTGACGGCGAGCTTCGGCATGTCGTCAAATGCCTGCAGCGTCTTTTCGATTTCGTCCTGTATGCGTTCTTCGTTTTTCATATCGTGCCTCGCGCTCTTTCACGTCCCCCGTTGCGATGAACGGGTCATAGATGTTTTTTATAATACGTGTACAGTTTTTTCTTCAAATGTGATTTTGCTCTGACGATAAGGGACTCGACAGCAGGAATACTTGTGCGGAGAATTTCTGCAATCTCTTTATAGCTCCGCTCATCATATTTGCTCAACGTGAACGCGATCTTCTGATTGTCGGGCAATGATTCTATCGCCCACGTCAACAGATGTTTCCGCTCTTCATTCTCGAGTATTTGGTGCGGATTGTGAATATCCGAGGAGAGGAAACGCTCTTCGGATTCGTCAGTAGAGAAAATACTTTTCAGAAAGCCAAATCGTTTCTTTCTCTTCAGGCTCTTCACGTAATCCAGCGATTTTGTAATCGCAATTCTGGTCAGCCACGTGGAGAATTTTGATTCCGATCGGAACATATGGATAGATCTATAGACTTCAATGAATACATCCTGCGTAAGATCTTCGGCCGCTTCTCGTTGCCGGACAAACCTGAAGCAGCAATTGAGAATGGACGATTGATAGTGATCAACGATCAAACGGTATGCCTTGTCGTCTCCGTCCCGCAACCGCTGTATGAGTTCCCGCTCTTCCAACAATGCTCCGTTCTTATCCTATTGGACGACAGAATACTGAAAAACCTGCGGATGCAATCTCTCTGAAGTTAATGAGAAAATGAGAAAGGCATCAACCGAGTCGTTGAAGGCCGCATCACCGTTTTTATCGACATGCTCCGATGCCCGCCCCAAATTCCTGCATTTGTCCCTCTTTTGGCCGGTTGAAGTCAATTTCGTTCATCATTGAGGACGGTGAGGAAATCATTGAGCACTGTGTTTCATCTTCCATTTGTGGCGGAGCCTGGAGCCATCAATTTCGGTGGTTCGTGTGGCAAGAACAATATCGTATCCTCAGACATCGCTGAGGATGTTTTCGCGTGAGAGGATGGAACTGCAATGTTCGACAAAAGGCGAAGCAACTGGAACTCCCGCACAGATAATATGATCGGTATGTCATCACAGGAGAAGAATGGACTTCGCTATTTGTTGAACGAGCAAGGGAGTATCAGAAGATTGATCCTCCATTATCCCCGCGCAAAATTCGTTCTGACAAGCCCGGTCGAACTTCCCCTCTGGTGAGAACTCAATCTTCACAAAGCAAAAAAGATCTACTGGAAAGGTGAGAAAATGCCATTGCGGAGACTCATCTTGAAATTCACACAGATGAAAAAGCCCTGAACGACTCACGAGACACCGATTATTTCACCATCACTACCGCAAATAGATCCTACAAGCTGCAACGGTTGTGCTCGTACTGGGGCGCCGCGGAACAACGCGCACACTTGCCGTGCTGGGTGAAGTACTTTCGAAAGTGATGTATCGCCTGATCGACACCATGGCATATCAGCATTGCGATGTGCTCGTTCCCGGCGGCGACATGCCCTTCGAATTCCTCAATAGTATCGGAATCCAATTTCAAAGTCAGACAATTCCGGATTGATGCTGCTCACTGACAAACTTCGCTTTCGCTATTCAATGAATAATAAGATTGTCGCTTGCAGCCCCGCATTGAGGTCTGCTCGTGCTGTTTATCATAAATGATATTGTGTTCTGTTCAAACAGTGATATGCTTCGACTCGGCCTATGTTGACCTATGGGCACCAGATCCATTACCTGCCAGCGTCATCGCAAGGATGGTACGGAGTCCTTCCATCGTGTACGGCTTCTGCAGAAAACCAGCCAGCCCGATATTGGAATAGCGTTGCAGCGCCGCCTGTTCATTGTACCCGCTGGACAATATTATTCGAACATCCGGATCAATCTTCTTAAGTTCTTTGACAGCTGACAATCCGTCCATCCTCGGCATGGAGAGATCGAGGATGATGCAGCCAATTGTTTCCCTGTGCTGGGAAAAAACCCGAAGTGCATCTTCCCCATCCACCGCCAACAGCACGGGATATTCCAACTCATGCAGAAGATCATGTGCCACTTCACGAATCATTTCTTCATCATCGACAACAAGAATCGATAAAATCGGTCTCGGAATTTCGGGCGCCAAAGAGGTCTTCGGTACTTCCGTCTCACGTCCCAGGTTATCTCCAGCCGCTACCGCCGGAAAGAGAACGCGAATTCTCGTCCCCTGTTGCAACCGGCTCTCGACGAAAATTGCACCCTGATGTCCGCGGAGAATGCCCAACACAGCCGACATTCCAAGACCCCGGCCTGTGAATTTCGTCGGGAAGAACGGTTCGAACAATCGCTTCTGTGTCTCTTCACCCATTCCGCAGCCGGTGTCCGTCGTTTCCAGCCAGACGTACACACCCGGACTTGCCTTTACATCCAGCCGGCTCTGTGACAATTGCTCTGCCGTATACTCCTTCACACCGGTCGTCAACGTGATGACACCCGGCGAGGTCCCGATCGCTTCGGATGCGTTGGTGATAAGATTCATCACGACCTGTTCCACCTGACCGGGATCGGCTTTGATAAACGGCAAATTGTCTGCAAGATGCTGCTCGAAGGATATGGTGTGCGCAACAGACATCCGGAGAAGGGCGGAACATTCCTGAACGAGTTCAGTCAAACTAATCTGTTTGATAATAAACTTGCCTTTTCCGGAGTACGCAAGCATTTGACGGGTCAGTTCGGATGCCCGATGAACAGCCTGCTCCGCGCGGGTGATATTCATATAGACCGGATTGCTTGCAGGAAGCTTCTGCATTGCTATATTCAGATTCCCAAGCATGGCCATAAGCAGATTGTTGAAGTCGTGTGCAACGCCGCCCGCAAGGACTCCGAGGCTTTCCAGTTTCTGCGCATGGAGAACGCACCGCTCCATCTCAAGCTTCTCACGCTCCGCCCGTTTCTGTCCGGAGACATCGAGCAAGAATCCAAGTGCGTACATGCGACCATGCAGCGTGATGATCTTAACAATCATCAATCCTTCATGGCGCTCTCCGTCTCTTCGGATGAAGCGGACGTCACTCGACAGAACCCCGCCGGCGCGCTGAACGCTCAGGATGAGATCTCCTCTCTCAGAACCCTCCTCGAGTAATCCCGCCTCAAATACTCCTTTCCCTATCACCTTGTCACGATCAACTCCGTGCATTTCCAGAAATGCGTCGTTCACATCCACATACTGCTCTTGAGCATCAATCAAAGAAACACCCAACGGTGAAGCAGCGAATATGGTACGGAACGCCTCTTCCGATTCTTTCAGCTGCTGTTCCGCGGCCTTGGTTTCTGTGATATCCGTATGCGTTCCGAGCATGCGGAGCGGTGTGCCGTCGATCTCACGGAGCATCACCTTACCACGGTCGAGCACCCATTTGTACGACCCGTCTTTGCAACGGAGCCGGTGTTCACTCACGTAGGTTGAATTTGGATGTTTAAAATGCCTGTTCAGCTCCTGATGCACTCTTTCGCGGTCATCCGGATGAAGTCTGGATTCCCACGCATCGACGGTACCGTCGATCTCGTCGTCAGTATAACCGAGCATTTCTTTCCA
>JAPLFO010000198.1 GCA_026390635.1 Ignavibacteriales bacterium
AATGTCCTCTGCAATTATTGGTCGTGGTGAGCCGCGGCATCCGCGAGCGCATCGTCGCCGGCAGCCAGCTCCAGTTTTGGTTCCTGCGGTGTGCCGAATGCAGCCGCACGTTTGTCGTCAAATTCACCTTCCCAGCGTGCAACCACGATTGTTGCAAGGCAGTTTCCGAGGACGTTCACCGATGTGCGTCCCATATCCATCAATTCATCGACACCGAAAATAACTGCAACGCCTTCCGGTGGCAAACCGAATGAATGGAGTGTCGCGAGCAGAATCACAAGCGATGCACGGGGGACGGCGGCGACGCCTTTGGACGTGATCATCAGGGTCAGCATCATCAGTATTTGTTTGTCCAGGCCGAAATGAACACCCGATGTGGCTTCCGCCGCCTGGGCGACGAAGACCGACGCCATGGCAAGATAGAGCGTTGTGCCGTCCAGATTGAAACTGTAGCCGGTCGGCATGACGAAGCTGACGATGCGTTTCGGAACACCGATCCGTTCCATCAGTTCCATCGCTTTTGGAAGTGCGGATTCGCTGCTGGTGGTGGCAAACGCTATCGTAAACGGTTCGCGCACCGCAAGGAGGAATTTCTTCACAGGCACACGCGCGAAGTACGCAATGGGTCCCATCACTCCAATGACGAGGAGAAAGAGCGCGAGATAGAGTGAGAGAACGAGCATGCCGAGATTGATCAGCACTCCGAGTCCCTTGTGACCGATCGTTGCGGCCATCGCCGCCCCGACCCCGAATGGAGCGAATTGCATTACGTATCCGGTGAATTTAAACATCACTTGTGAAAGACTCTCACACCAGCGAAGAATGGGTTCGCCTTTTTTCCCCATGGCGGAAACGGCCATGGCGAAGAGAACAGAGAAGGCAACTATCTGCAGTACATCGCCACGGACCATTGAATCAATAATACTGGCGGGGAAGACGTGGACGATGGTCTCAATGAACGTCTTGGGATGATTCTGCGCTATCTGCCCGAGTTCCGATGTGCTTGCGTTTAGTGAGACGCCGACACCCGGTTTAATGAGGTTGACGACCAGAAGTCCGATGAACAAGGCGATGGTCGTGACAACTTCAAAATAGATGAGCGCTTTTGCGCCCATGCGCCCGACCTTCTTCAGGCTTCCACCGCCCGCAATACCGACGACAATCGTCGAGAAAATAAGGGGAGCGATAATCGACTTGATCAGGTTGAGAAAAATGTCCCGAAGAAAATAACTGGCGATTCCCCATTGCGGCGATGTCCAGCCCAGAAATCCGCCGAGTACCAACCCAAGCATGATCTGAGTTGTAAGCGATGGCTTATACCACGGCCGCTTTCTTATCGTTGTCATCGTCGTGTCCGTCATCTTCTGTGTGATGTATCCGGTCGTTCGAGATGTCGCATTCGTCTGCTCTGTACTCCCGGCAGTCTTTTTAGCTTCTCCAAGTATATTGATTCTCAGTCAAAAATGCTCTACCTTTTTTTATCCATCCACTGAAGACAAAAGGTCCTCTGCTATGAAGCTACGGATCGTCATCGTCGCACTCCTCACCTGTGTCCCACTCATGCTTGGCGCTTCCGCCCCGGATTGGGTTAAAAATCAGGGGAAAAGCATCCGCTTTCCTGAGTCCGTCTATTTGACGGGTTTTGGAATGGCGAAACTCTCAAAAGACGTTGATCGGGCCGCCGCAGCATCGATCGCCTCAGGCTACGCGCGGGCGAACTTGATTCAACGGATCCGTGTCTCCATTCAAAGCACTATTACATCTTCCACGCAGGAGAAAGAGGAAAATCTCTCACAGTATTTCAGTTCAACCGTCCAGAGCACTTCGATGATGGAGATCGAAGGATTGGCGATGCTGGAGTATTTTGATGAGGATGCCGATCTCGCCTATGCATTTGCATCCGTGGAGAAGCAACGGCTTGCCGTCCTTTGCGCGCGGCGGATCGAAGACGGGCGGGGACAGATTCAACAGAGGATCGTGTCAGCGAAGAAATTCGAAGAGGCCGGTGACCGGAGTCGGGCACTGGAAGAATACTTGAACTGCTATCCCGTGGTTCGTTCCATCGAAGAAGATAGGTCTGTCCTCTCCGTCGTCCGTTCAATCCTCCGCGACGAAGCATTTGAAAAAAATATATCCGAGGATCAAGTGACGACTGCAGACATCCGCGCAGCAGTGGACCGTTTGCTGCAGAAACCGCTTTCTTCGATATCCGATCTGACCTGGTACATCGCCTATTGTCTGCGCGTCCAGATCCCGAAGGACAACTTCCGCTTGGTCGTGCCTTCGTTTACATATCAAGATACTAAAATGGGAAGTCAGTTTTCGCGGTTCTTCCAGCAAGGGCTGGAAGCGGGTATCGTCAGTACCGCTCATTGGGAGGCCATTGCTCCGGAAGCTGCGGAAAAAGAAGCCCACGTCCTTTCGGGAACATACTGGGAACAGCAGGACGGTGTCAAATTTATTGCAACGCTTCGCTCCATACCAACGGGACGGATTCTTGCGAGTGTCGAAAAAAGTGTCCCTGCCGCTTTGATCGCTGCAACGGGACTGGCCATAAAGCCCGAGAATTTTGCCCAAGCGATGAGCGCCCAGAAGCTGATGAGTGAAAATGAAATCGTTGGTGGAGGCCTGAATGTGGAAGTCTGGACGCAAAAGGGAAAGGACAATGTGGTTTTTACAAAGGGCGAGAGAATGAAGATCTATATACGCGTCAACACGCCCTGCTACATTCGTCTTGTCTACCATCTTGTCAGCGGCGAACGTACACTGCTCTTGGAAAACCGGTACATCGACGAATCAAAAGTGAACAAGGCGGTTGAGATTCCCGATGAGTTTGAATGCGACGCGCCCTTCGGAGTCGAGTTCCTGACGGCGTTTGCCAGCACAACAAAGTTCGATCCTGTGCCGACGGTCCATGTCGGAGAATATGATGTACTGCGGGACGATCTTCTGAAGTTTCTTGTCTCGACCCGTGGCATGAAAAAGGGGGCAAAAATAGGGTCGAAGGCTGAACAACGCATCGTGATTACTACGTTACCGGGTTGAAAATCACCCAAGAATTGGCTATTTTTTAACAAGAGACCTCTGAAAAATGGTCGGAGAGAACCGTCTCTCAATTTTTCAGAGGTCTCTACACTTCATGGTCAAGGATCAGGAGTCCGAATGATACGCCAGCCTGCTGTAGCCGGAATGTTCTACGCCGGGGATGCCAATCAATTGACGAGCGATATCGAAGAGACGTTTCAAGGACTCGAAGGACGACGCATCGGTGGTCCCCTGATTGCTCTCGTCGTCCCGCATGCCGGCTACATGTACTCGGGCAGGACAGCGGCGTATGCGTACCGCCTGCTCGTGGAGCGCAGCTTCGACACGATCGTTCTGGTCGGCCCGAGCCACCAGGACTATTTCGGCGGAGTGTCGGTCTATCCAGGGGAAGCGTATCGAACTCCGCTTGGCGACGTTCCGCTGGATACGGCATTGCGCGACAGCCTGGTCGAGTGTTCGCCGTTGATTCGTTCGATTCAGGAAGGGCATCGTCAGGAGCATTCTCTGGAAGTGCAGATTCCGTTTTTGCAGATCGTCAGTCCGAAGAGTTCCATTCTGCCCCTCGTGATGGGCGACCAACGCGAGGAAACGTGTCTCGAACTCGGCCGTGCGCTCTCGCGATGTGTCGCCGGAAAAAAAATATTGCTCGTTGCCAGCTCCGATCTCTCGCATTTTTATCCGTCGCATCTGGCAAAGAGGAAGGATACGGAGACCATGAGTGCCATCGCAGCAATGGACGAAGAAGAATTGCTCGCGAAGCTGGATAACGGAAGGGTGGAGGCGTGCGGCGGCGGACCGATTGCAGCCGTGATCGGCGCGTCAAAGCTGCTCGGTGCTGCAGGATGCACAATCCTGCACAGTTGCAATTCCGGCGACATCACCGGCGATAGGAATCGTGTTGTCGGATATTGTTCCGCCGCAATTTGGAGAGCGAATTGAAAAAACATCAGGTAACGATTGTAGGTGCCGGTACCGTTGGAAATGCACTGGGACTCGCGTTTCGCAGAGCCGGCATTCCAGTCCGTGCGATCTACAGCAGGACGTTCGCCCATGCTCGCTCGCTCGCGCGGAAGACGGATGCGCGGTGGTTTTCACCACTGGGGGCAATCGAGAGAAAGATTTCCGGCGTTGTTTTCATCGCCGTTGCCGACGATGCCATCAAAGAAGCAGTGTGCTTGCTGGCTGACACGCAACAGCAATGGAACGGTGTGACGGTGTTGCACACATCCGGCGCCCTGGCGAGTTCTGAACTTTCTGTGCTGAAAAAGCGGGGTGCCGCGATCGGCTCGTTTCATCCGCTCCAGACGTTTCCCAAGAAGGGCACACCCGCGACGCTTCAGAATGTGCGGGTGTGTGTCGAAGGAGACGCACACGCGGCGGTCGTAGGACAGTCGCTGGCGCTGGCGATCGGCGCGAGTCCCTTTGTACTCCGTCCGCGGCAAAAAATTCTCTATCACATTGCAGCGGTATTCGGCTCGAATTATCTGGTCACGCTGCTCTCCGTTGTGGAAGAATTGGGAAACCATTTCGGCCTGGACGAGAAGAGCGCGCTGCAACTGTTTGAGCCTCTTATCACAGCAACGCTTGGGAATGTACGCCGGATGGGAGCTGCACAGGCGTTGACGGGGCCGATTGCCCGATGGGATGTTGACACCATTCGCAAACATACGGATGCATTGTCCACAAAAAAATTCAGCGACATCTTATCGCTGTATGCTTCGCTCGGTCTGGCTACAGCCCGGCTGGCGTCAAAGCACCAGGGTATTGTCAGACGAAAGAGACTATGAGAGTAGATTATCATACGCATACCGATCTTTGCAAACATGCCGATGGCCATCTTGAGGACTACATCCGCCATGCGGTTTCGATTGGCCTGCAGCAGATCGGTTGTTCGGATCATGCTCCCATGCCGGCCGGATTTGATGATGAGCACCGGATGAATGATGAGCAGTTCGGGCAGGAATATAAGCCGGATCTTTTTGCGTTGAAGGAGCGGTATCGCGGTACGATCGATGTGAAGGCAGGTATTGAGGCGGACTTCTATCCCGGAACGGAAGCGTGGACGAATAGTTTTCTGACGGCAACGGATTTCGATTATGTTATCGGCTCGGTTCACTTTCTCGGCGAATGGGGATTCGATAATCCGGTCTTCGTCCATAAATACGATGAACAGGACATCGATGTGGTGTATCAACAGTACTACGATCACATCAAACGATCGGCCCAGGCAGGATTATTCGATATTCTCGGCCATTGTGATCTTGTGAAGAAATTCGGACACCGGCCCGCCGGCGATCTCACGGCGGTTTTGCGCGAGGTGATGTCCGTCGTGAAGCAATCCGGCATGGCCGTCGAGATCAACACGTCCGGACTGCGCAAGCCGGTGCATGAAGTGTACCCTGGGGATGCGATTCTTTCGCTGGTCAAAGAACTCGAAATCCCCGTAACGATTGGATCCGACGCACATACGCCGGCCGATGTGGGAAGAGATTTTGAAACGGCAAAAGCATTGGCGGGACGGTATGCCGGCGGTCGGGTCTCAATCTATACACGGCGCGAACGAAGTGAAGTTCGGTTATGAACCGCACAACCGTTATCATTCTGGTCCTTGCGTTGCTCTCTGTCGCGCTGTTGCTGATGGGAGAGCGCAGGAAACAGAAGAATGAATTGCGGCAAGCAGAAGAAGAAGCCCGTGTGCTGGACCGGAGTGCCGCCGCGACGATGGTGGATACGGTTCTACGCAGTGCGGGACTAACGGGGTTTCGCAGAAAACCAGTGTCGCCCAAAGCGGCGCCGTACCTGCGCACGGAAGTCCGGATTCAAGTCCCACGCGGGTTTGTGACGATCCATCTGGTAACGACCCTGAAGGATTCGCTGCGCCGGTTCGGCGCCGATCTTGTGGCGACGGAAAACTTCAAGGAACGAAGCTCGGCGATCCATATGCTGTATCGCCATGCAGTTTTTGAAACAATTCATTTGACAAAGCAACCGGAACAGAAAGGAGCAACATCATCGCAAAGCACGAAGGCAAAGGGAGCGGCCCGCAAAGCGTCACGGTAATGGACAAAATTGTGTCGCTGGCAAAGCGGCGCGGATTTGTATTCCAATCGAGCGAAATTTACGGAGGCCTGAACGGCTGCTGGGACTATGGTCCGCTCGGTGTGGAATTGCTGAACAACGTCAAACAGGCATGGTGGCGGACGATGACGCTGCGTGACGATATCGAAGGCCTGGATGCGTCGATTTTGATGCATCCGCGCGTCTGGGAAGCGTCGGGACACGTCGCCAACTTCACCGATCCGATGGTGGACTGCAAGAGCTGCAAAGCACGCTACCGCGTCGATGTGCTTATGGAGGAACTTTCCGTCAAGAAGAAGAAAGACGTCCTTCGTGGATTGTTCCCCCAGGAGTTCGCCGGCCAACTACAGGACGAGAAAGTGCTGGAAGAATTTACCCAGCGCATTTCCACCGACGAGACGATTGCGCAGGTAATACAAACACTCGTGCCGTGTCCGAATTGCGGCAACAAGGCGACGTTTACCGAAGCCCGGCAATTCAATCTCATGTTCAAGACGTTCGTGGGGCCGGTGGAGGACACGAACAGCGTCGTCTATCTCCGTCCGGAGACTGCGCAGGGTATTTTCGTCAATTTCCTGAACGTGTTGAACGCATCCCGTCAGCGGCCGCCGTTCGGCATTGCTCAGATCGGCAAGGCATTCCGGAACGAAATCAACACAAAGAATTTTCTATTCCGGACGCGCGAGTTCGAACAAATGGAAATGCAGTATTTCGTCAAACCGGGCGACGAGGATACTTGGTTCGAATACTGGCGCGAAGCACGAATGAAATGGTTTCTCGATCTCGGCATGAAGCCGGAAAAACTTCGCTGGCATAAACATGAAAAGCTGGCGCACTATGCGAAGGCCGCTTTCGACATCGAATTTGAATTCCCCTTCGGATGGGGCGAGGTGGAAGGTATCCACAGCCGGACCGATTTCGACCTGTCCCGACATGAGGAGTATTCCGGCAAGAGCATGAAGTATTTCGACGATCAGACCAAGGAAAAATACACGCCGTGCGTCATCGAAACATCCATCGGTGCCAGCAGATCGTTCATGGCATTTTTGACGGCGGCGTTCGATGAGGAAATGGCCGCGACAGGCGAAGGCGGCGAGGAGATGCGCACTGTGCTGCGGTTCCATCCAAAACTTGCTCCGATGAAAGGGGCGATACTTCCGCTTGTGAATCGCGAAGGAATGGATGAACAGGCCCGCGTCATCGCCCGCGATCTGCAAAAATACTTCCGCGTGTTCTACGACGACAGCGGCGCAATCGGACGGCGATACCGCCGCCAGGATGAAATCGGAACTCCCTATTGCTTCACGGTTGATTCGCAAACGCTCCTCGATCAGACTGTGACGGTGCGTGACCGGGACTCGATGAGGCAGGAACGCATCGCGGCCGATCAGATCAAGTCATATCTTTTCGACCGGGTGGCGGGATGATCAAAAACGTCTTTGTCAATCCGCTGACCGGCACCGTTCGGGCCGGTTGGCGGATGCTTGTCTTCGGATGTGCTCTCTTCGCCGGCGGAGCGGGAGAAAATCTGCTTCTGTCGACGGTCCGTAATTATCTCGGTCCCGCACAGAGTTATGTCGCACAAACGCTGTTTGTTGTCATCATTCTTGGTGCGACGTGGTTGTCGCTGTTTATCTTTGAAAATCGTCCGCTCAAGGATGTCGGACTTCCGCTGCAGAAGAGATCGTTCGCGCATCTCGGTTGGGGAGTGCTTGCGGGCGGCGGGATGATCACGGTTGTCTTTGTCGTTGAGACTGCTTTCAGCATGACGTCCCGGACACTCATCATGCACGATGCATGGGCCATTGCCGGTGCGTTCGGTGCGAGCATTGCGCTCTTTTCCGTGGCGGCGTTCGCGGAGGAAATTCTTTTTCGCGGATATTTGTTCCAAACACTGACCGCCGGATCAAATAAATGGATTGCAACCTCTGTGTTTGCGTTGATCTTCGGTGCGGCACATCTGGCAAATGCGCATGTGACCGTTTTCTCCGTTGTGAACATCGCTCTCGCCGGCGTCTGGCTGTCGGTCGCATATTATGAATCCGGTGCGCTCTGGTTCCCTTTCGGGCTCCATTTCGGTTGGAATTTCTTTCAACACTGGTACGCGTTTCCCGTCAGCGGCGGTTCTTTTAACTCCATCCGCGTTTTTGCGCTTGAACAATCCGGTCCTTCCTGGCTGACCGGAGGTGCATTCGGTCCGGAAGGAGGCGCGTTCTCCACTGTTGTACTAGTCGTTTCCATCGGCATTCTTCTGAAGTGCGATCTATTCGGGAGGAAGATCGCTGCATGAGAACGGGAAAAATGCTTCTGCTGCTCCTTGGATGCATCGTGTGTCTCTCTCCGCGTCAGGCACACGCCCAATGGCTGAATGATTCCCTTTCTGATGCACGAACGCAAAAGGGAGTCGACTTCGTCTACAATCTGCACTTCTCCGAAGCAGAGAATGAATTCCGCGAAATCGTCCGGCTGCACCCGTCGGATCCGACAGGATATTTCTTTCTGGCAATGGTGGATTGGTGGCGGATAGTGATCGACATCAACAACGAGTCGCTCGACAATCGATTTGTCAGGAAGCTCAATCGTGTCATTGCCGTCTGCGACAGCATTCTCGACCGGGATCCGAAAAATGTCGCCGCGCTGTTCTTCAAAGGAGGGGCGCTCGGTTTTCGTGGAAGGCTGCGCGCCAACCGTGAACGATGGTTGGATGCTGCCGGCGACGGGCGGGAAGCACTGCCGATCGTTCAGGAGGCTTTTAAGATCGCCCCGGACAACTATGACATACTTCTCGGCATCGGCATCTATAATTATTATGCAGCAGTGATACCGGAGCAGTATCCCATCGTCAAACCGTTGATGATGTTTTTCCCGAAGGGAGATAAGAAGACGGGAATTCAGCAGTTGGAAACGGCAAGCCTGCATGCAAAATACGCAGCAATTGAAACAAGCTACTTTCTCCTCCAGTTGTACTATTCCTACGAAGGGAAATATGCGCAGGCACTTGAAATTGCAGCCCGCCTTGCGACGCGATTTCCGGAGAACGCAGTCTTTCAGCGTTACGTCGGACGGTGTCACGCAAATCTTGGATTGTGGAACGAGGCCTGCCGCGAATTTTCTGAGATCTACGCCCGCTGCGAAGCAGATTCCGGCCGGTTGCCCGGGTACGGGAAGAACTCACAGCGGGAAGCGGCATACTACATGGGTGTCTGTGCGATGAACCGTGCCGCATACGATGAAGCGCCAAAATATCTGGCGCGGTGCGAAGAACTCAGCCGGGCAATTGACGGGAAAGAAGAAAGCGGTTTTCGCGTACTTGCAGCGCTGAAGCTGGGGATGACATACGACGTCCTGGCAGATCGCGAGAAAGCAACAGAGCAGTACAAAAAAATCATGAGGCTCAGAGACTATCAGAAGTCGCATGAGCTGGCGACCAGGTATCTTAAAACACCATACTTAAAATGAACCTTACACTGCAGATTGTTCTTTTCGGACTCATCGCGGCCGGTGCCGTTTTTCTGGGCGGCGGTCTCGTCGCCCTGCGCCGGGAGTGGCCCAAGAGAATCCAGGAATATCTTCTGGCCTTGGGAGCCGGATTCCTGCTCTCCTTGGTGATCATCGATCTGATCCCGGAGGCCATTGAAGGGATCGGCGGTATCGCACCGCTCTGGATTCTTATCGGATTCAGCGCGCTCCATTTTGCAGAGCACACGTTTGTGCGCCATCTTCATTTCGGTGAAGAGACGCACAAGGTGGGGGTGGTTTCCTCGGTGGCAAGCCATTCGGCATTCTGGGGAATGTTCATCCATTCCTTCTTCGATGGGTTGTCCATTTCTGCGGGGCTGCAGTATAATTATGCACTCGGTGTGATGATCTTTTTCGGAATCCTACTTCACAAATTTCCGGAGGGATTGACGATTGCCTCCATTATGTTGGCGGCGGATCAGCCGCGGAAGAATGTGCTCTGGGCCTCCGGAGGCATTGCTCTCGGCACGATGCTCGGTATTGTTTCCATTTTCTTCCTGAATAATGTCGATGGGAATATCACCGGCTATGCGTTCGCATTCTCCGCCGGGGCGGGAATGTATGTCGGTGCCTCGGATCTTATTCCCGAAATCAATCGCTCAGAAAATAGAATTACACCCGTCATTGTGTTTGTCGGAATGGTGCTTTTTTATGCGAGTTCTTTGATGGTGAACAAGGCGTTGGGACTGTAGGGCAGTTTCCCGGTTGGGGATTACTTGTACTGTAAGAGTGGCCCGGGCATACCTTCGGTCTGCGATTGCCATTACATTTACGTGGTGGGTTTCAGGGTGCTGAGATTGAGGGGTGGCCTCAGGAATTGGCAGCGGTCTGAATCCACTCACGAAAGAAACATCGAAGCAGATATTGGCCTACAATGACTCGCAGGCATCTCTGCTGTTCCTACACCCCGTACGGCACCCAGATGTTTTTCACCTGAGTTGATTTCAATAGCAGCTTTTCGGTCCTCATCGATTCCCAATGCATCGGCAGACCGTTTGAAACCCACGTCTGCTTCATATTGCTCACGGATGCTTCTTCCACAATCCTGCTTCCTTCAGCGCTCCCAAAGAACCAGACAGAATCGATACCCTCATGCGAAGCCAATTCCTTCGCAAGCGCTTCCGGATGCTGTGCAGATAAAACGTTGATGACGCCGGCTGGAATATCGGAATGTTGGATTGTCTGCACCAGCTCCATCGCAGTCAATGCATGTCTGCCGGCAATCACGACCGTTGTATTTGCCATTGCGACGGCCGAAGCAAGAATCGAAAGCAGCCCGAGCAGCGGCGACTCATCCGGAGCGCGCATGCCGATGACCCCGAGCGGCTCTCGAAGTCCTACTACCATCCTTCTTCCCAGAACCGGCTGCACGGTTCCACCAAACTTGTCGGCATATGCGGCAAAATCGAAAAGACGGCTGACAGCGCGATCGACTTCTGTTTCCGCTGCATCGATTGACGATCCTGTTTGCGCAGCGATGCCGGCGGCAAAGCGCGATTTTTCTGCCGCAAGATTCTCACCCCAGAAATAAAGAATTTGTGCGCGGAAGTGCGCCGCTGATTCGAACCAGGAAGGAAATGCTCCGCGTGCAGATTCCACGGCATTGCGGAGATCTTTTCTGTTCGCATCGCCAACAACCGCCAGCAGATCGTTGGACGCAGATGTGATAGAATAACTGCCGGCACCATCGGGACGGGCAAGTTTTCCACCGATGAGAAAACGATATGTTCTGTCTATCCCAGCGGGAGTACTTGCCATGGAAGAATTGCCGCTCTGTACGGGCGGGGTATCGTTCTGTTTTTCCGCACGGTCTGCTTCCATCAGGACGTCGTACATCCCTTCGCGTCCGCCTTCGCGTCCATAGCCGCTCTCTTTGTATCCTCCAAAGCCGGCGGCGGCATCGAAAAGATTCGTCGAATTAATCCAGATTGTCCCTGCCCGTACCTTTCGTGCCACGTCCATGGCAGTGTCAATGTCTTGTGACCAGATCGAAGCTGCCAATCCGTAGCGCGTGTTGTTCGCCAACTGTACCGCTTCGGCGGGTGTACGGAATGTCAAAGTGATCAGTACCGGACCAAAGATCTCTTCCTGGGCGATCGTGTGAGAAGGCTCGACGCCGATAAAGAGGGTCGGCTTTATGAAGTACCCGCCTTTTGGGCAGGAGACGTTTTCCGGCTGCCACATGACAGCGCCCTCTTTCCTGCCGATCTCCATCATCTGGGTAATTTTCTTGAACTGCTCGGCGTTGTTGATCGCTCCCATGTCCATAGTTTTATCGAGCGGATTGCCCACACGCAATTTGCTCATGCGGCGCTTCAGCCGCCGGATGAAATCATCATGAATTCCTTCCTGTACCAACAGCCGTGATCCGGCGCAGCAGACTTGTCCCTCGTTAAACCAGATGCCGTTCACGACGCCCTCGATGGCAGAATCCAGATCGGCATTTTCGAACACGATAAATGGCGACTTTCCCCCGAGTTCCATTGTGAGATGTTTGTGAGAACCCGCCGTTCCTTTTCTGATAATGCGTCCGACGTCGGTTGATCCCGTGAAGGTGACCTTCCACGGAACTGAATGTTCGTACATCATTGTCCCAGTTTGTGAGTCACCGGTGAGAATATTGACAACTCCGGGAGGGAGCTTCACTTCATTCATCAGGATGTCGGCAAGCAGCAACGCCGAGAGCGGAGTGGACTTCGACGGTTTGAGCACAATTGTGTTACCCGCGGCGATCGCGGGCGCGATTTTCCATGCCAGCATCAGAAAAGGAAAATTCCAGGGAACGATCTGTGCGATGACGCCGCCGGGACGATAGCCGGAAAATTCACGCTCCAGTGTCTGTGCCCAGCCGGCATGATAATAGAAATGCCGGATGACCACCGGTATATCAATGTCTCTCGTTTCCCGAATCGGTTTGCCGTTGTCGAGAGATTCCAGGACGGAGAAAATGCGAGCGTGTTTTGCAATAGCCCGTGCAATTGCATAAAGGTAGCGAGCGCGTTGGTGACCCGGGAGCGCGCTCCATGAGGGGAAGGCACTCCGTGCGGCATCCATCGCCGCATCGACGTCTTCCTTTGTCCCAAGCGCTACTTCAGCGAGCACTTCGTCACTTCGTGCGGGATTCAAGGTCTTGAAGTATCCGCCCTTCTTCGGTGGCAGCCACGCTCCATTGATAGAATGGGAGAACTTCAATCCGTTGGTTTTCAGCCATTCCCTCGCCTTCGCTTCCGATTCAGGCGCCGGTCCGTAATCCAATGTGTCAATAAGTGAAGAAAGTCTTTCCCGATTCATGATATTCTCTTTCGATAGAATAATGGCCTAGACAAAAAATCACAGAGCTAGAAAAGAATTTGCTACAGAGAAGAAGAAGAGCTCATAGAGAATCTTGTCGATGCAGCAATGAATCATGCAGTGTCCTCGTCTTATCCCATGGGATGATACTGCGCATTGGCATAGCGGCCGAATGCAAGATGCCGCAGCTGGCGTTCGATATCGGTCAACAATGCACTGGCTCCCAACCGGAAGAGATGCGGCCTTGTGTACTCCGGACCCATTTCTTCGAGCATAAGCGTCAGCCAGAGCATTGCATCTTTTGCCGTGCGAATGCTTCCTGCCGGCTTGAAGCCGACCATCTTTTCCTTGAGGATTCCCATATCCTGAAACCGCCGTATCTGACGAACCATGGTCAATCCAACAGGGAGCGTTGCATTGGTGGGCTCAAATCCGGTAGACGTTTTGATGGTATCAGATCCGGCGAGGATCGCCACCGCTGAAGCAGCGGCTATATTGGTGAGGGTTTCAAGATTGCCGACTCCGAGAATTGTTTTCAGCTTTGCTCTGGTTCCGCAGACTTCCCTGAAGGCAACGACTTCATCATACAAAGATCTCCATTTACCGCTGAGCACCTTTTCGCGGCTGATGACGACATCGATTTCGGTTGCTCCAGCCTTGATCGCCAAGTCAATCTCAACCAATTTGATTTTCATGAATGTCTGCCCCGCGGGAAAACCGGTTGCCACCGATGCGATAGGAATGCGTCCGGCCAGCGCTTGTGCGGCAGCTTTCACCTGGGCAGGATAGACACAAACCGCTGCCGTGGTGAGAGGCTGTGCGCCAATACCAAGAGCGGTAACGATTTCACCTTCGACCGGCATCAGCGCTTTTGCACAGAGTCGCGCCACCCTGCCGGGAGTATCATCACCAGCCAGAGTGGTTAGATCCATGCAGCGGATTGCAGCGAGATATGCCGCAACCTGTGCTTCGACTTTGAAAGCCCGGCGGGTGCCCAGTTCAACTGCCCGCGCTTCTACTGCGCTGCGGTTCACTCGTATCGATTGAATGAGACCAGCATCGAACGGAAGCGGCGAACTTGCCGGCAGGGCCCTGCTCTTTTTTTCTGTCGAACGTTCAGTGTCTTTTCCCATGGAACCTCATGTCAGTGCTTCATGAAACGCTCGAATATTCTCAATACGACAAGGTAGTCATTTGTGGAGATAATTTCAACGCAAGTGAGTGATGATGCGATGATCATGCATAGGAAAATCTGGAGGCGGGCAATCCTCCTGCAGCTTGCTCCTGAAGGAAGAGCACCAGCTTACCAACAGGATGTGAGCGGGGAGAACGTCAGGAAGGGAGAGGCTGGCTCAAAAGTAACTATTGCCGTGCCAAATTATCAGTCGTTGAGAATCGAGCTGTAAAACATATTATATTGATCAATTCAGGTCTTGAGCATTGAAAAAGATACATGATATTTTACTTCTGGGAGCACCCCTGCATTGCAAAGAGCTGCTACAAATCCATTCCGAGACTGATTCTATTCAGGCTTCCGATTTTCCCGAGCGAGGTATAGCCATAATCAATACGAATCGTCTTCATGATAATGCCGAGTCCGAATGAAAAACCCGCCATGCCCGCCGAAGTACCAATTTTCAAGTCCCGCCGGCGCTCGTTGTCATAACCAAAACGGAGGCGGAGCGGTTTGCTCAGCGTGAACTCGCCGCCGAGTGAGAATGATCGGAACCGGCTGATGAGGTCTTCGCGCGATTCGTTCAGGCGCTGGAAGGAGACACCCAACTGGAGCGGCAGATGTTCCGGTTTTATCATCGCGCCGATGCGTACATCAAAAGGAAGATTTTCCCGGGTGTCCAGGTACGGATTCAGCTGACTTCCGATATTCAGGACGCTGATACCCAGCGTCAAGGGATTGGTTCCGTGAAAACTGTAGAGGATGCCGATATCTGCCGCGGCGGCGGACGAATGTGCATCCGCAATGGAAGAGTAGATGATTTTTGCGGTTGCCCCGACGGTAATATCCTCATCATATGGTATTGCAAAACTCGCCGAGAGCGCAAGATCTCCCGCCCCGAACGTTCCTATTGTATTGGCGAGTTCGTCAGTCTGATCGAATGAACCGTAGTTGACGTACTGTGCGCCGAGTCCCAGCGTTCCGCCCCAGAGTTCCTGGGCAAAGGATGCATAGCCGGCATTGATGTCCATCAGATGTTTGAAATAGCCGAAGGACGCCTCCGGGCGGTCGAGAACCGGCAGTGTGGCAGGATTATAGTACATCCCATTAATGTCATTCCGCATTGCAACGTAGGAGCCGGCCATGGCGGCCGCACGGGCGCTGACATCATTCCGCAGAAAAGAAAATGTTGGATTTTCTTCTGCCATCAAAGCGAACGGGCCGCATAGAAGGAGGAAGACAGCGATGATTTTTTTCATGGATCCGATAGGCTGTGATTTGCCGAAAAAAGTGTTGCTGCAGGTCCCGCCAAACGAAGCGGGAAGATTCGACCAACAACATATCAAAAATACAATATTCAGCGCGGAAAGGCAAGGTTGCGCATGTCTCCGGACTTGGCTATATTTTCGGAACAACAACATTAGAATGCCATGAACAATGTGCTCTTGCTGCCCTCGCTGCAGCGTTTTTCCGTTGGTAAAATACTTTGTCTTGGGCAAAATTATGCGGCACACGCAAAAGAGATGGGCTCCCCAGGCGCCGAACTGCCTGTCATTTTTCTCAAACCCTCCACAGCCATTATTCAAAATGGTGCCGATATTCTCATTCCGCCGTTTTCCAATAACGTGCACCACGAAGTGGAATTGACGCTGCTGATCGGTGCAGAGGGTAAAAATATTCCGGAATCCAACGCGTTCGACTACATTGCGGGCTATGGCATCGGATTGGACATGACTATGCGGGATCTCCAACTCGAAGCGAAGAAAAAGGGAAATCCCTGGGCAGTGGCGAAGGGATTTGACACTTCCGCGCCGCTCTCCGATTTCGTCGAAAAAGTCTCCGATCCTCATGCTCTCGAAATGTCACTCTCGGTCAATGGCGAACGGCGTCAGCATTCTTCCACGGCAGCGATGATTCTGACAATCCCGCAGATCATCGCCTATGTTTCCGCAAATTTCACGCTGGAGCGGGGTGATGTAATCTTCACGGGTACGCCGGAAGGTGTTGCACAGGTTCATCGCGGCGACATTATTGATGCGGCGATCGCTGGTGTCGGCACGCTCCACCACCGAGTGTGGCAATAATGGCGAGCAGAAATGCCAAATGGTTTTCCGCTGCCTGGAAGTTCATCCGGAAAAACGAGATCCTCCAGCTCAGCATCGTCATTCTGGCGACAGTCAACGTCATGGCTTTCCCGGTATGGCTCTTTGAGCAGCAGAAAAACGCCGGCCAGTTCCATTCTTTTGGGGACTCATTGTGGTGGGCACTCGTGACCATCGCGACGGTTGGGTACGGCGACAAGGTTCCGGTCACGCTCGGCGGCCGGATTATCGGTTCGATCGCCATCATCAGCGGCCTTGTTCTTATATCACTATTCACCGCTACAGTGTCGTCATTGTTTGTTGCACGAAGAATTAAGGAGAGCCAGGGATTGCAAGACATTAGTTTTTCCGACCACATAGTTGTGTGCGGCTGGAATTCACATGTCGAGGATATCCTCCAGACATTCCGCCGCCACGATCGCCAGCCTTCCTCCCTCAAGGTGGTACTCGCAAATGACACCGCCCCGGAATTGATGGAAGCAGTGATTGAAACATATCCGGAATTGGATCTTAAATTTGTACGCGGAGACTACGCACGCGAGGCGGTGTTGAATCGTGCGAACATCAAGAGCGCGCAGGCGGCGATCATCGTCCCGGACCATGGTACCGAGGCCGGCATTGCCGCCGACAACAAGACGCTGCTCTGCCTCCTCACAATGAAATCACTCAACCCGGCATTAAAAGTATATGCGCACATCATCAATAAGGACAATCTGCAGCACTTCAAACGCGCAAATGCAGATGAAGTGATCGTCAGCGATCAATATGTCGGATTCTTTCTCGCAAATCACATCATCGCGCCGGGAGCACCGCAGACCGCAATGGAGATTTTGGACAACCAGAGCGGCAACGATTTCCATCGCGTTGCGATCCCGCCCGAGTTTGTCGGCAAGAACTTCGGCGAGCTTCTCATCCACCTCAAAAAAGATCACAACTGGACGCTCGTCGGCGTTGTGAAGGAACACGAGAGCGTCCATCTCAACGATATTTTGTCCGATGATACGTCTGCGATCGACGCTTTCATACAGCGGAAATTCAAAGAAGCGGGCATTAACGTGGCAGAGAAGGCCGGAGTCCAGACGACCGTGAATCCGCCATTTGACTACAAAATTCAATCCAAGGATATCGCAGTCATTATCGGTACAACTTCTTCGGAAAAGGCATGACCACTATCACGATAGATTTTCTGCGCCGCATCCCGATTTTTACCGGTATCCCGGATGAGAAGCTCGAAAAGGTTCGCCGGACGCTTGTGCAGCGTCATGCAGAAAAAGGGACCGTGATTGTCAAAGAGGGGGAACTCGGCTCGGAAATGTTTATTCTGCTTCAGGGGGAAGTAGTAATTTCGCGTTCCCTTTTGTTGAAGATTCAGGGACATGGCATGGACCAGCGGGACAAGTCGCTCACGCGGTTGACCGGCAAGGATCACGCGTTCTTCGGAGAGATGGCTCTGGCGGAGGAACATCTCGAGCGAACTGCATCGGTTTCTGCCCAAACAGATTGCGAGCTCGCGGTTGTTTCCCGTGAAGCCTTCTTCAAGCTCGTAGAGACGGACAAAGAAATCGGCTACTTTGTGTGGAAAGGTATTGCCCGCAGTCTCAGCACTCGATTGGAGAAGACCACAGAGGACGTACTCAAATTGGCGACAGCGCTCAGCCTTGCCCTCGAACGATGATTACTGATGTCGAACAGACGTGAATGGCCGAATAGTCCGATTGGGGGGCTGGTCGCAATAGACGGAGGAGAGACCAATGTAAGGCGATCTGCATAGCGTATTGCGGTCGAAGTTGACTCTACGAATTTCTTCGTACCAAAAAATGAAATAATAACTGCTACGTTCAATCCTCGGGGGGGATTACTATGAAGCAAGAACTGATTGCCAAACTCTTTATGAAGTTTGAGGAAGCGTGCTACCAGTATAACAAAATCGAATACTGGAGTGCGCGCGATTTGCAGGAAATATTAGGCTACTCAAAATGGGACAACTTCAAGAATGCAATTGAAAAAGCCACAGTAGCTTGTGAAAATGCCGGGGTTTTTGTTTCAGACCATTTTGCCGATGTCGGGAAAAAGGTTGAGCTGGGAAGCGGTGCGATACGCGAAATTGACGATATTGCTCTCACCCGTTACGCTTGCTATCTGATCGCACAAAATAGTGATCCGTCGAAGAACGAGATTGCATTTGCGCAAACCTATTTTGCCGTCCAAACACGAAAACAGGAAATTATTGAACAGCGTCTGTTGGATGTGGATAGGGTTTCGGCGCGTGAAAAACTTTCGAAAACAGAAAAGAAATTGTCGGCTATCATCTACGAGCGTGGAGTGGATGACAAGGGATTTGCCATCATCCGTTCCAAAGGCGATCAGGCTTTGTTTGGCGGATTTACCACCATTGAAATGAAAAAGAAGCTGGCGATACCCGACAGCAGGCCATTGGCAGATTTCCTTCCTACGCTGACCATCAAGGCAAAGGATTTTGCGACTGAACTGACAAGCCACAATGTGATTGAGAAAGACCTGGCAGGGAAAGGCGCCATTGCCAAAGAACATATCGACAACAACCGGGCTGTGCGAAAAATGCTTCATGAGCGCGGCGTCAAACCCGAAGCGCTGCCGGCTGCAGAAGATGTCAAAAAAGTGCAGCGCAAACTGGATGGAGACAAGAAGAAGCTTCTCAGGAACGTGAAAAGGAAATGAAAGGGCATGATTTTCACCGAATCCAATCTGCCCACAATGTATTTCAGAAAGATCTGACCATGGATCCGGTTGCCAAAAAGGCATGGGGCGGGGTCATCCGATTGGGTATCATTCTTGCCACACTGCTCTTCCTTCCGGCCTGGTCGCCAGCGTTCTGGCAGGCATGGATTTTTTTCATTCTCTTCATGAGCCTGACATCCTTTGTGGCCGCCTTCATTGCCCGTCATGACCGGGAGCTTCTCGAGAGTCGCCTCAGGGCCGGCCCTGGAGCAGAGAAGATAAAAACACAACAGGTGATCCAGTTGTTCGCGAGCGGTTTCATATTTTTATTGGTGATTCTTCCGGGATTCGATTTCAGACTGCACTGGTCCAGCGTTCCGACCGCGGCGGTTTTCTGCGGCGATCTGCTGGTCGCAACCGGATATTGGCTGGCGTTCCTTGCCTTGCGCGAAAATAGTTTCGCCTCCGGGACCATTAAAGTCCGCAACGGTCAGCGTGTGGTTATATCCGGTCCGTACGCGGCGGTGCGGCACCCGATGTATACCGGAGCGATCCTGATGTTCATCGGAACACCGCTGGCGTTGGGTTCATGGTGGACTTTTACGGCAGCCGTGCCGCTGGTGCCGGTCATCATCCTTCGACTGCTGGAGGAGGAGCGGCTCCTGGAAGGCGAACTTTTTGGATACGCAGGCTATTGCACAAGCGTACGGTACCGCCTCTTTCCATGGATCTGGTGAGCCCGCAGGTCCTGCGATATCCGTGCTTCGATTTTCAAACTTCAGGAATTTTTCTATATTATATAGATAATCGGCAACACGCACTTGAGGCGGCCCCCGGCATTTGATGGATGTTATTGTCCAATTACTGTGCCGGTGCAATGACCGCCACGGGCAACGTTGCGACAGCCACTCCACACTATCAGAAATGTATCCAACAATGCAGGAACTCTCCAAAACATATTCTCCCCAAGAAGTCGAAGACAAGTGGTACCAGTATTGGGAAACGAACGGTTTCTTTCACGCCGCGGTAAAAAAAGACAAGAAACCGTATACGATCGTTATTCCTCCGCCGAACATTACCGGCATTCTTACGATGGGGCACGTCCTGAACAACACCCTGCAGGACGTGTTCATTCGCTGGAGAAAGATGCAGGGATTTGAGGCGTGCTGGGTGCCCGGGACCGATCATGCGGGTATCGCCACGCAGCATGTGGTGGAGAAGGCGCTCCTCAAAGAAGGAATCAAGCGCCGCGAAATGGGGCGCGAGGATTTTGTCAAGCGTGTCTGGGATTGGAAAGAACACTATGGCGGGACGATTATCAAACAGCTGCGGAAGCTGGGAACTGCCTGCGATTGGGAACGTGAGCGATTCACGATGGACGAAGGTCTCTCCAATGCCGTTCAGGAAGTCTTCATCCGTCTCTATGAAAAAGGGCTGGTCTACAAAGGAAAATATATTGTCAATTGGTGTCCGAAAGATCATACCGCTCTCAGCGACGATGAGGTAAACTATACTGACAGCAAAGGACATCTGTGGTACATCCGCTATCCGTTTGCCGATGGGAACGGTTTTCTCACCGTCGCAACTACACGGCCGGAAACGATGCTCGGCGATTCGGCCGTCGCAGTCAATCCGAAAGACGATCGGTATAAAGATCACATCGGGAGAAAAATCGCGCTTCCGTTGACGGACCGTTTGATCTCTGTTATCGGCGACGATTTTGTGGATGCCTCGTTCGGTACCGGTGCCGTCAAAGTCACCCCGGCGCATGATCCCAACGACTTCATGATCGGCAATCGCCACGATCTTGAAAAGCTGATCGTCATGGATACGTCGGGATTGATGAACGAAAACGCAACGAAGAGATATAAAAGCCTAGATCGTTACGAGTGCCGCAAAGAAGTGCTGCGCGATCTCGAAAAAATAGGATTGCTCGAGAAGACGGAAGATCATCAGCATAGTGTCGGCCATTGTTACCGCTGCGATACGGTGATCGAGCCGTACCTTTCCGATCAATGGTTTGTGAAAATGAAACCGTTGGCGGAACCGGCGTTGAAGGTCGTGCTGAACGGCGATATCAAGTTCTACCCCGATCGCTGGACGAAAGTGTATGAACACTGGATGACGAACATCCGTGACTGGTGCATTTCCCGCCAGCTCTGGTGGGGCCATCGCATTCCGGCATATTATCTGCCGGATGGCACCTATGTCGTTGCGCGGTCGACGGAAGATGCGCTCGCGAAAGCACACGCCGCCGGTCACCAATCGCTGACCGTGAACGATCTGCAGCAGGATTCCGATGTGCTCGACACATGGTTCTCATCCTGGCTGTGGCCGTTTTCCGTTTTAAATTGGCCGGAAGAAAACAAGGAACTCGCGTATTTCTATCCGACGGATACGCTGGTGACCGGGCCGGACATTATATTTTTCTGGGTGGCGCGGATGATCATGGCGGGCCTGGAGTTCAAGCAGGAAATCCCGTTCAAGCATGTTTACTTCACGAGTATCATCCGTGATGTGCAGGGAAGGAAGATGAGCAAGTCGCTCGGCAATTCGCCCGATCCGCTGGATGTCATCGCGTCTTTTGGAGCGGATGCTTTGCGCTTCACCGTCCTGTATCTTGCGCCGATCGGCCAGGATGTGCTCTATTCGAATGAAAGGTGCGAGCTTGGACGCAATTTTGCAAACAAGATCTGGAACGCGGGCAGATTTCTCCTGATGAACCGGGCCGCTATCGGCGATGCCTCTCCGGCAGCAGAACAAAAAAGCACCGAACTCTCAGACCGCTGGATTGAATCGCGCTTTCATACAACTGTTCAGCAAGTGACGGCAGCCATGGAAGAATTCCGGGTGAATGATTCCGTGAAAATGCTCTATGATTTCATCTGGCATGACTTCTGCGATTGGTACGTAGAGTTTGCGAAACAACGGGTCAGTGAATTGACAGAATCGTCCGACAAACTGCGCATCGTGAATCGTGCAATCGGTATCTACGAGGAAGCGCTGAAGCTGCTTCATCCGTTTATGCCGTTCGTGACAGAAGAGATATGGCAGCATCTTGGAGAGCGGCGATCCGGCGACAGCATTATGACCGCGCC
>JAPLFO010000147.1 GCA_026390635.1 Ignavibacteriales bacterium
CCGGCTCTTTTCTTAGACGATCCCTTTCTCCCAAAGGGATCTGTTCTCTCTGCCTGCTCCAGCTGGTGCTCATGGTGCCCCTATTTGCACAGGCAGGAGACGATCTCAATCGGCTCCGTCTCGCGCAGGCATTTGAACAGGCGGGAGAAGTGGAACGAGCCGTGCAGCTCTATCAGGAACTTCTTCTGCGCGATCAAGCGAACTTTGTCTATTTCGATGGCTTGCGCCGCTGTTTCATTCTCGCAAAACGCTATGATGACGCCGTTAATTTGAGCACGCTCAAATTAAAGAGCGACCCGGGGGATCTTGGCGTCCGCACGATGCTTGGCGGCATCCTCTATCGGGCGGAGCGCGAGGCGGCCGCGGACTCTGTGTGGTCTGCAGTCATTGCGGTGAATCCCCACAATCAATCCCTTTACAGAATTGTCGCCGCCTCACAAATCGAATTGCGACTGTTTGATGAAGCGATCCTTACCTACCAGCACGGTCGCCGCGAGATTGGCGATCCATTGCTCTTCTCCGAAGACCTTGCGTCTCTTTATTCAATGATGATGGATTATCCTGCAGCAATCCGGGAATACCTGGCAATGTTGCGGCGCAGCGAAAGCCAGCTCGACTATATCGAATCCCGCATTGCGTTGATAACAGCCCGTCCCGAGGGGCTTGCCGCGGCACTGCATGGAGTCGAAATTGCATCGCTCACAGATCCGAGCGACATCGTCCTTGGTCGCCTGCTCGTATGGCTGTACATTGAGGCGCGTCAATTTGAGAGTGCATATCGCATCGTATCAGGCATCGAAAACCGGTTGCGGTCCGGCGGTACTGAGATTTTTACATTTGCCGAACGCGCTTTCCGGGAAGCATCCTATCGTGTCGCCGCCACCGCCTACCGGCGCGCTGTTGCCGAAAATCCGGAAGCGCAGTTTGTTCCGCAGGGAAGATACGGCACGGCACTGTGTGTCGAGCTTCTGAGTGACCGTGGGGATACCAACGCCATCGGCGATATTCGGATCAATCATCATGAAGCGGCGGCCGTGTATCTCGCGTTGGCCGCCGCGTACCCCGGCAGCACTATTGCCGTGCAGTCTCTTTTTCGTACGGCCATCATTCGCTACAGAAGATTCTTCGATCTCAATGGTGCCATGCGCTTGCTGGATTCTGCTGGGGCCATTGTTCCGACGAGTACAATGAAAGCGGATATTTCCATCCTTGCGGGAGAGGTCATGATAGCCCAGGGGAACCTTGAGGGTGCAGCGATGCGGTACCAGGGTGTCATCGGAATGTCGTATGCCGGCGAGACTCAGAGAAGGCAGGCGTTTTTCCAGCTGGCGGAGATTGAATACTACCATCATCAGTTCGATACTGCAGCGACGCGCCTTGCAGACCTGGCAAAGATGTGGACTGCCGACGAGTCCAACGATGCTATCCTGCTGAATTTCTTCATCACCGAAAACAAAGACACCTTTTCTGAAGCGCTGGGAATGTACGCAGATGCCGAATTGCGGGAGCGTCAGGCAAAACAGGGAGAGGCGATTGCTCTTTTCGCATTGGTGCGGGAGAAGTTTCCCGATGCGCCTCTGGCGGACGATGCGCTCCTGAAGGCGGGAGATCTGCAGTCTTCGCTCCATCGATACCAGGATGCATTGAGATCGTACAAACTGCTCCTGCATGAGTACCCCGTCAGCAGCCTGCGGGAGAAGGTCAGTTACCGTATCGCAGCACTGTATGAAGTTGGAACGGGCGAGCGGGACAAGGCACTGGTGGCGTATGAAGAATTTCTCGCGCAATACCCGCAATCATTGTTTAGCGAAGATGTCCGGAAGCGTGTGCGCATACTGCGTGGCGACGTGAAAGACTAGTCGATGCCGCCTGCAGCTTCTTTCGCTGAGTGGTTACATCATAGTAAATCCGAAAGGCATCTCTCTCGCATGAGCAGCTCAACTAATGTTCTTCGTTCATTTCCGCGCGTGTTCTGGGTAGCAAACGTCATGGAGCTTTTCGAGCGCGCGGCCTACTATGGACTCAATTCTGTTCTTGCCATCTATCTTACCAATGCGGTGAAGGACGGCGGTCTGGGATTCTCTGAGCAATCTGTCGGATTTATGCAGAGTCTGGTCTACGCCTTTACCTATGTGCTCCCGATTGTCGGTGGTGCGCTCGCAGACCGGTATGGGTACCGGCGGATGCTGCTTGTCGCCTTTTCACTTCTCAGCGCCGGCTATTTTGTCTCTGGCAATTCGAGCGCCTATGGAACCGTGTTTGTCAGCTTGTTGGTGATGTCCACCGGCGCTGGGCTGTTTAAGCCGATCATCTCCGGAACCCTTGCTCGTTCTACCGACGAATCTAATTCTGGATTCGGCTTTGGGATTTACTACTGGATGATCAATCTTGGCGCGTTTGCCGCTCCGCTACTGGTGACGTATCTCAAAGGATTCTCCTGGTCGTACGTCTTCATGGCGTCATCGGTGTACTGTGCACTCATGCTGCTCCCAACGCTCTTCCTGTACCGTGACCCTCCGAAGCCGGAGAGTACGAAGAAAATAGGTGATGTAATGCGCGGCGCGGCCGCGGTGCTGGGTGATACGCGCTTTATGCTGATGATAGTCATCTATTCTGGATTCTGGATTTTGTATTTTCAGACCTTCGGATCAGTGCTCTGGTATCTTCGGGATTTTATAGATACCGCTCCGATTGACCGGCTCTTTGCGTCGTTCGGCATTACGCTGAAATTCGATGCCGAACACGTTACAGTGCTCAATGCTGGAACAATTATTCTCCTGCAGGTGTTCGTAAGCCGTGCCGTAAAAAATATTTCCGCGCTTACAACAATGGTTGCAGGCATCGTCATCGGCGGCGTTGGATTTGCCTGTCTAGCATATTCGACATCTGTCTGGATTTTCATATTGGGGATGATGATCTTTGCGGTTGGCGAAATGACTGCACATCCGAAATATTACAGCTACATCGGCCTCATTGCTCCTCCGGACAAAACCGCAGTCTATATGGGATATGCTTTCTTGTATGGAGTCATCGGAAGCCTGATCGGATCAAATATGGGTGGCGCTATGTATGCATCGATGTTGAAACCTCTTGTGGGAAAAGCCGGCGCCCAAAGCGAAGCGCGTCTATTCTGGTTGATTTTTGTTGCGCTGGATGTGCTTGCTGTCGTCGGGCTCTTTTTGTACAATAGATATTGTGCCGTGGAAACTCCTGCGGTAAATCGGATAACGCGGAAGATTATGATTGGTGTGTATGCCCTGCTGCTCGCTGTCGGGGCATGGTTCTTCTTCACATCGCTCGCCGGCCCGGAAGTGGCATACAAGACGCTCGTACAGGCAGCGATCATGCTACTCATCGGCGGCGGTGGAATGACGATCAGTCTGCACAAAGAGCATCATCCGGTGGCTGAAGTGTAGAAGATGTCCGACACGGTTCTTGAGAAGCGCCACATCGTGCACCGGGGATATCGTTTGCGTTGCACTACAGAGATTGGGAGCGAGATCATCTCGACAACATTTTTCTCCAGAAGAGCAAACAATGCCAGTGATAATTAGAGAACATGTCAAGCTTGCGCAATTCACCACGATCAATCTTGGCGGCCCCGCCTCTTTTTTTGCCGAGTGCCTATCGGTGGACGACGTCTGTGAAGCGCTTGCGTTTGCCGATAGCCATCAGCTGAAGATCCATGTCCTCGGAGGCGGCAGCAACACCATTTTTCTGGATGAGGGATTTCCGGGGCTGGTACTGAAGATGGGGATGGGATATGTACGAAGTGAGTCCGACCGGAATACTGTTCGGTTTACAGCGGGCGGCGGTGTCGTGTGGGATGATTGTGTGCTGGACGCGGTGCATCAAGGCGCGGCGGGTATCGAATGTCTTTCTGGAATTCCCGGTACAGTCGGGGCTTCGCCGATCCAGAACATCGGTGCCTATGGCCAGGAAGTGAAAGACACGATTGAATCGTTGTGTGCTGTCGATCGGCTGACCTTGAAGCCGGTTATTTTTTCCGCCGCCGAGTGTGAGTTTGGATACCGGCAAAGCCGCTTCAAGAGTGTTGACCGGGGACGGTATGTGATTACCGAAGTTACATATCGATTGCGCAAAGGCGGCACACCGGAAATCCGATATCCCGAACTGCAAAAGTTTCTGGACATCCAGCTCGACGTGCGGCGTCCCGGCGATACCACAACGTTGCTTGAATCCGTGCGCAACGCCGTTCTGCAATTGCGTCATTCAAAGTCGATGGTCTTCGATCCGACCGACGAGAACGCCAGGTCCGTCGGATCGTTCTTTATGAATCCTGTGCTGACACCGGACCAGTTGAAGGAATTTCAATCGCGTGTTGCTGCCCTGGGGAAGAAGCTTCCGAATGGATTTCCGGCGGACGATGGAGTAAAGATTCCAGCGGCCTGGTTGATTGAACAGGCCGGATTTCAAAAAGGATACACAAAAAACGGAGCGGCGGTCTCATCACGGCACGCGCTCGCGTTGGTCAACAAAGGATGCACAACGCGGGATATCCTGAATCTTGCCGAAGAGATCGAACGGGGAGTAAGAGAAACTTTTGGAATCTCGCTGGAAAGAGAAGGGATTCTGGCAGAGTAAAGGGAACGTCGATGTCATAAAGAGAAGCCGCATCTCACAATAGTGTGGTGCGGCTTTTGCATTCAGAAACCGGCTATTTCGTTTTCTCAAGCAAAAAGATTGGCCTTACTGCAAAAAGATTTGGATACTTTCTGGTGAGTGCGTCCTTCAGACTGTTTCCGGTTTTGTCGAAGTGTTGACGAAGAAATCGAATCCCGCCGACGTCGTTGACGATCTGTTGAAAATCCGCAATGGAGAGTTGGTGAATGTGGCCGGTTGCATACCATGAGTAGTCGAACAGCATCGGGCGCGGCATACGGCCATTCAGCAGCAGGTCGAAACGATTCTTGTAGAAACCAAAATTGGGGAAAGAAACGATCTGGTACCGCGCAATGCGTTTCATTTCCCGGAGAAGGACCTCAGGCTACAGGACCATCTGGAGTGTCACATTGCATATTGCATAGTCGAATTGATCATCGTCGATGCTTAGTCGTTCATCGATACGGCCCTCAACAACGTCAAGTCCCCATGATCGTGCAACCTGAACACCGGATGGTGACAATTCTATACCCTTGCCGGAGGCCTTTCTTTCCTCGATGAGTCTGCGGAGTAATACTCCGCTGCCGCAGCCAAGATCGATAACACGGGAATTTGGTTCAACCATCTCGATGATGGAATCAAACTCGGCACGGGATTCGGTGCTGGCGTGAGAATATCTATAACTGCGATTGTCATTCTGTGGCGATGATGCCATTGTGATGCAGCCTCTTCTCAGTAGTATTGATTCGATCGCTAATCGAGAAACTCCCATGATACACCAAACCGCACATTGCTGCCGTACATGGGGTACACTGGTGTCAGCAGATATTGATTTGCGGTGACATTTTCCCAGATCAGGTGCAGCGTGGCATCACCCAGATGTCCGATCACGAAAAAGTCCATCGTGCCTGATGGTCCGTAGCTGAGAATTGTGTTGGGGACGTAGAGCCAGGAATCCGGCAGTGGCCCCATTCCGGTCTGGCTCGAATAATATCTGCCGCGTACGCCGATCTTCAGATCGAGATATCCGTCTGCAAGTGGACCGCGAAAGTAGACAGATCCATCCAATGTCAGATTGGGAAGGAGCTTCAGCGTTGCGTTATCGCGGGTAAGTGTCGGTTGGGAAGTATAGGTTGCGTTCCCTTCGGCA
>JAPLFO010000132.1 GCA_026390635.1 Ignavibacteriales bacterium
CTCCAGAAGACTCTTCTTCGGAACCGCTCCGACGATTTGCTCGACGACCGTTCCGCCTTTGAAGATGAGCAGCGTAGGAATGCTGCGGATTTGATATTGCATTGCAACGGCCTGGTTGGCATCAACATCCACCTTGCCGACCTTCAATTTACCGGCATATTCACCTGCAATCTCTTCGATCACGGGTGCAATCGCCTTGCACGGCCCGCACCACGTCGCCCAAAAGTCCACAAGTACCGGAATCGTTGAATCGACGACCTCGGACTTGAATGTCGCATCTGTCAGTTGAACTGCGTTCATGATTTTCTCCATGTTTTGATAGTATAATATCGGTATAATTCGCGACAATCAGTGAGGAAAAGAATCGTCACAGTCCAGAGGATCTCGAGGGGCTGTCCCAAAAGGAAACTTTGACGTAACGTGGGCTTCAGCCCGCGGCCCAAAAGATCTGATGAAGACCCAATATGGCGAGCTGAAGCTCGCCTTACGTTCTTTTGGGACAGCCCCTCGGAAGAACACTGTCCAGAGGAATCTCTGTTGCGTATTATTTTCCTTGAAAAAGCAAGACTCTCCAGCTATGCAAATTTCACAGTATTCGGTCCCAGCAACGCATAGACTCCGTTCATAAACTCGGTACTGAGCTGCACCGGAAGATTGCGTGCAAGAAGCACTTGCTCTTCCGGAAATTCTGATCCTGTAACGTTGAAGAAACACTGACAGTTCCCTTTGTGCTTTTTTATCAGTTCTTTCAGATCTGCCAGCACGCTGTCACTGATATCATCCGCGTTCACGAGCAAAAAGGCACGCTTTGCATATTTCTCACGGACTGATTCCATCGGTATGATTGTCGATGCGACAATCTTCAGTACATCACCGCTTACTTCCCCGTTCCCTTCGACCATCACCATCGATTCCGGCTGGATGAGATCGATGGCATCTTTGTAGATGCTGGAAAAAATGACGCATTCGCATTTGCCGGTGAAGTCCTCGATAGTGATGAACGCCATTTCCTTGTTTTTCTTATCGAGTTTTTTCTTAATGGATGTAATGATACCGCACGCACGTACGGTGCCGCTCTTCATCCCGCCCGCCTCGCCGAGACGAACGGAGGCAAAGGCGTTTATCTCCTGTTCGAATTTGAGCAACGGATGGCCGGAGACATAGAATCCGAGTACGGATTTTTCCCGTTCCAGTTTCTCGGATTCCTGCCACATGGGAACATTGATATCGGGCGGAGCAAGAAATTCATCCGGGTTCTTCGGTCCCCCTTCGAACAAGCTGGACTGCCCCTTTTCTTCCATGTCTTGTGAGCGCTGTGCAGCCGAGATACTTGGCTCCACCAGACGGAGCATTTTTGCCCTGTTGCGATTGATGGAGTCGAATGCTCCCGCGGCGATGAGGCTCTCGATGGTCTTCTTGTTCGCAACGCGGAGGTCGGCACGACGGCAGAAGTCGAACAACGATTGAAATTTTCCCCCCTGATCACGGGCGGACATGATTGCTTCAACGGCGGTGCTGCCGACATTTTTTATTGCCGCCATTCCGAAACGAATCCCCTCCGGCGTTACAATAAATCCAGTTTCGCTTTCGTTT
Organism: Ignavibacteriales bacterium; assembly: GCA_026390635.1. GTDB lineage: Bacteria > Bacteroidota > Ignavibacteria > UBA10030 > UBA8401 > JAPLFO01. Next base: position 1,594 of record JAPLFO010000132.1, read on the forward strand.
ACGTCCGGGGGCAGCACCTCGATACCCATCTTGCGGCAGTCATCAATAAGCAGGACGATCTTGTCCGTATCTCCGATTTCAGAGGTCATCGTCGCGGCCATGTACTCTGCAGGATAGTGCGCCTTCAGGTATGCGGTCTGATACGCTACCACGGAATAAGCAACCGAGTGCGACTTGTTGAAGCCGTACTGGGCGAATTTTTCGATCAAATCGAAAATTTCTTCCGCAAGTTTTGGCGAAATACCATTCGTCTTTGCAGCTCCCTCCACGAACGGCTGTTTCAAGGCAGCCATGCCCGCTTTATCCTTCTTACCCATCGCACGGCGCATAATGTCGGCTTGAGCCAGCGAATAGCCGGCGATCTCACTCGCGATGCGCATCACCTGTTCCTGATAGACGATAATGCCGTACGTTTCTCTCAGCGTCTCTTCAAGCTTGGGATGCAGGTACTCGATCTTGAGCTGTCCGTGTTTTCGCTTGATGAACGTATCGATGTTCTCCATCGGACCGGGACGATAGAGCGCGTTCATCGCCACAAGATCGCTGATGCAGGTCGGACGCAGCTTCCGCAGAGAGTCCTGCATTCCGGAACTTTCAAATTGAAACACCGCAACAGTCTGCCCTTTGCCGAAGAGATCAAATGTTTTCTGATCGTCCTCGGGAAGATGGTCCAGGTCGATATCCACTCCATGATTCTTCGTGATCATGGCCAGGGCGTTTTCAATCACCGTCAGCGTTCGAAGTCCGAGAAAGTCCATTTTCAGCAATCCGGCTTCCTCGAGATCTTTCATCGTAAACTGCGTCATCAGATCGGTGGACGGCAGTTTGTACATCGGAACGAAGTCGCTGATTGCCCCCGGAGCAATCACGACGCCGGCTGCATGCATGGAGGCGTTTCTATTCAAACCCTCCAACGCCAGGGACACATCAATGAGCATTCTCAGTTTCGGATCGGGGCTTTCATGCAACGCTTTGACCGCATCGATCTTGTCGATCGCCTCGGCGATGGGCATTACCTTGCCCTGATTGATAGGAATCTGCTTTGTCACCGGCTCGATGGTGGAAAGCGGAACGCCGAGAACGCGCGCCACATCTTTGAGCACCGCCCGCGAAGACAATGTTCCGAACGTGATGATTTGAGACACGGATTCGGAGCCGTACTTCTGACGCACATATTCGATTACTTTCTCGCGCTTCGCATCGGAGAAGTCCACGTCGATATCGGGCATGGAGACACGATCGGGATTCAGGAAACGCTCGAAGAGCAAATCATATTTCAAAGGATCGACATTGGTAATGCCCAGAGCATAGGAAGCGATACTTCCGGCGGCGCTGCCGCGTCCCGGTCCCACCATCACCCCCATTGCCCGTGCGGCATGAATGAAGTCGGCGACGATCAGAAAATATCCTGCGTACCCCATATTGCGGATCACACGCAGTTCATGCTCGGTGCGTTCCTGAATGATCTGTGTTATTTCCGGATAGCGTCTATGAATGCCTTCCCAGGTGAGCTTATCCAGATAGTCGTCGAGCGTCGACACACCCGCGTCCTCCGGAATGGGGAATTTGGGCATCTTGTTTTCACGCAGCTTCAGTTCCAGATTACATTTGTCCGCAATTTCCAGCGTGCTCGCAATCGCCTGGGGCCACGATTTGAAGAGCTCGACCATCTGATCGGCGCTCTTAAAGAAGATTTGATCTGTTCCGTACCGCAGGCGTGAATAGTCCGGAGTATTGGTGCTGCTTGCTTCCGGAATGAAGAGCATGATGTTGTGCGCAATGGCATGTTCCGGCTTGATGTAGTGAACGTCGTTCGTCGCCACCAGTTTGATCCCGAGTTCGACAGCGAGACGGGGCATCATTTCGAGAACATTCTTTTCAGGCTCGTAGTTGTGGTCCTGGATTTCGAGATAGAAATCATCCCCGAACATTTCCTTGTACATGCCCGCGACGTCGCGGGCTTCGTCGTAATTATTGTTGACAAGGTGCGCTGCCACGACACCGCCCGCACAGGCCGACAATGCTATGAGACCTTCTTTGTAGCGTCCCAACAGCTCAAAATCGATCCGCGGTTTGTAGTAGAATCCCTCGGTAAAACCGAGCGTCGTCAGTTTGATAAGGTTGCGATATCCGATTTCATTTTTCGACAGCAGGACGAGATGATGGTAGACACCGCGACCTTTTTTCCCTTCGGTCTGGAGTGTATCCACGTTCTGCATCGGGCCCTTGTCGAACCGGCTTCCCTTGGTGACGATGTAGACTTCCGATCCGATGATCGGTTTGATGTTTTTCTTCTTGGCTTTTTTATAGAACTCCATGGCCCCGCACATGACGCCATGATCCGTGAGGGCAACCGCCGGCATGTGGTTGGCGACAGCCGCATTGATCAGCGAATCGACGGTGGAGGCACCATCAAGCAGGCTGTA
>JAPLFO010000173.1 GCA_026390635.1 Ignavibacteriales bacterium
AAGAGCTTGTTTCTAAAATTGAGCTGTACGTCAAAGAATATAACAGGCACCCAAAACCCTTTTCATGGACTGCGACGGCTGAATCCATCCTTGCGAAGATCAAGAGACTTTGTCAATATATTTCTGAGACACAACACTAGGAGCAATTACGCAAAGCACTATCTCTTCTGAAGAATACGGAACCCGTAGGTGTAGTGTCGATAGTCCGGGGGGGATTCATTGTGGTGAGACACTAAACAGTAATCGGCCTTGAGGTACCAGGAGCCACCCCGAACTGCACCCTTCGTGCCGCACCACTCCCACGCGTTGCCGGACATGTCATAGATACCCAGTTCGTTCGGTTGTTTCGTTGCCACCTCGTGAGATCTGTTTCCCGAATTGCCTTCATGCCATGCAACTTCGTCAATGGCATTGCTGCCGCTGTATTCATATTTTTTACTTTTGTTGCCGCCGCGTGCTGCATAAACCCATTCATTTTCTTCAGGGAGCCGGATAACTGTCCCTGTCTCCTTGCTCAGCCAGTCACAAAAAGCGTTTGCATCGGCAACATTTACCGCGACGACGGGCATTTTGCCGGATCGGCGATAACCACTATCCACCTTCGGTTTAACATACCCAGTCGATTTACAAAACATATCATATTCATCAAATGTCACTTCCGTTGGAGAAATATAGAAGTCTCCACTCGGACCACCTTCAACCAGAATCATTCTTGAGGCCCAATATCTCTTCACGGGATTATCATTAAGGATTGGGAGAGCAATCATGAGAGCGGCAACAAGAATTGACAGAACCACACCAACAATGCTGAGAACTTTTTTGATCCTCCTAATCCTGGTTTTCTTCGCTTCACCTTCAAGGTCGTCATCCAGATGAAGCGTTATGTTTTTCTCCCCCGTTACCTCGATAAGTCGATGGACTTCTGCATCGCCATTCGATGCAAGGATATTATACGATCCAGGCCATAGAGGAATAACTTGACTCCCCGACATCTTATGTGTAACCCTTGTAGATCGATGGCTATTTGCGAGCTGAATAGTAATTCCTTCGTGCATGAAACCGCACTCCAAGGTCAACGGCACTTTTGGAATATGACTGTCGAAATCTATTTCCTCAGATTGGAGTTTGCCTACAACTATGTCCAGTGCTGGCAAGTATTTTAGGGATGGATTGATTGTGTGCAGCCCTGAGCTAATCTTCGTTGGTTCCCCGGGCTTAATTTTCTTGCCTGATACCTCGAACTCAATGCTATATTTTGACTTTATCGTTATGGTGATTTCTTTTTGTTGCGGTGGCAAGCGCCGTGCATATTCCTCAACACTCCACTTCTCTGAGGTATCCACGCGCGAAGTAACATATTGAAATGTTGATGATCCTATTTTGATGATGGCGCCGTGCTGTAACTTTTGTTTTTGAATTCTTTTTTGATCAACAAAGGTGCCATCTCTACTTTGCAGATCTTCAAGAATCGGTTCATCGTGCTCATAAATAATCCTGGCATGATTCAGTGAAACCTCTTTATCATCAACAACAAGGTCATTCTCCGGACTTCGTCCTATAGTGATCTCATCACCCCTTAGGGGGATGCTTCTTCTTGATCCGCCAAGCTCAATTATCTTTTTTTCCATTCACCGTCCCATAATTGATAACTGATGTTACGCAAAAGAGAATGAATCTACATGTCACCCCTCACGGGGTTTGATCTTGGTATTTTGATTATGCTATTATCATGTCGCTCCTTCGGAGATTTTAGCACGAGCAGCGAAGTAATTAGAAGCCATCTCAAAAATGCATAATTGACCTGATGACACAAGCGTTCCATCTCCGCAACCGTCATCCCGAGCGAACGAAGTGAGTCGAGGGATATTGACCTGAAGCCTGTACCCCTCGGCGCGCTCATTCCCAAGAACAAGAAATTCGCTTTTCCCGAAACGGGATCCTTTGGACTCGGGGTGACGAGTTGGCATCGGAAAGGTGTTTTTGAGATGGCTTCTAGTGTTACCGATTGTTTTTTTGGAGAAATCCCGAAGGGATGCAATGTTTATAGATGAAGGAACCTTCTTGATTTCAAACTCCGTTAGGAGTGAAATAAAAAACAATCACCGAAGTTGCAAAGAATGTGTTTTGCATAACGTGAGTTATTCATCTTAGAAGCAACATCTTTCGTGTAGCCGAATAATCCTTCGTCACCAAGCGATAGATATACACCCCAGAACCTACCTGTGAACCGTCATTGCTGATGCCATTCCAATTGATCGTATAGTAGCCGGCCTTGCTAGAGCCATCAGCCAATGTGGACACTTCCTGCCCCAAGATATTGTATACAGCCAACCTGACTCTCGTATCGGTCGGCAGGCTGTATTCGATCACCGTATTGGGATTGAAGGGATTCGGGTAATTCTGCAATAATGCATATTCGTCCGGGACAACCGGTCTCCAGTTCATGTGCAATTCTGTCGTTGTATACGAATTGACTGCAGCCGAATCCGAAAATGTCCGAACCGTAATTGCTATCGGTTCATCAATCAACTTTTCAGTTGTGGATATCCATAGCCGTATATTGCTTGTTGAATTTATCAATTTGTTGAGTTTCTGATCAAGAGATGTAAGTGCAATCAGTCCCTTTCCATTCTTGTCATCGAGTTTCCATAATCTGACGACATCACTGCACTGCGGTATCTTTATGGAATCGATTCGTATCTTGGCGCGATTGTATCTAAAACTGATCTCACAGGTGGAATAGTCCAATGCATTGTTCACCTGGAGCGTGAACGCCTGTTGCCTTGAGGGTTTGATAATCAGAGGCTCAACAAAACCGACTTTGCAGGTGGAAGTGTCGAGACTGCGACTGGTATTCCCCTTGCTCAACGCCCAACTGGAGTTATCTGAAGACCAATTCCACATCTGAGCAAACACAATAATATCTTCAAAATCTACTTTGCCATCCCTGAGTACTTTGAAATTAGGCACTGTCCCCTGCACCGGGCCAATATCACCGACAGAGGCGTTCTTCTCTTTCCAAGCCTTTCTGAATATCGCCAGATCTTCCCCATCGATTTTTCGATCAGCGTTGAAGTCGGCAAGCGGAGGTACAAACAACGATTTTTCTACCCGGTTGGAGTCGAGATTGCCAATGCCATCCCGTGCCCGGACGACGAAGAAGTATTCCTTGTTGTTATCGAGTTGCCCGGCTTTGTAGGTCAACACATTAGTCGAATCAAGGGGATTTTGAAAGTCTTCTCCATTCTTGACAAATGAGCTATAGACGAAATACTTGATTGGCTTTGTCGTGTCGGTTGCCGGATTCCAAC
>JAPLFO010000074.1 GCA_026390635.1 Ignavibacteriales bacterium
ATTGTCTCAGGGGTCAGGGAAGTCTTTCGAAGGCGACAGGTTTTCCAATTCTGACACACTCGGGGCAAAGGCCACATCCGCTCTCACCTTCAAGGCTGCAACCGACTTCGGGAGCACAATCGATGCCCGGTGGGCAAAACTGAATATGCAGAATTTTGCATTGACGATAGACGGATCGAACAGGGGGACGCTTGCCTATCTCGACAAGGGTTATATTATGAACTGCGTGATCACGAATCCCGGTGATATCACGGGCGTGAATAACGGTGTTCTCCATATGTCAAACTGCACCGGGAATCCGAATTTGAAGGGTAGATTCCTGGTTGGCTCTTATGTGACATTCTCCGGGAGTGTCACCGTCATCGACAGCATGATGAGCTCCGGTGCAACGCCGGTATCGATCGTCGGAGCGATCAGAAATCGCGGGGTCGTGACAGGCAGTCTCTCCCTCGATATCACCGGTGATGCGACAAACGATGCCGTGTGGAACACTCAGGGAACGACGAACCTGTACACAGAAGGGGCCAATAGAAAAATCAGAGGTATATTCAATGCTCCGGTTACCATGAGCCGGACCGGCACACCGGCATCCGGAATCGTGCAGGTTGACTCATCCTTCACGAACAACAAATCCCTTGTGCTCTTTTCGAATCTCAATCTTGAAGTGCCGAAGGGATCGGTGTTCACAAACAACGGGGATATGACGCTCTATGGTTCGCTTACGAACAAAGGGAAGATCGTCTATCGGAAAAAAATCACATCGGCCGGACCATATTCATTCTATGCTGCAAGTGCCTCAATTCCTTCTGGTACCAATCTTGATTCACTCATAGGAGAGCACTACGCAAATCAGGTTATGACAACATTTGCCAATGCAGTGAAATCGCGATGGACTTTCACCCCGAAGCCGGGCAGTATACTCGCAAACGCAACCTCGATCACATTGTACTATAGCGATGCCGATCTTGGGCTAAACAAAGAATCAGCATTGCAGGTCTACCAGGCTTCCGACACTGTTTCCTGGAAGCTCATCTCAACCGTCGCCAATATGACGCGGGATACGGTGAACAACACCATAACGATAACGAATGCGCCTTTGTACGGCAATTACGCACTTGCTTCCTCTGCTCCCAGCCGGGTCGAACAAATTGAATCTGCGATACCCAGCGCTTTTAACCTCCAGCAGAACTATCCGAATCCGTTTAATCCCTCGACGTCGATTCGATTTGCCCTGCCGCACGAGGCGCAGACGACCCTGATCATCTATGACGTGCTGGGCCGGGAAGTTCGCACCCTGGTGAGCGGCACGATGAATGCGGGCTACTATCAAGCGGTTTGGGATGGACGGAACAACGCGGGAGTTCAGACCGCAACCGGAATGTACGTCTATCGCATACAATCAGGCAGCTTTATGGATGTGAAAAAAATGATGGCGACGAAGTAGGAGTAGTTGTATAGAAGTGCCGCGCGACATTGTTGCATTTGTCCGAAAATGGGAGTACTTTTGCATTGACATATTGATCCCGGCTTTTTCAGCAGGGGACTCCTTCGTAGTGGGAAGAAATCGTGAAGAGAAAATAGAAGCCTCTGTTGGCAAATGCCGGCAGAGGCTTTGCTGTTTACAGTGCAAGTTGTTTCGCAACAGGTGAAAGGGGTACCGCATATGAAAGCGATGATGAGACTCCTCGTTCTGTGCAGTTTTGCTCTCGCCCAAATCTCAACGGCCCAATGGATCCAAACCAATGGACCCTATGGCGGCTACGTGTGCTCATTTGCGGTTTCTCCCAACGGGGCAGGGGGGACGAATCTTTTCGCCGGCACAATGGGTGATGGCGTCTATACTTCTACGAATGATGGTGTAAGCTGGAATCACGCTGGTCCAACAAACACTTCTGTTTTTGCTCTTGCCGCTTCACCCATCGGGGCACAGCTCTTTGCTGGAACGTATGGGCGTGGAGTTATGCTTTCCACCAACGAGGGCGCAAGCTGGAAGGATGTCAATACAGGACTAACGGATGCTACTGTAGGAGCTCTTGCCTTCTCTCCGGACGGAGCGAATCTCTTTGCAGGGACCGCGTCCAGCGGCATTTTCATTTCCACCGACAACGGCGCACACTGGAGCGCTTCGAGCAATGGTCTGACGAATTCTGCTATCTATGCTCTTGCTGTTTCTTCGACTGGAAACGGCGGCATGAATCTCTTTGCAGGAACCATTGGGGCAGGTGTCTTTCTTTCGACTGACAACGGCAAGAACTGGACTGCGGTCAACAGCGGCCTGACGAACAAATCTGTCAACGATCTTGCCGTCACCCCCAATGGGGCGTATCTCTTTGCAGGGACTTCCGGCGGAGGTGTCTTCCTTTCGACCGACAACGGCAAGAACTGGACTGCGGTCAATGCCGGCCTAACGGACAGTTTTGTAGTCGATCTGGCTGTCTCTCCCGATGGGTCCGGCGGCACCAATCTTTTTGCCGGGACCAATTTCGGAGGTGTTTTTCTTTCGACGAACAACGGCGCGACTTGGAGTGCCGTGAGTTCCGGATTGACCAATGCCAGAGTCTGTGCTCTTGCGATCTCCACCAATGTATCCGGCGGAACAAATCTCTTTGCGGGCATGGCATACAGCGGCGTGTTTCTTTCCACCAACAATGGCACAAGGTGGATGGACGCAAACACCGGGTTGATGAGCAATTCCGTATCTGCTCTGGGGGTTTTCTCCGACGAGGCAAATGTCATCGCTGCGACAAATAGCGGCATCTTTCGTTCCACGAATATCGGTACAAGCTGGGTGTCGGCAAATTCCGGATCACATGGGGGTACAGTCCGCGCCTTTGCCGCCTCGCCGGACGGGGCGAGAATTCTTGCCGGGACTAACTTCGGCGGGGTCTTCCTTTCAACAGACAATGGCAATAGTTGGAGTGCGATCAATACAGGTCTGACAGATATTCCTGTAATGTCTCTTCTCATAGACGGCTCGAATCTATACGCCGGGACTGATGGCGGTGTTTTTCTTTCCACGAACAACGGTTCACGCTGGACTGCAGTCAACGCGGGACTGCCGAACAGTTCAGTCTGGGCACTTGCGGTCAGCCCCGATGGGGCGAATCTCTTCGCAGGTACTTCCGGCGGCGGTGTCTTCCTTTCTATCGACAAGGGCACAAGTTGGACTGCAGTAAATTCTGGTCTGACGAACACCGTTATTTCCGGCATCACTGTCTCCCCCGACGGCATGAATATCTTCGCAGGGACTTCCGGCGGCGGCGTCTTTCTTTCTACCGACAAGGGGGCAAGTTGGAATGCGGTGAGTACCGGATTGACGAACACTGCTGTCAAATCGCTTGTTGCAAGCGGTACAAATCTTTTTGTCGGCACCTATGACGGGGTCTTCTTGTCGACCAATAGCGGCACAAGCTGGCGCCTGATCAATACGGGACTAAGTAATGTCTTTGTCAATGTTCTTGCGGTCGGCAGCAAAAATCTCTATGCCGGAACCATTGGCGGAGTCTGGAGACGACCGCTCTCAGAGAGAACGGGCAAGAACGCTGAGCCTGAAAGGGGTACGCCGGCACAGTATGAATTGCGCCAGAATTACCCCAATCCATTCAACCCGGTGACAACGATCGAATATTTCATTCCCAGACGGTCGTTCGTGAGCATAAAAATAATTGATTTGCTCGGCCGCGAAGTGGCTGCACTTGTCAATGAGGAGCGGGAAGCCGGAAGCCATTCTGTGCAATGGGACGCTGCAACGAAACCATCCGGAATATATTTTTACCGACTGGAGGCAGAAACCTTCTCAATTACGAAGAAGACTATTTTGCTCAGATGAGCTAAATTGTCCGCGCATTGGCAGACCTGCCGGCGTCACACGCTGACAGGTCTTTTCATTTTATTCGCCAAGCCCAAGAGGCGGGGTATGACCATGGGAAGTGGAAGGAAGGAGAAGTGCTGAACTTGAATCGTGCGAACGGGATGATGAAACCCAAAAAAGTCACAGAAAGCAACAGGCATGGTCTTTTACTTGCACCTTTCCGCTTTTGCCTTTTCACTTTCTAACTGATGTTACGCAAAAGAGAATGAATCTACATGTCACCCCTCACGGGGTTTGATCTTAGTATTTTGATTATGCTATAATCATGTCACTCCTTTGGAGCGTTTACCACGAGCAGCGAAGTAATTAGTGTTACCGATTGTTTTTGGAGAAATCCCGAAGGGATGTAATGTTTGTAGATTGAATGAACCTTCTTGATTTCAAACTCCGTTAGGAGTGACACATAAACAATCACCGAAGCAGCAAAGAATGTGTTTTGCGTAACGTGAGTTTCTAAGTAGCGAGTACGTGAATCTCGCAGATCCCGTTTCACGGGAGAACCCGCATTTAACATTTTGGAGAGGAGTAGCGCGTACGGTCGTAGACCCCGTTTGACGGGGGAATCTTGCAGATCCCCACTTGAGAGAACCCAGATTCGGGGAAAGAAACAAAAAAAGCGGGATGGTCTTTACTTGCACCTTTCCGCTTTTACCTTTTCACTTTCTAAGTAGACTATGCGGGTCTATTTTCGAACCAATTTCTACTAGGGCTACAAAAAATCTATGAATTAAACGGAATTCGCCACTCGATTTCGGTCGGAAAATAGTCCATGAGTAACGTCCTTGAAAATATGCCGAGATCATTCTTTTTTGGAAAGACACCTCCCCCCAGGTCCTCAAACCCAGTGAATTTCTGTAAAACTGTAACGGGACTACCGCCCTTACAAATATGGAATTTTCGATATCGCAATCAGTTGCGCGGGTTATTCAAAAGAGATCATACGTAACCGCTAATGCATCTTTGCTGGTGCGGATATACTTCTCTTCACTTTCTTCATAAAGGCTTGTCTATGTTGAGCCAGAGCACTAATAAGCATAATCAGAGAATACTTCCCAACGGTAAAATCTACCAATCCTGGATTGGTAGATCACTTGCATGGATAAGGAACACTGTCGGGGTTCCTGATAGAGTAGACCTCATTGATTCAACGACAAAGCTGCTGACCTACTCCGCCGGTAATGTATCACTTGCCGTCTTCCTCTCCGCTGGTCTGGTCAGTCGGATAAAAGTACTGGAAACCTACACCAGCCCTTCACTGGCTACGACCTCATTTCTTTTGTCCTGCAAGACTCTGAAGATCACGGGATTTACTGACAAAGGCGGTACTACAACCTCAAAGATGTTTCAAAAGGATGCTCTGCTTGTCACTGTCGGACTGGTACGGTATGGTACCGGACAAAACGTAATAGAAGACTATATGAAACAGGAAAAACCAGCATCCCCGATTAGCTGAACGGGCTGACATAACAAGCACTACGTTGATGCTAACATATGGTTTGCCGTCAAAGATTGACGACATATTTCAATCAAGTGCCCATGCCGCGCTTTGGCCCTTGCTCGCAAACACTTTCGCCCATTCTAATTCACCACACGGTGAGCACTACATCATTGCTTCGTTTCTGCCAATGCCCCCGTTGGACCTTGTTCTATAAGACCTGGCTTTCGGAAAATCCACCCGATAGCAAGCAGCACGATAGACATGCCTAACAAAACGCTAATTGACCGAGCAATGTTCGGGGACTCTGGAAAGACAAAGACGATCATCACCAGAGCAAAGAGTGGCACGAAGAACTTTATGAAGTTCCATACCTTTCCGCCCTTGCGAGTCTCCCCCGACTTTAGATTTCGTTGAGCAAAATATAGTGGAATTGTGATTAGTCCGAGAAGAATAATACCGATCAATGTTGTCCCGGGATTATTCTTGCGTCTTTTTGCGTCAGAGAAGATCCAGATGGCAAATGCAAGATAGAGAAGAATGCCGAATATCATATTTGCTCCTATGATTATTTTTGGTGTTTTGTATTGTTGTGCTAAGAGCCGGAACGTTGCTGCTCTGAAATGTTCCGGCTCTTAGGCGATTGTGTAGATATAAACAGTAACAATTCATATTATAGCCTATTTTACAATTTCCCATTTAAAAGATCTACCGTCATAGATTACTTCAACTGTATGCTTAGCTACTTCATTATCTTCGATTGTTTCTAGAAGTCCAGAATATTCATTACCAGATTTGTGGGTTAATAAAAGACCCTTCACTTTTACTGTTTCGTCTTTCCCTTCTTCCTTCAACGTTTCTACTATGCTTTTCTTGACCTCGATTGCCAACTCTTCGGTAGAAAGTCTACCACATGAGACAAAAAACAGAGCCACAAACAAGAAGGAATAGCATTTTAGCAATCGGATTAGCTTTCCTGTCATCTTATTCACCTTTTCCGTTGGTTTGATGGGGGGCTAGCGTCAAGCGTCGTTGTCATTCAGCCGTGACAAAGAGATGAGCAAGGCTTCTGTTTTCATGATCTTTCCCAGTGGGAATATTTCTGTGAAATTATTTGCGTCAAAGTCGTGAAAATGACTCATCTTATTTCTCAAAGATGTATACACCATATTGCCCTTTTTCACCTGCAATGAATTTTGCTTTCTTGTCTTTGAATTCAATTGTCATAGGCAACATTTTGTCAGTCCAAATCAACTTGTTTTTCTTGACCAGTGTAGCATTTGCCTCATATTCTACTTGACCTTGACTGTCGTAGGTAGATATCTTGTAATCTTCATCATTGATTTCAACCACCCCAAGCAAGGCATTCTCAAAAACCCCACCCGCCCCAGAAAGCTTGCGATACATCCCAGTTATTAAACTGTTTTTCAATTTCATATTCGGCTTGCAGACGACAACAAATGCACCTGCCAGCATTCCGCGTGACGGCCAATCCATTTCATCCCACGGAGCAATGGAAACACCTAAAACATTTCCCACACATAGGGCAATTGTCGAATCCTTCCTAGTTTTGAGGGTGTATCCCGGAAGATTTTGAAGGCTATCAATTTGCAGGCATTTCAATCTGGCGCTTTCAAGATGCTTGATTGATCCACCACTCATAAAAATAGTCAGTTCATCGAATGCTTCCTGAGAAAGCTTTAGAATTCTCGAATCATCTTTTCCGGTGGCAATATTCGTCAATGCGACAAAAACAGCTAAGAGCATCAGAAGTATTCGTTTTGTTACCACGACACCCTCCATGAAATAGACATAAAAAAAGGACGCAGCTTCCGTTACGTCCTGTTTGGAGGTACTGGCATACCTTTACACGAAGACAGTAAGAAAGCGCGTCCATTGCTGGACGCAACCTCTTTGCTTGCTCTCGTGTAAGTACAACTGCCAGTTTTCCAAACAGAACTAAGCGCGAGTTGCGCAGTTATTTGCGTTCAATTACTTGATCGAATTTTGTCCTTTTCTCGTTTTGGATGTTCCGCTTTTGCCTGCGGGTAGAAGTTATACAAATAATGCGCTTTGTGCAACAG
>JAPLFO010000063.1 GCA_026390635.1 Ignavibacteriales bacterium
CAATGCCATCATGTTGCCGTGGCTATCAGTCAGCAAAATATATCTGCCATAATTTTTACAGGAACCCGTTCCGGCTGGTCCCCTGGAACTTGTGTTTGAGTTCGAGGATCCACTCGTTGACCGCCGCTGATCAAGTCCCTGCCCGCCACCCACGCCCGGAAAAAATCGCGCGACGATGGTCGCACCCGGATTTGCAGAAACTTCGTCCAGCACCAATGTGATAACCGGCTTTGCAAGTACGATACTTCTTCTCCATTTTTTCAATTCTTTCCCGGGATACGAGTGACTTGGATCCATCAGAACGTAGTCCTGAATCGCACTCGTGCGGAAATCAAGGATTCTCCCGCCGATGCCTTCCTTCCACGGCTGATTCTTCTTTTTTGCGGTGATCTGCTGTTCGCCATTCACAAAGACGACATTGTGCCCGATGCTGGAAGCATGCGGATATTCGTAGCGGTCTTCGTTGAAATAGAATTCGTCGTATTCCATTCTGCCCGGCTCGCCGATAAACGGTATATCATGCCATGTGAGAATAAAGTGGCCGCAATCCAGATGACCATGATGCGGATCATCGTTGAAGCCGGCCTTGCAGGCTATCGTGACAGAAGCCGGATCAAAGAAATCGCTCCGCATTATCGCCCAGTCGATTGATGTGAACAACTTGGACGCTTGGACCGGCGGAACAGGTTTCACATTGGCTGCAGGCCAAAGAATTTCGAAGATATTGTCTTCATCACTTTCATGGAGGAATTTCTCGCGATACCAGGCTGCCGATGCATCTCCGGTTTCAGTCACCAGTTTGTTGAGCATCGGGAAATTCCCGACCGCTCTCCCTGTTCCGTCCTCGAAAGCGGCTGTCAATGCAAAGAGCGGCAGATCAAAAACATGATTACGTATATTTTTGTGCCGGAAGAGATTGAAAGTCCCCTTCGAGAGCCGTTTCAGTGCATCCATGTAGCGAAGGCTCTGATCAATCATGTACGAATAGTATCCCCTTCCCTCTTGCCAGCCGCCGTCGTCACCGATCTGATCAAACGTTAAATTCAGCCGGTTGTACGACTCGGCAACGACATCTGCAAGTTGTGGATGCTCTCGCAGCAAGGCCAGAGAAGAAATCCCGAGGCCCGAAAAGCAGATCGCCGACCAATTGCATCGGTACGCGGTGGCCCACCAGAAGAATTCATAATTTCCGCGCACGCGGGTGATTGCCTTCTCGAGAAGTGCATTTCTTAATTTGTCCCTCTCAGCCGCAGTCAGTGCCGGATAGAGCCAGTCATAGACAACCGCCAGCGTTCCCGTCATTCTTGCCGCTGAAATATCATAAGAAAACACAACCTGATCATCGGGAACATTTCGCGGCCAAACCCTTGGATAGATGATGTCGAACTTATGGGCCGGGTTGATCCAGTTCGGCAAATCGCTGATCGCCGCAGCAAACTCATAGCCTCTTTTTGCGTACTCGATTCGGCCGGTCATTTGATAGAGAAACGCACAGGTGAATGCGCCATCTGTGATTTCGGAAATATATTCACCCTGCTTTCCGTCCGATGTTTCGAAACGGGGATGATCCGGCTCCGGGAATTTCTGCTTTTCGAACGGCATGCGGAGATATCGATTTCCACGCGCACGCAATCCCTCCATGATCGTCCTGCTACGTTCATCGATCTCTATCCTTTCTTTGAGAACGGATTTTTCCTCCTCGGTGAAGAATAGATATGGATGCCGGAGCGTATTGATCTTTATCGCATCGGCAATTTCTCTTGCACCCGTCTGGGCAGTAAGTTGGGAGCAAAGTATTATTGAAAGAAAACAAGCACCTGTTCGGGTCATGGGAGTCCTGTAGTTCTGCGACAACAATTTCACTTTGTCCCGGAACAGAGTTGATCTGTCCGGTTCAACATGTAACATTCATATCCAGTGAAGCGACAGCTGTCTGTTATTTTTCGTTTGACAGCTGATAGACTTTGAAATTGTCCATCAGCTGATGGCTTTTTGTTGTTCTGAAACCGAAATATCCTTCTCTATAGAGCTGTGTATCTGCATAGTCAAAAAAGAGTTCGCCATTCAAAAAGAACTGAGTTCTGCCGTCGCAGACAACGATCATGACGCTGTAGTGCATATTCCCCTTCAATAGATGCTCCTTGTCAAGATACTCCTTCAACACAGGATTTTCACCGCTGCTGGAATATTTTCTAAATCTCGTGGTTGTGTTGTCGTGACCGCCTATTCCGGCATAATAGAGATTCAAATTGTCATACGCGGAGAATTTTCCGAAACGCACGCGCAGACTATCTTTCTTTGCATCAGTTGCCATCCAAAAAGCATTCAGGTCTGAGACCCGATCATATATTCCTCCTTCATCTTTCACGACTGCATCATACGTGATCATGATATTGCCGGAGAGTTTTTTTGTAAACCAAACAGTCGCACCGGCTGAGACGCTGATGTCGAGCTTGCCGTCCCTCACCAATACGGCAGAGGTGGAGGGTTCTTCACATTCTGCAACCCAATTGTTATTCTTCTGCTGGAAATCATCGGAGAAGAGCAATTGTTTGGTTCGATATCCCGGGCTGGCAGTGGAGGCGGGGACAGTCAGAAACTCGGAGGGTACTAATGCACGGCGCGTCAGGCGAACAGTTCTGATAGCTCCTTTGAAAAACGATTTCTGATTCATCCGCATGCCGA
Source organism: Ignavibacteriales bacterium (assembly GCA_026390635.1). Lineage (GTDB taxonomy): Bacteria > Bacteroidota > Ignavibacteria > UBA10030 > UBA8401 > JAPLFO01. The sequence goes on from JAPLFO010000063.1 coordinate 2,686, forward strand.
GAGCGACGCTGGCGCTGTCCACTGGAATATAGTCGATGCTTCCACTCATCTCTTCCTGACCATTGACGAAGTGAGCCGCCTTGCCATTTCTATACACAAGAGCAGCGTGGTACCATTCGTCAACAGGATGAGGAAATTTCTCCGCCAAACAGGTGAGTCTCGCTGAATCTGCCCGGATGTGAGTATCCACAAACCAGCGGTTGGGCCCGGACAACCGAAGTTCGATCAACATCCGGCGGCTTTCCATGTTTGGTTTCTGCACATGCAGGAACCGCTGCTCAGCATTCGTCGGGAAAGAAGAATCAGGCTTGAAAATGATTTCAATGGTGAATTCGGAACTTTTATTGAGAGGACAGCCCTGCACAATCAGTCCGTCATCGATACCATCAAAGACAACAGCATTCCATTCGTCGAATGGCTTCACAAAGGGGCTTCCCGCGACAGTAACCGGGTACCCACCGATGCTGGAAGTGTTGTCAAGAGTCCAAACGACGGAAGCCGAATCGTCTTTCGATTGAGAGAAGCTGTGGGTTGACAGGAAGAGAAGAACTGCACAAATCCTGTTCAGAGTAGCAAAGCGTTTCAGTGTTTTCACCAATCTCAGATCAGTGCTGTCCAGAAAAGTTGTTCTGTGATTCATGTCTACCCTATTCTATCATACGTTCTCGAGGGAATCCCGCAACAAAAAACCGAAACATCAATATTATGTTTTCCAACTCTTTTCTTCGTGTCTTGGAGATTTTGCGGCAAATGACCGATTACCGTCCAAGCATTTACTCAGTCGACAGCGAACGGCAGATTTCCAGATTTACTTTTCTAATCCGCTCCTGTTGCAGTTTTGTGATTTTACGGTCGTAGGTCATCAATCCATTGATTTCACTTTCCACATCTGTCGTCTGCGTGTAGATTGCCGCGGAAAATCCTGCCGTGATGAGCCTTTTCAATTTATCCGCCAATTGGAGATATGCCTCGGTTGCCTCTTCGGATGTCTTATACTTCACGTAGCCCCAGTTTTTTTCCCGAAGCCAGAGATGATTGTCGACCGCCAGACCGATACCTCCATACTCGCCAAGAACGCATGCTCGCTTGTTTGTGTACATCGAAAGCTCCGGTGCCGGATAGTTGTGGGTGTCCAGCATGTCGCCGACATCAAAGAAATTGCCGCCGCTTGCAGGATTGACAAGTCGGGAAGGATCGTAGGACTTCGTCCAATCCGCAATTTCTGCGGTCTTAAATTGGCCCCATGCTTCATTGAACGGCACCCAGGCAACAACAGAGGGATTTGAGACCAATAAATCCATTATCGCTTTCCATTCACTGCGAAAGTTCTTTTCCGATTCAAGGCTTCGTTGAAATTCCTGTCCGGCAAAATAATTGCGGCGCTGCCATTCGACAGTGCGGTCGCCGCTCGGCATATCCTGCCAGACAAGAATTCCTTCTCTGTCGCAGTGATAATACCATCGTGCCGGTTCTACTTTCACATGCTTCCGAATCAGATTATATCCAAGCTCCTTTGTCTTTTTGATATCAAACACCAGCGCTTCATCCGTCGGAGCGGTATAAAGACCGTCAGGCCACCAGCCCTGATCGAGTGGTCCAAACTGAAAGTAGTCATGATTATTCAGCTGGAGGCGTACAATACCGTTTGCATCGCGCTTGGAGGATATTTTCCTCATTCCTGCATAGCTTTTGATTTTGTCAATGGCCTTCCCGTCGCGGAGCAGGGATATTTCCAGCGTGTAGAGAAAAGGATTTTCAGGGCTCCACAATTTAGCGGACGGAATTCCGACCAACGCCTCCTGCCCAACCGCTGCCTTGCCTGAGCCGACGAGTTTCGCATCATCCAGAATTCTTACTTCAAAAATGTCTGAGGGTCTTGCATCTTGTGCCGTAACAGCAACCGAGAGACTATTCATGTCAATATTGGGAATAGTTTTCAGTTCCGTAATGTGGCTGTCATGCACCGGTTCCAGCCAGACCGTTTGCCATATCCCTGTCACAGAAGTGTACCAGATTCCCTGTGGATTCGTCACCTGTTTTCCCCTCGGCTGGTATCCTTTGTCTGAGGGATCCCACACTCGTACGGTAACATGCTGCAGATTCTCGTCTGTCAGAAATGGAGTAATGTCCAGAGAAAATGGAGTGTATCCTCCTGTATGCGCTGCCGCTTTGATGTCATTTATCCAGACATCGGCTTTCCAGTCGACGGCACCAAAATTCAGCCGGATTCTTTTGTTCCTCCATTGGGAAGGTACAGCAAATGTCCTGTGGTACCACAATTCACAGGTGTCCCCCACCGGTTTTTGAACACCGGAGAGGCTGGATTCGATAGAATACGGCACCAGAATCTTTCCATCAAACGAAGCAGGAATTGAACTTCCTTTTGCTGCAATTGCATAGTCCCACAACCCGTTCAGGTTCTGCCATAGTGCACGCTCCATAATCGGACGCGGGTACTCGGGCAGCGGATTGGAAGGATCGATCTTTTGTGACCATTCTGTCTTTATCCTGTCGCCGGAGGGTTTCCAATTCTGGCTGTAGATGCAGCATTCGGCAAAGACAAGCAGAATAGTCAGTACGTATATTTTCTGTGTCATTCTTCCCTCGCTGTATGCGATTGCTGTGCCCGCATCGCGCTTGTTTTGTGAATAGGCTCGCTGTCGATAAAAGAGCGGCTCGAAGATACCACCAAACGTCTTATGCAGACTATTCTTCTGAATGATTTATTTTCGACCGCGGCTGGGTCTTCGTTAAATTCTGGCCTTGCTATCGAAGCAGTACCATGTTTCGAGTTTGTCGGTATCCTTCGCTTTCCAAAGAATAAAAATAGACTCCGCTTGCGGCCACACCGGAAGCATGATCCCCGGTATGGAGCGATATGCGGTACAGCCCCGCGGTCTGAAATCTATCGACAAGCATTGCCACGCATCTGCCGTTCAGATCAAAGACCCGGAGTGTGGTGTGAGCCGCACTCGGCAGCACATAACTGATCTGGGTATCAGCATTGAATGGATTAGGATAGTTTTGGGATAAGGAAAAGGTTCTTCCAGATCCATTGATATTCTCTCCAACTTCTGAACTCTGCGTACCTGTGCGCGTGATAAGAATCCAGACAGGATTGCTGCCTATCTGATACGATTTTACATATCGTAACAGTCCACTTGCTGAATCGATTTGATATGCAGATATTTTTCCAGATGCTTGCCCTCCGACATACAGGAACTTTCCATCAGGATCAATGGCAAAGGAGCGCGGCATTTTCTCCGTAGGATATTGAGCGATGGATGTCATCACTCCCGTTGCGGGATCTAAACGATACGCGGCAATACTGTCCGGACCGCGGTTGGTGGCGTACAGAAATCGGCCGTTCGGCGTCGCATGCACGTCCGCTCCCCCCGTGTTTGCGGCAATCACATTTCCATATGGGCTGCGGGGCTGCATGGTAAGGGTTTGCATCGGAGAAAGAGTGCCCAGGGATGTGTCAATCCGGTATGCTGTCACGCTTCTGCCATATTCGTTGGCGGCATACATCGTATGGGACAACGGATGAAAGGATATATGACGCGGTCCGGTGCTGTCAGGCGTCGATATGCGGTCGGGTTCATTTGCCGCTAAGGCGCCGCTTGATGCATTAAACTTATATTGAAGCACGACCTCCCCCGTCCTGCAGGGAATGAAGAGAAATCTATTGCTTCCATCCGTCAGAATGGAGTGCGGGTTCTTGTCGGTATTGATCACCTGTAGCGCGCCGCTTTTAACGGCACCGCTTTCCTGCACCGCATAGATACCTGCCCGATTATCTGAAAAATATGCCGCAAAGAGAAATCTGCCGCTTCGATCCATACTGAGATAGACGGGGTTCCAGTGCACGTTGATTGTCCCGAGATAGGATAAGTCGCCGTTTTCCTCGTTGATGCGAAACGATGAGACGCTGTTTGCCGTGCGAATGGCCGCATGCAGAAACCGGCTTGTTGGATCGACGGTCAGGGATCCGGGTTGTCCGGGGACGGCAACCGTTTGTACCCGTGTGAGATCACCATTTGCAAGGTCTATCCTGTAAATAGCAATGCTCTGCAGACTGTCAAGGGAGACATACATGAATGTTTCTCCCGCAGAAGTTTCTGCGCAGAGCCACAATGCAATCGAGAGACGGAGAAACCATTGTGAATGCTGAAATGCAGTCTTCATTTTACAAACAATAGTTTTTGAGAAACGGCCCGGCCCCCATATTCAAGTTTTGCGATATAGATTCCGCTCGCGAGACCGGCAGCATTAAACCGTCTGGAATATTTCTGTCCGGTCGAGGCAGCTCCATCGAAGAGTGTTGTAATTTCACTCCCTGAAGAAGAAAATACTTTCAGCGTTGCATGGCTGCTCATTGTTGTCGAAAAGACGACGGTCGTTGCCGGATTGAATGGATTTGGGTAGTTTTGCAGCAGAGTATATGAAGAAGGCACCGCATCATCTACCTTTGCCGTTGCCTGTGTTTGGCCGCTCCGCACAAGTTCAATGCCGTTTCCAATATGCAGATTCCGCGAATATTGTTTGTCGATAGCATTGTTCCAATGTTCGTAGACACCCAAACTGCCGATTGTGCTGCCATCATTTTCAGGATCATATTTGATGCCGGCAGGCCAGTATGTTGAATCCGCCGCCTGCATCATATGTTCATCGACACCCGGCATCTGTGGATATGATCCGTACGGATTTGACGAAGTATATTCTTCCTTCAAGAAATCAAAACAGACCGATTCAAGTGCAACCTGATCCTGTGAGACAAAGACCGAAGAAGTCCAATCGGAATTGAACGGAGCAGTGAAGAATTTTCGCGGTGGGTCATTCGCCTCCGACCCGGCCCATAGTGCATCGACAATAAATATCACCGTTTTGCCGCCAAGATCCTTATGTCCCATCAGATCGACCAGCACGCGGTATAATCCGGTTCCGTTTCGAATCACTCCTTTGTCCGGAGAAACCAGTCCCCCGTGCAGATGCGTCGCCGCGCTCCGCATATGCGAACCAAAATGAATCTTTCCGCAGAGAGTAACACCGCCACGCGCATGAGCCTTCATCGCCGGGATTGCGATCAGATAATTTGCTTGGGTGATCACCGTTGGAAGATAGTCGGACATCACCGGATTTCCTGTCGTCCCCCCATCCTTCAACACTGCCCCCCGATCAGAATAGTAGATAGAGGGCCGCGGAGCCATCACCGGTTTAGTCCGGCCGTGCGTTCCGCCATAATCGATATACGTCACGTTGGGAAATTCATCATGCCACATATCATAGACGTGCTTATACATATGCTTCAAAGGATCGCCGATGGAGATGTTTTCCTGCTTGACGCCGCACTCGTTAATAAGCTGGCGCAACACGGCAAGAGCTACCTGCGGCGATGTTTCAGCCATACCGTACCGCGATTGGTTCTTTATCGCATATGTTGCAGTATCATAAGTTCCATTGCTGGCGCTTACCTGGTTTGTCTTGATGAAAATCTTCTCGCCGTCAACATATCCGACGTCCCCTTTTGCATGATTCTGGTTGAAATAGCGAAATAGTGCATCCCACGATTCGCGTACTGTATTCTTCCCGGCAATTCTTTTTACCGCATCGGTCACCATCTGATTGACGACAACAATATTGGTGTTGTTCGGCTGAAACCATCCGTCGCCGAATGCATTTGTACATTTCTCATTTGTGGCGCTCGTGTCCCACTCCCAGACAACACGTCCGGGAAATATTCCCTTCGGCGTTCCGATCGGTTGATTCGGTCCAAGCAGAAGTTTGGAGTTCGCATACACCGGAACCGGGTCATTCGTTGACGAAAGGAGTGCAAAAATAATTCCAGCAGCGAGGAATCCTGCTGCCGTCCAATATTTTGCATGGATATAGTTCTTTCTCATCTTTGCAAACATCATCGTTGCGGAGAAGAGTCCGAGAAGATACACTATAAACCCCGACATCATCGGCGCAGCCATGCGCATGCATGGGTACGTTGCGCGGCTTGGTTTCGGGATGACACGAAAAAGAAACCATGCCGTTGATACTACTCCTGCAAGAATGAACACAATCCTGGACGGCACGTTCACTTTCGCCATGAATTTCGCCATTGCTGCCGCAAATCGAGGCAGGTGCCGTTGTGAGCTTTGTGAAGACTTCATGTCCAGTGTTCCTTCTATGAGTGGAAACTACAACCCAGCGAGAAAATCGGCAGCAGCATTGGCAACAATGCCGTCCTCTGTTGATTTTGCACCGCTGATGCCAATGGCACCGATATACTGATTCTTCACAATTGCCGTGCAATGTCAATATCTTTTTTCACTTCATCGGTCAACTGCATCCAGTCAACGGTCCCGACCCTGTTGGTCCACAGCGGATTCCTGTACTGCTGCATGGCCGAACCGACATACTGCTTCCAGAATTCCAAAGCGAAAGAGAGTTCTGCAACGGCTTCCTGCTGTTCAGAACGCTCTCCGGTTGTACGGAACAATGCCGTATGCGTAGCACCGCTGATCTTAAATGCATAGTACTTGCCGAGATATGCCATAGATCTGATGTCGCTGACGGTATTCGCAAGTTCTTTGCTGCGTCCGGATTCAATTGACTTCAC
>JAPLFO010000184.1 GCA_026390635.1 Ignavibacteriales bacterium
ATAGCGACAACGGAACGATTGGACCATACAACAAGATCGATACGTTGTTCAAGAATCTTGCTGTGGAGTCGATCGATTGGCATCCGAAGACCGGATACCTCTGGGTGAGTTCAGGCAACCTGTTCGCACCGTGCGGTGCTGAGTTTACCAATTTCTCATTCTATGCATTCAAGCTGCCGGACTACACATCGCCGGTTGACAGCTTCACGTATAGTGCCAGAGCCGATCAATATGCAGACGATCCGCGTCCGCGCGGTATTGCATTCTCACCATCGGGTGACACGGTGTACGTGACGCAGTTCAACTCTTCGCTGACACCTATCGTCCAGCGCTTCATCGGAAAATCGTCGAGCGGTGTTGCTCGCCGGGTTGGTGATGTGGTCGTAGCGAACTACCAATTGGCGCAGAACTATCCGAATCCATTCAACCCGAGCACAACCATCAATTTCTCGTTGCCGGTTGCCAGCAATGTGACGTTGAAGGTGTACAACATGCTGGGCGCTGAAGTTGCGACAGTTGCACAGGGATTGCATGCTCCAGGAGCGTACTCTGTAAGGTTCGACGCCTCGAATCTTGCGAGCGGCGTGTATGTTTACACACTCCGCACGTCATCCGGTTTCGTGCAATCGAACAAGATGTTGCTGATGAAGTAACGCAGTAGTTACGATTCTATTGCGACATGAACCTGGCGGGGCTCTGAAAAGATCCCGCCAGGTTTTTTTTACCCCGTTCGTTTCTATTGACATCCAATTCATTTGTCGCTGTTGAAGAATGTAGACTGTATACACAATAATGCTTGTTTCGTCCATATTGATTGACTTTAGTGGAAAATTTTCGCATAATATTTGATAATTAACGAGGCGTTCTTCTCCATCTTGAATTCAGTGCAACTATGCGAGCGTTTACTCTTCTTGTTCTGTCTTTGCTAAGCTTTTCGAAGGCGCTTTCTCTCGAATTGGGCAGTCAACCGATGTCGCCCGATTCGTTGGTGTACGCAGTCGGTAGTTTCGCCGATACTGCCCGACGCGCTGCAGACCTGACATCGGACGTCGATCTCACTGCGGAGCCCGGAAAAATTCTTCTTGCACGCGGCGATTCTGCGAACCTTGCGCTCAGAGCCCGATTTTCCATTACCTACGTCGGACCACCCCCTCAGACAGCCGGATCAATACCCAATACCACCGTGCCGGACACAGCAAAGATGAATCCTCAGAAGCTTGGAGACAATGACTTGTTTTCTGTCGTCTCTATTCCTTTGAGCAACGTTGGAACGTACGTCAGGATCGATCTTCAAGCCATCCGGAGAGTCAGCCGGTTTCAGGTGGCGGTTCTTGGCGGATTCGGTTCTTCGAAAAAGCAGCGACCGCTTGCGTTTACATATTATGCGGGAACGGATTCCCTTCGGATGACGAAGGTATACCAAGAACTCGATAATCAGGATTCCATCCATACTGCCTATTTGTCGGAGCCGGTGATTGCCCGATTTATCGGGTTTGTGCTGGACAAACAGAGCACGAATAGTTTTACAGTGATTTCTGAAATTCGGGTCTTTGGTGAAGGGTATCTTGCAGAAGGGACGTACACGTCAAAGGTCGATACGACGCTTCCGGCGCCGGTGAACTTTGGCCGCGTGTCACTCGATGCCGATTTTTCCACCGCAACGTTCATTGATTTTCAGATGCGCACGGGAAACAAAAAAACAGTGGATAGCAGCTGGTCACCATGGTCGACAGCGATCACCTTTCGGAGTACGGCAGAAGCGGCTGTAGGCGCCCGACTCAACGTGTTCGAACCCCGGCGCTACTTTCAATACCGCATGCGTTTGCAATCAGCTGACCTTGGGACGCCAAAGGTGAACGGTCTTCACATAGCATATCAAAAAACGCTTGTCGCAGACTCAACGTCGGCGGCAATCTCTCCATCGGATGTTCCCGTCCTGACACCGGCAAGGCTGACGTACAATCTTTCGATGACTTTTTCTCCGACTTCGCAGGGTGTGGATACGCTTGTCATCACAACGCCGAGCCCGTCGCTCGTCAGGTCGGTATCATTAAACGGTACACCCATTCCATATTCGTTTGTCGCTTCGCCCGACCAGATGACAATAGCTTTTGCGCAAACGATCAAGACGACGGGAATTCTTTCCGTCGAATTCACGACCAAATTGCTTCGATCGGGTGCATTCCCCTCTGTTGTCGTCAACAAATTTTCGGCTTGGAATCCGCAGTCGGTAGATCCTCTCCGCACATCGTCCGGCGATGGATGGGTTGTGACGACATCAGGGATTCCTTCCTCGCCGCTGGTGGATGTACGAATCGATCCGAATCCTTTCACACCGAACGGTGACGGAAAAAATGATGCAACCGTCATCGATTTTTCGGTGGCGAATGTGGAAGTCCCGAAACCGCTGAAAATCACAATCTTCGATCTCTCTGGAAGATTCGTGCGTCGATTGGCATCGCTGACTTCGCTGACCAATCCTTTTCTGGGCGATCCGAGAACCGGCGGACGGGGATTCCTCTGGGACGGCCGGGATGACAACGGCGTCATCGTGCGTCCGGGAGTCTATCTGCTTTCTGTCTCCCTCGAATCCGATGGGGGCGGTGTACTCGTGACGAAGACCATCATTGTTGCTTATTAAGGATCGGATGTCTATGACGTGGCGTATGCGAATTTCTCTTCTTATCGTGGTACTGGGCGTATCCTCCCCGCATCTTTTTGGTCAGGCCTTTGCCGACAACGGATATAGTGCCCACCTGACTGCGGTCGGCCGGACCGGTGCAGCCCTGATCAACGATCCGGCGCTCGTGTTCTGCAATCCTGCGTCGATCGGTTTTTCGTCGTCGCCGGGTGTTTCATCTTCCTACACGAACTTATATCCCGGGCTCGCTGACGGATCGCTCACATTCCTGACGCTCAGCGGAAACTATCCACTTGGCGATATCGGCGTTGTGGGTGTTGCCGTGACTCAATTCGCTCCGACCGGCTGGAGCGAAAACATGATGATTGGCACATTTGCCATGCCGCTGCTGGAGCGTACGCTCTCCGTCGGCGCGAGTGCGAAGTTTCTGCGGTGGAAAGCAGACGAACCGAAAGGGGAGAATGCAGTTCCGGAACCGGCGCTCTCGTATTCCGGACTTTCCTTTGATGTCGGCGCAACCTATGTGCTGCAGAATCTCCTGCAGGAAAAACACGATGTGCGTCTCGGTGTGTCGCTGTTGAATGTCAACGAGCCGTCGGTCGCTGCCAGTGGTTCGGCCGATGCCCGGCTTCCGTTCGAACTCCAGGCGGCGATGGCGTACATCTCGCGGACATACGACTACTCGGTCACGCTCGGTACTGTGGTGCGGGGGAAGGATGTTCATTTGACCGGCGGCGCTGAATTGACGGGATTGAAAACATCCATCATGGGTGCCGATGCCGCATTTCTCGTCCGGGTCGGCGGCGGGCGAATTGTCGAAGCAGACCGTCAGGGCGAATATGACGGCGGCTTCGGGCTTGTTGTCGGCAGTTTTGCTCTTGACTATGCGTACACCTACCAGGCTGTGATGAACAATCTGGGAGGAATTTCCACGATATCGCTGCGGTACATTTTCTGATCACCAGATAAATTCGGAGCTTTGAGTGAATCGTTCGTTACTTCGTCTTATCGTGCTACTCCTGGCAGCAGAATCTGCGATGGCTCAATTCATCAGTCGCGATCTGATTAAGGGCAATGAGAGTTATTCCAACTACGCCGGACGCAACTACGAAAACTACAGCATCCAATTCAATAAGCGGAAGATCTACGACAACTATGGCAATTTTCTTGTCGACGGGCTTTCGGTGTATGAATTGGGAGAATCCCAAAGTCAGGATATTTCCCCGACGCTGGGAGGAAGCAATCTTCAGAAATCCAAGTACTATAACCTCTGGTTCAACAACCTCGTCATCGCGTCGGATGCGTACGGCGGATTTAGTTCCCGCGTCATGCTGGGCGAAGCCATCAGGACGAAGTTCACCTCGCTGACGCTCGACAAAGCGCGCTTCAACGGCATACGGTGGGATGCCTCGAGCGATCGCTATCGCGGAACGGTGCTGGCGTCAAGAGTATCCGATCCGGTTAGAATCCGATTCGATGCATCGAGCCTTCCGCCGGCGATTACACGTCCGCGCGACTGGACGACGTATCTTTTCGGAGGCCATTTTGAAACCGATATCGGCGATGTGTTGACCGTTGGCGCCACCTACGTCAATCAACATCAGCGCCGAAGCGTGATGGACAGCAAGGACGGTTCCGTCAAAGGCGTGTCCGCGAATGTGATACCGCGCGTTATCTTCGTGCGTGTGCGCGACGACTCACCGCTGGATAAATCGGGCCCGATCGTGTATGGAACCCCGAAAGTCATCATCAACGGTGTTGAGCGGCGTACAGCCAACATCAACTATGGAGTTCCGAGTCAGACCAATACGAATTTGAATAATCCGATTCAATATTGGGTGTTCCGTGATTTTAACTTCAATGCGCAGGTCTACGTTCCGGGCAAAGGTGTGAACACCGGCGTTGTGGATCCGATCACCGGTACTATCATTTATAAGAACTTCACAAACTACGACAACTATCGTACACAATTCGGAAGCATCGTCCCGCCGACATATCCGCTCGAATTGGTCGGTACGTCGAATGTCGTGTACGCCTTCGTTATGCCCTGGGGTTCCCAGTCGGCCCAATTCAAAATCCTTTTGGCCAACGACTATGCTGTCGATTTGGCGCAAGACTGGATTCTGGCAAAGGATGACTATCCACTGGAAAACGATCCCCGCTATCCAACGCATGCCGACACTGCCATGGTGGGAACTCCGACGCCGTTCTATCTCAATCAGCGTGCAGAGGGCAACGTTCGGGACGGATCAAACAAGCGCTGGGTGACCGTCGACTACGGATTGAACACAGGTATGGCTGTCTATGGGTTGAATTTCAAGTTCAATTGGAGCGGATTCAATATCGAGGGCGAGTTCAATCAGAGCGCACTCTACAGCAAATACCCGCTCCTTGCGGCTGTCATGCATGAGCAGGATGCGAACGCATGGTACATTCGCGGGACAAAGCAGATAGGGCGCCTCACGCTTGGGTTTGAGCGATATCGCATCGATCCCCAATATAAGACGTCACTCAATATCTACACGCTGGAAAACAGTTACTTCAGCGAATTTGCCGGAGACGGTTCCATCACATTTCGTCCGCCCGATTATTACGGATATCAGGCCGACGATGTAAGGAAGGTGACAACGGACCAAATGCTGGCCGGCGGTGCTTACTACGACCTTGTCGACGACAATGACGACAATGACCGCTGGGAGGACGGATTCTACTTCTACAATGCGGACATGAATACGTCGTTCCCGAAAAACACCGATGTGCTCAATTCCCGAGCGGATCCGTTCGTTCTGGGATATCGCCAAAACATCAACGAATTGACGGGGTTGAATGACATCATTCGAAAACCCGATGCCGGTATTTTCCCGGGCAAAGACAAAAACCACGACGGCATTCCCGATGACGATCAAAACTCCAACGGCTTACCCGACTATACGGAAGACTTCCTGACGTACTACAGTGATCCGCCGTCTTTTGAGGCTGGGGACGACTGGAATAACAACGGTGTGATCGACGAGCAGGAGAACGATATTCTTCCCGACTATCCCTACAATCCCGATATTGACGGGTATCACGCCTTCGCTTCGCTGGAAGCAATGAAGAATATGAAGCTGGGGATGGGACTTATTCGCGAAAACGGGTTGGCACGCGGCGGCTACAACAATGTGAATTACGTCAAAGCGACCTACAATATTACAAGCCCGCGGCTTGGAGCAATCGATCTCTACTATACTGCGAAACGCGCTCATGATAATATTAGAAATGACGGATATCAATTCAGCGGCGTCATTTCGAATGACCCGACACCGACGTATGTGATCGATCCACTGCTGTATCGCAACAGCATGGCTCACACGCTTTTTGTCGGAACAAAGTATGCCCAGATAACAAACCTGAATATTGAAAACAACATCCGCTATGAATCGAATACGCGCTACGTTGTGGGAGCGCCGTCACTGGCCAAGCTGCAGTTCGGGCCGCTGGTCGATGAACAATTCAGCGGATCCATTACATCGGTCGGCATTGTCAATAAGATCGACTACACGATGACCGTCTTCAACAACCGGTTGCGACTCCGTCCGCAATTCAAGATCAGGACGCTGAAGATCGTTGCCAAAAGCGAATATGATGACCGCAGTGTGTCAACGTCGATCGTCACGCATGCGCAGTCGTTCATCCCGATTTTCCGTGTGGACTACAAGTTGACTGATTTTACCGAACTCCACTTCGGCCTTCAGGGCGTCAATCTTGGATTCATGGAAGATGCCTTCATGGTCAAGAACCGTAACCTGCGCGATGGTACCGGCGACAATAATGCCACGACCACCGCAGTGTCGGTGACCAATAAGTCGCAATACAGCGGTTATAACATCGTCGTTGACTTCGGATACAAGATTACCAAATCCACCTATCCGAACGAGATCGATCCGCTCAAAAAAACAAATCAGTATTCACTGATCTATTTTTCAATTTTTGCAGGATATTAAACGGTGCGATTGTCCAGGTTCCCATCTTTGTTTCGAATGGCGCTTCTTGTGGGTGGCCTGCTCTCGGTGAGCGGGTGTGACGCCGTCTACCGCTACGTTGTGTTTCCACCGGCGCGCGTTGAGTACACGATAGTGCCGAGTCCTGAGGCGCTGAAGGATCTCAGCGATACCTGCTACCGTCTGAGCGGGGATAAGCTGTCGGTGATCTATGACCGAAAAGACTTCAAGATCGAAGTGAAGTACATGAACGACTATCAGTTGAATAATTATGAGTTTCCTGAACAGTCGCAGGCAGGGCAGTTTTCGACCAACCCGTTCACGTTCGGAAATTGGGTCGATCCGGCTACCGGATTCACTCCGCAGCGTTTTTCAGTCTTCAAGGTCACCATGTATAACTACGCGGCTTCCAAAGTAAATCTGGATCCGGAGAATTGTATCCTTCGTACTGATTGGGGAGACAATTTGAACAGCTACGGCCGTGAGGAAAAGAATAGCCGCTATCTGAGTCTGGAAGCGTATTTCAAGCGGCGCAAGGGCACGTCGGGTGTCGATGATGATGTATTTGAAAGCCGGATGGGCATTATCCGTCGAACGGTCCATTATCTGGGGAAACCGGTGTTTCGCGGAGAAGTGCGTGACGGCCTGATCGTCTTCGATCCTCTCTCCAATGAAGTGGACCAGCTGCGGCTTGATTTTAAGGACTTTATTCTCGGCTACGACGAGAACAATACCCCTTCTGAATTCGGCAACTACTCGTTTTATTTCAAGCGCGTTCCGTTTGAAGCTCCCGAGAAGGGAGCCGGATTTGTGGCGGGACGCATAGATTCAGCGCGTCAGCATTCGCAGTTGAAGCAGCTCGACCCGAAGTCCCGGCCGGGGGGTGAAATCAAGATTGCAGTACGGACAACGAACCTGACGCCGATTGCAGACCTGATGAAACCGCTCGATCAGTACATGTCGGAATATACGAATTATAAAATGTCGTATGCGAAAACAACGCTGATGCCGGCGGAACTTGCCGCAGCAAATGTGTTGATGATCATGGCCGACGAAGGGGAGATGAAATTCTCGGCAGATCACGAACGGTACGTCGCGGAGTTCGTGAAAAATGGCGGCATTATCATCGCGGACGAGCGGTCAACAACCGCGCAGAGCGAAAACTGGCAGGCGATAGCAAATTTCCTCTCCAACATCGGAGCGTTGCTGGGCGGTCAGGTGTCCTCCGGCCGCGTGCCGCTGGATCATCCGATCTATAGTCTCTGGAAACGCTTCGATGCGTTGCCGCCGGGAGATGCAGATCTCCTCAACGTCCATGGAAGAGAAAAGATCGACTTCATGAGCGGCATTTTTTACAGCAATCGCCTTGTCATGATCTATTCGAACCGGGGATATGCAACATCGTGGGGAGCCTTTGGACCACCGGAAGCCCGATCGGGGAAGGACTTCACTCGGCAAAGGGATTTTCTCGCGAACATTTTTTACTATGCACTTGAATCCAAGAAGGTAAAGAATTAACATGAAAAGAAGGCTGTTGCTCTTGTTGGCGCTTATGCTGGCCGGATTGATTTCTGCAGAAAGCCAGGATTCCCTCGGCACGCGGATCCCCGTGGCCGGCGATGCGTCGTCCCGGAAAACCACTGCGATCGTCTATTCCGTGTTTATTCCCGGTGCAGGCCAGTCCATGCTCGGCAACACGACCAAAGGCGCCGCCTTCACGCTGTCCTTTGTCGGTTCGGCGCTCACTGCACTCATTTCACACAATAACTATATCGCCCGTGGTGAACGCCTGGATGCACTCGAATATCAGTACACGAATGCAACAAACTGGCAGAGCGCCGACAATATCTACCGGGGGATGATCGGAGCCCACGACCAATTAAAGAGCGACAAAAAGCGGCGGGATCTCTTTCTTGTTGCTGCTGTTGCCATTTGGGCTGTAAATATCGTGGATCTTGTGATGAACACAGAAGACAAAGGTCAGAGTGTTTTTTCCATGCTGCACGTTGCGCCTCTGACCGATGTGGCATGCCGAACCGTTGTTGATCCAACCAATCAATCACTTTTTTCGATTTCGATCCCTTTGCCATGACTATAATCAGATTCAGCCGCCCCTTCGGGGTGCATTCGCTTTGCTTTCTCCTTGTCGGATTGTTTCTTCTGGGAACATTTCTTTTTGGTTGTGACTCGGATCGTTCTTTGGTGCCCAATACGCATGAGGGACGCGTGCCCGACGTACTCGCCTTTTCCGGCAAGATAGACAGCAGCGCAACGAAAAAATATATCGTCCAGCTGAAATGGGCATTTGATTCCGTGCGATTTGGAACCAATCGCGAGGTTGCCAATCTTCGCGACTGGGAAATCTTGCGGTCGATTGGCGATACGTCTTTCTTCCAATCGCGCGGCAGATCGTTTTTCCCGCAATTCAGCGATTCATCGAATGAAGTCCAGCTCAGCGGGAAAGACAGTCTGGTCTTATTCTACAAAGTCATACCGGCAGGATTTACCGTCGATAAAATACAGTTCATCGGCAAACCGTCGGACCCGTTGCTTGTTATCATACGCAAATGGTAGCGAATCATTATTCTTATCAAATAGGGAGGCATAGAATGAAACGATTATACTTTCTGCTCTTGCTTGCGGCATTAGTCTGCGGAGCGGAGCATGCTTCTGCGCAGTTTACCATCGACCCATCGTGGTACATCACCGTGGACAATGCTGCAAATCTTGTAAGTGGAACGACAGCGAATACGCCGGACTATGTGGAGGTCGGTCCGTGGTATAGCGGGACCACAGGCCTGGCATTTGGCCCTGGATACCGACAGACATCTGCACTCGGC
>JAPLFO010000180.1:0-38591 GCA_026390635.1 Ignavibacteriales bacterium
CCGTTGAATCCCGGCAATACGTGGGTGTCGGTGTCGGCAGATTCTTTCTCGGGATCGGCGATTATGCGCGCCGATGCAATCCGCCTGCTGCGGAGCAAACTGCCGGGAGCCGATCTCGAATTCGGGCGGCGCCTGCGCGATGTGTTCGATGTTGTGGGCAATCGCACCGTTGAATCATGGTGGGATTCTCCTCTCGGGTTGACGACATACCGGGAATTCCCGCTCTACAATCTTGGTAAGACAGATCTGGTTGTCAACAAAGCATATGTGACCACGAAGCCCACCCGTTGGGATGTCAAGGCGCGGGACGGATCGTTCCCGATTACAATTCCACCGGGATCAAAGAAGATCATTACTGTCGGATTCCGGCCATTTGAAGAGGAAACAGTAAGTGACACACTCGTTATTGAAAGCAACGATTCGACCGAGACTCGTGCGACACTTCCCTTGTACGGCACCGGTATCAATTATAATTTCATTATGAATGCAAGCCTGACAAACGAGCCGCAATACAATCTGCCGTTTGACCGGCTCGGAAATCCGAAACGTCCCACCATCACCACGTTCGGCGTATGGTCGACCAGCGGAACCGGGATTTCAGCGTTTCCGTACCCGATTGCCGGAGGGAATTTGTTCGGAATTTATGGTGCAAGCGCCGATCCTGCAACCGGGATCGAATATAAATTTCAACTTCCGGACAGTGTGAATGGAAGGCCAGGATCCAGCGGGTACTACTACGTTGAGTACGGCGCTATTCCATTTACCAGCAATTCGGAATCTCAGTGTCGCTTCTTCATAAAACCGGCATTCTCTGATTCCACCGGATGGGTCGTAGGAACGTACAGCCAAAACGCGCTTGAAGTTCCGCCTTTCTTCTATGCCTTGGGCAACAGGCCGGTTTGGCTTTCGCAGGGAGATTACAATTCCGTCAGTTGGTTCCGTCCAACAACTCCAACCGGGCAAGCCGTGTTACGCGCAGATTTGCTCCGCATCCGAAAAATCCCCACCGGGCCTTCCGTGGCGGCTACCGCCACAGCGTATTTCGGCAGTGTGTCGATCTATGATGCCATTCGCAGAGCGGCAGACAATTACAGGCTGGACATTGAGATCAGCAGCGGCGGCGAAAGCGCCTTGCGCATTGATAGCATGAAGTTCAGCACGGGCCGCGTGTTTTCAGTTCTCAATGCTCCGAAGGCTCCGTTCCAATTGGCAGCAGTCAATGGAACGCAGCGACTGACGATCGTCTTCACACCGGACACCACTTCACTTTTGTCCGATATCCTCTCGATCTATTCCAACGATACGACGAAGAATCCCTTCCGCGTTCAGCTTTCAGGAACCGGTATCGGAACGAATCTTGTCGTCGAAGAAAATGCCACGCAGGGTGCATTCTTCTTCCCCGCGAATCCTGTGTATTATCCTGATCTGAGCAATATGTCCAAATGGCAGATGATTACGGATGCGGTGGGAAGCGGTGGATCGCGCATGGTTGGATTTGCGTACAACCTGCAGGGCGATCCCACATCGAAGAATCGCGCATATGTCGAATATTTTCCGAAGGTGCCCAAATTGGGTCCGCAGGCCCAGATCGATACATTTGCGGTCTATGCTCTGGTGCCGTCAGGGTCTGCAAACTCTTCACCGAGGGTTCGCTATACGATGTTCCCGGCGTTGGGCGATACGCCGTTTGACAGCATCGTCAGCCAAAACGGAGTCTCCGCCGGCAGTATCTATCTTGGTAAATTGGCGTTGCTGCGTGCCGACATGATGGATTCACACAATGGCGGGGCGACGGTCGGATACATCCGGATGGAGAACGATACCGCATTGATCAGCGCCTACTACCGCGATTCGTTGGTGAACCGTGCGAAACGTGATACATTTGTCATTCGGGCGGATGCCATGCAATTCGTTCAGATAAATGGAAAGACAACGGGCGTTCAATTTACGGTTGAGCCGTCGCTTCCCTCAGTCTATTCCATGAGCCAGAATTTCCCTAATCCATTCAACCCGACAACCCAGATGAAGTATACGCTGCCGAAAGACGGACTCGTCTCCCTGGTGGTGTACGACATCCTCGGCCGGGAGATACGTACTCTGGCCTCGGGCAGTTATCGGGCCGGGACGTATGTGGCGATGTGGGATGGCAGAAATAACTACGGAGCCTCGGTAGCATCCGGAGTGTATTTCTACAAACTGACAGCGGGTGAATTTGTCACCACGAAAAAAATGTTGATGCTGAAGTAGTCGAAGGGAAGAGAGATCTCTGAGAAGATGGAATTGCCTGCAGGCGCACGGCCTCCGAAGCAGTCAATTCCATCTTCTGCAGGGATGTCTGAAGGGCGTCTCGGTGCGGTACCTCTGCTCATGCAGCCCCCAGCAATCGCTCTGCAATACAAGCAAGCAGCTTCCTGTAATTTCAGCAGAATCTACATTTTCCATAGGCATCCCCATTGGGACAGGATCTGCGGCAAATCTTTGTCCAACGCTGAATAGTAACACTCTATGTCTCTGAAGATTATCATATTTGTTTTGCTGGCAGCCAGCGGTGCGAGCTATTTTGTTCCGACGCCGCAACAGGTGCGCAATTCTTTTATTTCCGGTCAGAATTATTTTGCGGCCCGCAACTATCCGATGGCGATAGAGCAGTATAACAAAGTGCTGAATACCGAGAGCAATCTCTTGACCGCGGACAGCATTCGTGTCACATTGATGAGCGGTGAATTGAGCGTCGGTGTGCGTACTGCGGCAATGTATCAGAAGGCGAATGCATGGCGCAATCTTGGCAGGATGGATACTGCTATTGCGTTGTTCCGCCTTGCCCAGTCGCGACCGGATACTCCCAAACTGCTGGCACTCTCGCAGTATCAAATCTACGACATCTTTTTCCAGAACAAACAGTATGACAGCGCTTTGACCGAAGCACGCAAGCTCATCGCCAACTATCCGGGCGATGAGAAGGTCGAACAAGCATATTACGACATCGGATGGACATTCCGCATTCAAAAACAGTATGACAGTTCCTCGGCGGCGTTTACCTGCCTCTTTGACACATTCATCGACAGTCCGTACCGCATTCGTGCATTATATCAAGTGGGCCAGAATGCCGTCGACGTGGACAACTGGGAGAAGGCGCTGCAGACCTTCAAACTGCTCGTTGCCACCTACAAGCCGGAATCATTTTCGAAGACCGATTTCCAGAACATTGAACTCCGGGCGAACCGGGAACGCCAGATTTTTGACGCGGCCTCCAACCGCGAATCCGAGAACACGAGCTTGGAACTCGTTTCGAAATCGGAATTCAAGATCGCAGAAGCCTATGAGCATCTGAATCAATTCGACTCGTCAATCCAGCGGTACCGGTATATTATCCGGACGTACACCCTGATGCCGACATTGGTGGAAATATCGTACATCAAGATGGCCGAACTGACACTGCGTGTCAAGGGGCTGGAGCCAGCCATCGACGTGTATCGAAAAGCCATCGATGAGAACTTCCAGAACAAAGTGTTCCAAGCTCGAATGCAGTATAAGATCGCCCGGACGTATCAGGATAACAACCACTATACCCGGGCGGCGGAAGAGTATGATTTCTACACAAAAGTCTATGCCGAGTACGCAGAGGCCGCAGAATTCTCATTGGAAAACGGGCGATTCTTTGCCGTTCTCAATTACTATGCCGACAAGGCGTACAAAAAGACTATTGCAGCGTCCGACGATTCTTTTCTTGTCTATCACTCGGAGAGCGAGTTCGTTCCAAAAGCGCTTGTGATGCGCGGAACGTCCTTCCAAAATATCAACAGTTACGAGCAGGCCAGAACATGTTTCCAATCCGTTGTGGACCGGTTTCCGACGACGGAAGAGGCAACGCACGCCCGCATGCAATTGGCACGGACGTATTACGAAGAGAAGAAATACGATCTGGCTATTGCCAACTACACGAAGCTGCTGGGACAGGAGAGCGCCGCAGTGGATACGAGCGAGGCTCACTACTATCTGGGCATGTCGCATTTCTTTGTTGCGCACCTGGACAGCGCGCAAAACCATCTCTCACGAGTGCATTCCACCTCTCCCTATTATCCCTTTGCGTTTGCCCGGAACACAAAAATCTATTCGTCGAAGCTTAAGTTCGAAGAGGGCGAGCGCTACATTGCTGCGGTCATCCGTGCCGCTGAAGCCGATTCGTCCAAGCATCGGGCGTACGCCCATCTGTCATATGGCGACCTGCTTGCCGCGTGGGGCAAATTCGAGCCGGCCGCAAAAGAAATGGCGCTGGTCTTGCGCGATACCACTATCAGCGAGAATGCGAAGTTCCAGGCCATCTATGGACGGGGAGCATTGAACCAGCAGTTGAAGAAGTACGCCGAGGCCATCAAGGACCTCCAGTACTGTCTGGCACAACCGAACTTTGTGAAGAATTTTTCCTCTGTCGTTCCGGCGGCCCAGGAAAAACTCGCGCTCTCCCTGCTTGGCATCGGGAAGAAGAAAGAGGGCCTCGAAAGACTGCAGGCATTGCTGTCGGCTGCATCAAATGCGACGGAGCGGATTCGTTACATGTCTGCTTTATTGGAGATCTATTCTCAATCCGGCGATCAGTCAAGGGTGATCGAATTCGGTACGAAGATCGTGAACGCGGACAGCGCCGACGAAAATTCGCGCGCTCGCGCTTACGTTTCGCTGGCAAACACTTATGGCAACCAGAACAATGCGGACAAAATGTCCGCCACGGTACTCGAGGCAGCAGAAAGATTGCCGCGTCATCCGTACATCGCCGACATCATGATGCAGACTGCACAATTGTTTTATGATGCGCAGGCATACGAACAGGCGGCGGCAATTTACGGGAAATTTATTGCGACGAATGGAAGCGATCCGCGAAGCGAAGATGCCTTGTACTATCGAACGCTGGCACTGGTAAAACAGGGACGGGCAGATGACGGCATTGCGAGTCTGCGCACATATCTTGCAAAGTATCCGGCAAGCACACGCCGCGCCGAAGCGCAGTTTGAACTGGCCGAAAACTATTTCAATTCCAAGCGATTCGATCAGGCCATTCGCGAATATGAACGGACCGCACATGACTATCCCAAGTCGCCGTTTGCCCTCTCCGCATTGTTCAACAAAGGGTGGTGCTATCTGCAGATGAAGGATACTGCAAGCATGGTGCAGTCATTTGAAACGCTCGTGGCCTTGCACCCGCAATCACAGGAGGCGGCCGACGCGCAGTTCAGCATTGGCGACTACTATTACAACAAGCAGAAGTACGAAAAGGCGAGGGAAGCGTACACCGTCATCGTAACGAAGTTCCCGGAGAATGCGCGTGCAGGAACGGCGGCATCGCTGATCAAAGAGCTGGATCAAATCAATTCATTTAAAGACTATGAAGTTGCGATGCGGCCGTTCGATGCAAAGGACTACAAAAAGGCGATCGAGCTGCTGGGCAGCGTGATAAAGAAGCATCCGGACTCCGAAGTCCGTTACGCATGTGAAGTAAACATAGCATCGGCATACGAAGAAACCGGACAAAAGAAAAAATCACTGGAATTATTTACGGATATCCTGACAAAATACAAAGACGTGCCGGCTGCTCAGAGCATTCTGTTTTTTGCCGAACAGCATAAGCGATGGATCGAAAGCGGGAAGACGGAATGAAGTTTCGATCAGACTCGTCAAAGTTCAAGCGGTTCATGACGATCGGCCTCGCGCTGTCCATCGGCGTCCATGTTCTCTTCTTCCTCGTGAGCAGGATGCTGACGGAGGGGGAAGCGGAGAAGACGGTGAAGATCACCATTGGGTATGATCTTCCCAAACCTCCGGTACGTTTCGATCCGCAGCCTCCGCGCTTTGTCAAGTCGTTCGCGTTTTCAAAAGAGGTGTCGTATGCGGCGGCAACGGCGGCGAGGGAAATCCAATTGACCAGATCGGAAGCTCCGCGCACTGCCGGACCGAGCAGTTCCAGCAAGACGAATGCAAATGCCGGCCGACCCAGCGAGGGAAGCGTTTTCTTTGGCGCACTCACGGCGTCCGGAGGGACGAGTGAGCTTGGTTGGGGCATTCCGGGTGGTGCGACGAGCTACGGGCGCAGCTTCGGCGTCGGCGGCAGCGGTGGATACGGTGCCGGGCCGGGCGACGGTAAAGAGTGGGGTCCCCAATTTGCGGCCGACGTGGAGAATACAAGGGGAAGCGGAGCCGCCAGCCTCTCTTCGATGCGGGAGAACCTTCTTGCGTCAGAAAATTTCCAGGATCGCTTTGACGGCTTCATCGAAGTAAATCCGAAAAACAAAAAAGACGTCAAAGGTTTTCTGAACGTGTACCAACTGCAATATAATTCCGCCCGGCTCGAGAAGTCTCCGACCACCGGATGGGATGTAGTTGACAATCAACCGTCGTGGAACTGCGTCCCCCAGGCGCTTCCGAGTTTGGCCCAATATGCGAACGAAAGCACAAAGCTGAGAGTGCAGATCCGCGGCACGATTCGCCTGGATTCCAAAGAATTGAACACCGTTCCATTTCTCTTCATGATGGGCTTCCAGGCTCCCATCAAGTACACGAAAGAAGAAGCGCGCAGTCTCGCCCGCTATTTGCGCAACGGTGGATTCCTTTTCATCGACGACGGCTGTGCATACCAGCCCGGAGCATTCAACCAGACAATCCGGCAAATGCTCAAAGAGGGCCTGGGCTACGACGCAATTTTCGAAAAGGTCCCCAATTCGCACCCGCTCTATACTTCGTGGGAAAATTTCAACGGGCCGCCCTCCGGCGAAGATCTCGTCCGGTACAACAAGCTGGTTCGCGAAATCAAAGAAATCTATCCCTATGTTGAAGCGATATTTCTCAACGGAAGAATGGCGGTGCTCATTTCCAATCGCGGCTACAGTTTTGCCTGGGGCTACTGGAAATTCCTTCCCTCCAGTTCCGGCGGTCCGTACGACAATCAGCGGCAACTTCAGTTTGGTCTGAATGTGGTGGTGTATGCCTTGACACAACGCGGAGGTATTGCGGACCAGAATCGTTCAAAAATTGCTGCCGAGCAAAAACGCTGACATTCCGGAAATCCTTTCATTCGTTGGCGGATTATGATGGAACTCGTTCCCGATGCAAGCGCTTCAATGCCATTGGGTTAACGGAAATTTCTGATGGTCACAGAAGCCAGCTATCTCCCCAAACAACCCCACCGTGAGGGGTTGTCCCAGAAGTCGACCGTTCCGGTGCCGGTGTTTGGAAAATTGTCATGAGAGACATATTGAGATGAATCGTATTCGAGCAATAGCTACCGCCCTGTCGTTCGTTCTGCTTTGGTCATTCTCATACTCTCAGGATGCCAAGAGGGAAGAATATGTCCCCATGTTCGAACAGGCAGCCCGGGAATTTGGAGTGCCGGCAGACATACTCAAAGGCATCGCCTTCGCAGAGACCCGCTGGGACCAATTGATGTGGGCGGATGGGGACACCGCTTCCGCCTGCAACGGGATGCCGCGGCCGTACGGTATCATGTCTCTCTGGAACAATTCTCACTTCGGCCACAGCCTGTTCGATGCGGCACGCATGATTGGCAGATCTCCTGATGAACTGAAAAGAGATCCATTGCAGAATATTCGCGGCGCAGCCGCGCTGTTGAGAAAATTTCACGACGAGCGTCCGCTGCCGGAGGGAACTGCGGCCGGTGATATCGAAAGCTGGAGTGATGCAATCGCTGCCTATTGCGGTATCCCGCAGGGCGATCTTGCACAGCAGCATGCACTCGATGTGTACACGCATATGATTCACGGCTATCACGGGTATGGCATCGAATGGCGCCCGTGTGAAGTGAATCTGGACCTTGTCCGCACCCACGTGAATAGGATCCAGGAATCCATACGTGAAGCCCGGATGCGAGAGGGTGGACAGGCGGCGAAGCCGGCCGGCCAGCCCGACTACCCGCTGGCAAAATGGGTATCTGCCGCCGCCGGACATTGGTACACCTCCGGCAACGGCAGAAATTTTGTTGTCATTCATGATATGGAAGGATATTACGTTTCAACGATTTCGTACTTTCAAATGGCTTCGACGCAGGCCAGTGCTCATTTCTGTGTGAACAGCGGCTACCAGGCTAACGGACGTCCGGCTGGAGAGATCACTCAAATGGTCGAACTTCAATATTGGGCATGGCATGTGGTCTGCTGGAATCTCTGGATGATAGGTATTGAGCACGAAGGCTTCGTCAATAATGGAGCATGGTATACGAATGAGATGTATCAGTCATCCGCAAAGCTGACTTCTTTCATCTGCGACAAATTCAATATCCCGAAAGACCGGAATCATATCATCGGCCATAGTGAATGGCAGAACGTGACGTGGAAAACCTGGCTGGCGGCGAACTATCCATCGATCGATCCGACCTGCAACACACATACGGATCCCGGTGCGAATTGGAACTGGCCGCTCTACATGAGTTTGATGATGAAGGATACCATTCCTCCGAAGATTACAGCTGCAACTCCCTCAACGACCGGATTCGACCTGGTTCCGGCGTACAAGGATATTGTCATACAGTTCTCATCGCCGATGGACGCGACTTCCACCAATGCGGCATTATCCATAACGCCGTCGATTGTGAACATGACAAAAACATGGAATGAAGATTCCAGGCAGATGACAATCCATGCGACACCGCGGCTCGAATTCGGGATGTCCTATACCGTGCGCATTGCGGCCACGGCAAAAAGCATCGCGGGACTCCAGCTTGACGGCAACGGCGATGGAACCGGCGGGGACGCTTATCAGTTTTCATTTACTACCGTTCCGCTGGACACTTCCGGGCCGGCCGTAGCAAAGAGCTATCCGGTGTCGGGTGCTGTGGTTCCCGTATTGGCGGATGTCTCTGTTCGCTTCGACGAGCCGGTGGTTGCAGGTACGTTGGCCGGACGTGTACTCCTGGAATCCGATTCAGGCAGGACCGTGTCTTATACGTCTTCCAGCTATGCAACTATCAATGATCAGGGAGTTATCGGATTTACACCGGTTGGGTTGCTGGCGACCAGGCAATATCGGATCCGTTTTAAAGCCGGATTGGCGGATTTGTACGGCAACATAACAAAAAACGAGATAGTCATTCCATTTTCAACCGATAACAATTTCTATTTCGACGGCCGGGTCATAGACTCATTCGAATCGAATCTGGAAGGTTGGTCACAGCCCCGACTTTCGCCAGGAAACGCGGACATCGATTCCAACGCTACGGCGTTCGCCATCACAGCCGAAAAGAAGAGATATGGAGCAATGTCCGCAAAACTCTCATATGGGTTCACAAAATTGACCGGCGGCCTTGCGGTCTTCCAGGCGGCAATTGGCATCTCTGTCGATTCCGCTGCAACGATTGGCCTTTGGGTGAATGGTGACAATAGCAATAACGTCCTGGAGTTGGTGCTTTCTCCTGGAAATCAGACAATTTCTTTGGGAAATTTGAATTGGATGGGTTGGCGCATCATCGCTAAGGAAATTCCAAATGCTGCTGCTGCCGGCAAGAAGATTGCGGCCATTCGAATCCGCCAATCTGACAGTGGGACGATCTCTGGAAATGTCTATATCGATGATCTGCAGCTTGATGCATATGTGCAAACAGTCGTGAAGCGGGTAGATGCAAACCCTGTAACTTATTATCTATCTCAGAATTATCCTAATCCATTCAACCCGAGTACATCAATCAGTTTTGCGATTCCATCGAGAGAACGCGTCCGACTGGCGGTGTTCGATGCATTGGGTAGGGAAGTTGCAATCTTGGCAGACGGCCTCTACGAAGCAGGGTTATATTCGGTCTCCTGGAAGGTAGGAAATCTTCCGAGCGGAATCTATTTCTATACTTTGGCCGCAGGAAAATTTTGCGAAACGAAAAAACTTATGGTGCTCAAGTAGGCTACAAAAGTCTACGTTTCCGACAGCTTCATTCATACATCAAAGGATTCACTATGCAAATGAATCGTCTTCTACTATTCGTCGTGGGGATTTTCTTTGCAGCGTCTCTCACTGCGCAGATGAAGATCACGAAGGCAGAACGGCTGCCGATTTCCCAGACACATCACTGGACGTTGCCGGTATTTGGCCCCAATGGGGAAAAAATCTACTTCACCGAGGAGAATTTTGACGGAATCTGGGAATACACCCGTTCATCCAAGAGCGTACGGCAGGTCTGTGATGATTCCCGCAGCGGATTCGGTTTTTCCCTCTCCGCAGATGGCAGACAACTGGCCTATCGTACAACGACGAATGAAGGCTCCAGAGACAGAGTGCAGCGCATCATTCTTAAAGATCTCCAAACGGGTGCCGCGAAGGTTTCCCGCGAGGGAAATGATATTGCTCTCCCGGCTTTCAGCGGATCGACGCCGGTCTCTTCGGACGCCGTGGGACCGGAGAACGCTGCGCCGATCACCGGAGGAATGCCGGTGCTTTTGGGAATTGAGAACACAAAAATTGCCGTGTTGATTAACGGCCGCAAAACATTGTTGGATCCTCTTAAAGGTGGAAGCTACATCTGGCCGTCGCTCTCCACAAACAAGGAACTGCTTCTTGCCTATGGAATGGGAAGGGGAGCATTTGTGTGCGATTTATCCGGCAACCATGTGACCGGACTTGGTCCTTGCGATGCTCCCGTCTGGACGCGGGACAACGACTGGATCATCTACATGGCGGACAAAGACGATGGTCGCCGCATATTCTCATCGGAGATTATGGCGGTTTCCATTGATGGCAAGACGACCATTGCATTGACATCCACTCCGGACATCCTGGAGATGAATCCAAACTGTTCACCTGCGGACAATACAATCGTCTGCTCGACCGCGGCCGGTGATCTGTACCTTTTGACGTACGAGGTGACACGATGAAAAGCCAAAATGAAAGAGGCAAAACGCAAACGGAAAATGGCAAAATGAAGAACTGTTCTGTTGGATCAACTCCTTGTGCCTTGGTGCCTTTTACGAAGCATCCTTCGGAGCGCCACTTGTTTTCGATCGCATGGAGCATTGCCTTGCTCCTCATCATTGTTTCTTCTCTTTGTTATGCCCAGCGTGGCGATCTTACGGGACTAAAATTCTGCTTCGATCCCGGTCACGGCGGCCACAGCGATGCAACCGACCGTCATGTCATTCCCGATGTCGGCACAAATTTCTATGAATCCGAGAGCAATTTTCAAAAAGCTCTTTGGCTGAAACCAATGCTCGAAGCGAAGGGGGCGTGGGTCATTCTGACACGCTACACAAACGATTATCCAAACGATGCAGATGAGCCGAGTCTTACATCGCGGTGGACGCTGGCAAACACAAACAATGTGCATTGGTTTCATTCAATTCACTCGAATGCAACCGGCGGGACGAACACAAGTACCAACTATACGTTGGTCCTGATTAAAGAAAATATTGCGACACGCGCCGCGGCATTTCCGGCGGATATTACGATGGCCGGGATGATCTATCAGAATATCCGGACAAATATGCGGACGTCGGCGTGGTCTGGAAGTTATCCCGCAACCCCCGGGGTGTCGCTCGACTACACATTCTATGGCGGCGCCAATGGAGGATTCAACCTCGGTGTGCTAAACGGTCTGACTATGCCGGGTGAATTGTCGGAAGGTGAGTTTCATGATTACTATCCTGAAACGCGCCGGATGATGAACAACGACTACCTCAGGATGGAAGCGTACGCACTGCGCAATTCATTCCTCCAGTACTATGGTGCACCATTTGATACACTCGGCGTGATCGCGGGATTCCAGAAGAACGGCACGGCGCCGATTAATAATATCGTCATCCGCCTGCTTCCAAAGAATATCGTGTATAGAGGCGATGCTTACAACAACGGCTTCTATATGTTCGACTCGCTCGCTCCTGGTACGTACACCGTCCGGTTTGAGACACCGGGCATTGCGGTTGACTCTGTTTTCGTGACCATTCCCCGGGCACGGACAATTCTCAGTGCAACGCCCCTGCAGGGGGCTACCGCTATCGCACGGAATGCACAGGTTGCTTTCACGTTCGTGATGCCTATGGATACCGCGGCTGTACGTAGTGCCTGGAGTATATCGCCTGCCCTGCCGGGATTGTTGTCGTGGAATTCACAGCGTACCGTGTTGACGTTCACGCCTTCAGGACTCATGGACTACAAGACGATGTACTCATTCTCGCTTGACAAAATGGGGAATTCACCGTCGCCGACTTATTTCGTGGACAACAAAACGGTAAGCGCTGCCGCAGCCGGGACAGGAGGGGCGTACGTTCTCTCATTCCAGACCGTTGCGCTGCCGCCGTTTGTGTCGCTCACCCAACCGTTGGCAACGGATACATCCTTCGACGTAACGAGAAACATCGGCATCCGCTTCTCCGAGGCAATGGATACCGCCTCCGTTAGGACGGCTTTGTCCATTACTCCCAAAGTGGAAGGTGCTTTGACCTGGCTTTCCAGCAACACGACATTGCTCTTCAAACAGGCGGCAAACCTGGCGTATGGAACGACGTATACATTCACCATAGCCGGCACTGCGCGCGCGGCAACAGGAGCATTTTTGGATGGGAACAAAGATACCATTCCCGGGGATCCGTACTCGTTCAGCTTCCGCACAGAGACCCAGCCAACTGCGGTTGAGCGAAATGGTGCGGCACTCCCGGGAGCATTTGCGTTGCATCAGAATTTCCCGAATCCATTTAATCCCTCGACAACCCTCCGCTTCGATCTGCCTGAGCGTGCGGACGTGAGCGTCGTGATGTACGATGCGCTTGGCAGAAGAGTTGCCGAATTGCTGCATGAGACAATGGATGCCGGATATTATTCTGTCCCCTGGAACGCAAGTGCGCTCTCCAGCGGTACTTATTATTGCGTCGTGCGTGCCGGAGAAAAACATGCGGTGCGTGCGCTGCTGCTTTTGAAGTAAAAGTGCTCAGAGAGGACGGAGCGGTTTTCATTTCATAGAGTAGTTGATGTTTCGCAACGGCATCACTACAATGGTTTCACTTCGGCAGTTTGGGAGCGAGATCTCCGATTCCATTCGCGAGTTGGTGCTGCCCGTCTCTTCATTGTTGAATGTCGATCTGACCCTGGAGGGGGCGAACTGGTGCAAAATGCGGAAAAGCGTTGAGAGCGGGAGGATGCAAGAAAAGGCGAATCATCGAAGAATGATTCGCCTCTTCTATCAAAGATCAAGTATTACCTCTTATCATGCGGACAGACGACAGTCGTTGTGCTACTTCCACCCCCGTTGGTCAGAGTAAACGTATAATAACGGCCGGTCTTGTCACTTCCCTCGCGTGACGCTTCAAGATTGAGCGTTATTCCAGTTGCGTTCGCGGGTACAGTTCCATGATAAGTGATCTGTCCGTACTCATCTGTCAAATCATATTTTGTTCCGGTCGCCAGCGTTCCTGAAAAAGCAAATGTAACCGGGATCATCTGTTTATTGGGAGGCCACAGAATATTTGGTGACGCAATTGCCGGATTAGGCGGATCACAAGTCACCGAAATGTTCGATGGTGGGGCGATTCCTGCAGATGAGTTGAGTACCGGAGCGGAGGGAACAGAACTCTCGCCCTGGCAACCGCTCACCAGCAGCATCCCGAGAACCAGGAAAAATATCAATAAGTATTTCATGATTTTGCCTCTTAGTAGTTGTGAACATCCATTCTTTTTCATGACATGATTTCGAAAAAATGAACGGCTCTGTCAAGCCAAAAATATTTTCAAATTGGAGATGTAGTCGGCCAATTTCTCCAATTTGGTGATCCCATGGCATCTATCGCACAATCAAGGCACCCGATCCCCAAACTCGTCCGGGGCAACTCACCAAAATGGCAAATTTGCACGAAGAAAGGACCACACCGTGGCCATTTTCGTGACTACAAGGAATTACCTTTATTATTCATCCTTTCTATCTATTCAAAATTATGCAAATCCTCAGTGCTCTTTTTCAGGGTCACCCGTAGTTCCTGCTATTGACGGTGGTGTAGATCGATACTGTGGTCTCGTTCAGTAGAATCATTGATGTCGCAGTCTTTGCCGTTTTAATGGTCGCGACTCCACGGAGTCGCGCTACAAATTGTGCTCCAATCTACGGAGAGCGGGCATTACACATTCAGGCGGACTTTTCCACCGGTTTTCCATCGACTCCCCGAGAAAAATGTCATATTCTTAAGTCATTTAGTATCAAACACTTAGTGGCTTCAGAATCAGCGTATGAGTAAAAGACGATCGATAGCGTCAATTGTACTCGATCGATCGAGAGAA
Organism: Ignavibacteriales bacterium; assembly: GCA_026390635.1. GTDB lineage: Bacteria > Bacteroidota > Ignavibacteria > UBA10030 > UBA8401 > JAPLFO01. Next base: position 14,245 of record JAPLFO010000180.1, read on the forward strand.
TTCTCGAGAAAATCGAATTTGTACATTGAATCGCAGAAAAGAGACAAATCGTCATCAGTTGTTTCTTGTCAAAATTGATTTTGCTTTCGTTTTCGGCTACATTGTCTGCACCTATGTGGGAAAAACAATACAACTGGGGAATTTAACCCGTCACGCTGAAGAAATTCTGACGCTGAACGGGTCCTTGTTTCTAAGTCGGGTAACGATAATAGGACGGAACTCGAGGGCACCGGTTGGAGGTTGTCGAGAGTTTGTCAGAATACGCGAATCACCTGCGAAGTGTTGAAATATCATATGTGCCAGGTGTATTGCGAGATGTCGTCTTGCCTTTTTGTCCACCGAGAATCTCACATAGTCGTATCGAAACCGTTGAAGAATGACGAAGTGCAGAGAAGAGTAGCTCTACTTCAGAAACAAACGGCAACTGTGCATGAAACAATATAGAGGAGGATATATGAAATCGTTTCGGATCATTTTCAGTTTGATTGCGGCAGCGAGCATTGTTTGTCTCCTCACAATCATTGGGTGTACGCAGCCGGCCAAACAGATCCCCATGCGCGACTTTTTCAAGAATCCCGAGAAGGCGTACTTCCAGGTATCGCCGGATGGAGACTATATCTCATTCACGCAGCCGTACGAAAAGCGAATGAATATTTTTGTTCAACCGCGGGCGGGCGGCGAAGCGAAGCGCATCACCTCGGTAACTGATCGCGACCTGAGCGGATACTTTTGGAAAGGAAATGATCGGTTGTTGTTTGTGAAGGACTTCGGCGGCGACGAGAACTTTCACCTCTTTGCTGTCGATCGCGAGGGAAAGCAGATGAAGGATTTAACCCCATTCGACAGTGTACAAGTTCAGGTCATCGATGATCTGAAGGACCACGAAACCGACGTCATCATCGGCATGAACAAGCGGGTGAAAGAGGTCTTTGATGCCTACCGGCTGAACACGGTCACCGGTGCGCTGACGATGGTCGCCGAGAATCCCGGCAACATCACCGGATGGCTGACTGATCACGACGGGCACATTCGCATTGCCACTACAACCGATGGAGTGAACACTAGCATTCTGTATCGTGAAACTGAAAAGAATCGCTTCAAGACAATCTTGACGACGACATTCAAAGAAACGTTCCAACCCCTCTTCTTCACGTTCGATAATAAAAACCTGTACGCCGTGTCGAATATCGGACGGGACAGAAACGCGATTGTCACGTTCGATCTTTCAGCCGTGAAGGAGACTGGTGTCATTTTCGAGCATCCCGAAGTGGATGTCGACGGCATGAGCTACTCCAGACTGCGCAAGGTCCTGACTGAGATTTCCTATGTCACGTGGAAACAGGAACGGAAATTCCTTGACAAGGAGACGGAAGCTGTGTACAGTGCACTGCAGAAGAAATTTCCGAACTATGAATTACACCTGACATTCAACAATAAGCAGGAAGATGTCTTCACCGTCCGCGTGCTGAGCGATCGTACGCTCGGGTGGTACTACCTGTACGAAAAGAGAACAGACAAGCTTACGAAGCTCGCCGATCGGAATCCGTGGCTTATAGAAAATGACCTGGCAGAGATGAAACCGATAGAGTACACATCCCGCGATGGACTCATCATCCACGGCTATCTGACACTGCCCAAGGGTGCGACGCCGAAGAATCTGCCGATTGTGGTGAATCCGCATGGAGGACCCTGGGCGCGCGATCAGTGGGGTTTCAATCCGGAAGTGCAATTCCTGGCGAACCGGGGGTATGCAGTACTTCAGATGAATTTCCGCGGGTCAACGGGCTACGGCCGAAAGTTCTGGGAACTTTCGTTCAAGCAATGGGGAAAGACGATGCAGAACGATGTTACAGACGGTGTGAAGTGGTTGATCGCCCAGGGAATTGCCGATCCGAAGCGGGTCGCAATTTACGGCGCAAGCTACGGCGGGTACACAACACTCGCCGGTTTGACTTTCACACCCGATCTATACGCCTGTGGTGTTGACTATGTGGGGGTCTCGAATATTTTTACGTGGCTGAAGGCAATTCCCCCTTATTGGAAGCCGTACCTCGAGATGCTTAAAGAGATGGTGGGTGATCCACAAAAAGATAGCCTATTGCTGGCGTCCGCGTCCCCCGTCTTCCACGCGAATGACATCAAAACACCGCTGCTGGTGGCCGCGGGCGCGAAGGACCCGCGGGTGCCTCTTGCGGAGTCGGATCAAATCGTGAACGCCTTGAAGAAAAAGGGTATCGACGTTCCCTACATGGTCAAGCAGAACGAGGGTCACGGCTATAGTAACGAGGAGAACCGGTTCGACTTCTATGAGGCGATGGAGAAGTTTCTGGCAAAACACTTATAGACGCGCTGAAGAATCGAGAATGCTCAGTGGTCAGGGAATGATACCGTCCCTTTCGCAAGGCAGTGTCACCTACGGGATAATGGACTGTGGAAGAGACCCGGCGTGGACAAATTCAAATGGATGCTAGACCAAATTCTATCGTCGTACACGGAACTATGTCAGACACCAATCCATACCGCGAACGAAAACTATTTGGTGTCAATAAAATCATATGGGTCGGCATTGCTGTCGCAATTTATTTCCCGATCTTCAATTCAATGCTTGCTCTTCGGGTGTACGCTTCGCTCTTTGTGATGACGGTAGTGTGGATCCTTCTGGTAAGGATTCTCGGGCTCTTTGCGAAAAAATCCCGTTTGAATGTATATCATGAAGTTGACGACAGCGTTATCGCCCGGACGAAGAAAGAACTGGCCGCCTCCCGTGAAAAACAAAAAAAAGACGCGTCAGAATTGGAACTCGCCATGCTGAACGAGGGAAAGCCGCTTCCGGTGCTCGATTCATGGCGGATAAACAGCGAACAGCGTCGCATCCATCCGTTCTTTGGAAACATTGTCCATTGCGTTCTGGACCCGGCATCCAAGGAGCTTCATCTTTGTGTCTCCATAGGGACAATGGAGATGCCCGCAGACGGGGATGTGCCGAGATATCGTGTTTGGTTCAAAAAGAGAATCCAGGAGTTTCTGAAGCTTGCGGCGCAGAGCGGGGACGCTCTCGTCCTCAAAGACTATTTCGGGACGTTGGTTCTGCAGTGCGATGCGCTGCGCGAGGATGAACGGGGATATGATGTCCCGTTTCCGGTCTTCAGTATGGAAATGAGCGCAGACAAGTTCTGGAAGCTCGGAGCGCTTGAATCGCACGTTGTCGTAGAGATGGAGCGGATCGCAGATGTTCGATTCGCGGATGCAAAGGAAATCGTGCCGCACCGGGAAATGAAATATTTGGAGACCCACGGCGGAAAATGACTCGCCCGCACTTCAAGGAGGATTTTCTGCGGCCGCACAAAGGAACGTACGATGGCGTACAATCGAAAATGGATTGTCCCGGGCGAGGAGAAACGCTGCCCCCAGTGTGGATGTTTTCTGTCTTTTCGAAGCGGCACGGCACGTGTAAAAGTGTTGGTTACAAAGCAAGAGTTGAGTACATTCATGGGCGAATTGAGCGCATGAATTCCGCGCCGTTCCCGGGGAGCTCCGACCAGAAGGACACTTCGGACAGGTGAGCTCAAGTCCTGCGCCAAACAAGCAGCATCATGGACGCAAAAAGAAGGTATCATTAGTATGCCGCTGCAAATTCGATTCACCATTCACGAGAGAGATCTGCTCTTCACTCTCACAAGCATTGAATCAGAAATTGTGAAAAGATTGAAGCATGCAATGCTTCAAAAGAACTCAATTGCGATCAGTGTCGATGAGGACGAGTTAGATGTTTTGTTGGGGTCAATTGCTGCCGATGCGAATCACACAGAAAATCGCAAACGTGAGAAAGAATTAAACGCACTTTTCCATCGTTTGGACGAAATTCTTCGAATTCATATGTCAACATAGAGGAGGCAGGCGAACCAATGGGAGACACGATGACGTCAATTGAAGATCTTACGGCATTAAGGAAAGCGGAGATAGCCGCAAAAGATGCATTACGAGCAAAAAATAGAAGCGACTTACGTAAGTTCTTTAGTGGGATGCTGGTGGGTGACTCGGTGGGCGCACTCGTTACCGCCTATGTGGGAAAGCAAGCATATCTTAACATGTGGATAGATCCTATGATTGCAGTTCCCTGCGCAACTATCACTCTGGCAATAGCGGTATGGCTCTATCTAAAAAAATGAGCAATTACAGAATTGTATATGGTGGGAGTTCTTTTTCATCGTTACTCAGCATCATCACAAACTCCTCGCTCTCAATAGCTGCATATAGTGATTGCGTTCCTTAAGAAGGAGCGCGAGATGTTCCTCTCCAAATCACCCTCCGGTATTTACTACCTATATTTCTTCGATGCTCGAGGTATCAGGCAGAAGGTATCAACACACGCCAAACTGAAAACCGATGCTCTGGCATTTTTGCATAGCTTCAAGCAGGAAAAGAAGATGGCAAGATCGCGCGTTTTGCTTTCATGCTTCAAGAAGGAACTCATATCTCATATTGAGGTCCAATACACCAAAGCGACTGTGAAGGTTTACACACATGCATTTGACACTTTGTTGGAAATTATTGGCGATGTGCCGCTCCATTCAGTTAGTATGAGAGATGTAGATCTTTACAAGTCGGAGCGGCTCAAGAAAGTCAAACCGATAACCGTAAATACCCGTCTCATCGCACTGAAAAGCGCCTTCAACTTTGCCATGCGGTGGAAATACATTGGCGAAAACCCATTCGCTCATGTTCGGTTCTGCTCTATCCCGCAGCAAACTACTATCTTTTTTACGAGGGAGGATTTCCAGTAACTCATTAGCAAGATCAAAGAAGGTTGGCTGAAAGAAATTGTCATCTTTGCAACCTTAACCGGAATGCGGTTGAGTGAAATTACAAATCTGCGCTGGCGAGCCGTTGATTTGCAGCGAAAACTCATATCAGTGGAGAGTAGCGCGACATTCAAAACCAAACATGGGAAGAAAAGAAATATTCCGCTGAATGATGCAGTTGTATATCTGCTAGGACCGAAAGCTCAGCCGGAAGGGGCGAAGGGGACGGATGATTATGTATTTACGCTCAACAACAATAAAATCCTCGACACGTGGCTTTCTCACAAATTCAAATATTATGTCTATGAATGCCGGTTTCAAGAAGATCGACTACTTGGGGGAATTATCGGCGGCGGGAAAATAAATGCCCGAACCTTGCGATTCAGGCATCTTTACGTTGGAACGGCGGGATTTGAACCCGTCTCGACATGCCGGGACGCTCCGCGCCATACCCAAGAAATTCATTGCCAGGCTTCCGATCCTATTGCACGAAAAACCATGTAGCGATTCATCGAACATGAAAACAGAGCCTGAAGATGCTGCAAGTCAGCCTGCAGTAGTGCCGTCTGTGTATCAAGCAGATCGATGTTGCTGATAGTGCCGGTATCGTATCGCTTGCGGGCGATGGACAACGCTTCGCGCGCCTGAGTTACCTGAAGCTCTGTCGCTGCCAGCTTATCTTCTCCAGATCGAAGATCAGATACCGCTTGGCGCACTTCCTGGGCCGCCTGCAGCTTGGTGTCGGCCGACCGTGCCTGCACACCCCGCAACGACGCTTCGGTCTCCTCCCGGCGATAATCCGTCCTTCCGCCGTCATAGATCGGGACTTCAAGCTTTATCGCAGCGGCAATATTTCCCCGCAAGACGTCGAGATTGGGAAGATACCCGTTCTTCAATCCATAGCTGATTCCGGCATTCAATGTCGGACGGTCCGAGATCTCGGCCACGCGCACTTGCAGCCGGGATGCTTCCTCCTCTTTCAGGGCCGTAATAATTTCCGGCCGCTGATGATATGCGATCTGCACAAGCGAGTCGCCATCCAGCACCATATGCATCCGTTCGAAATCCCCCTTGACACATATAAGATCGCCGTTCTCGCGTCCCATCAATCGTCCGATCTGGATTTGTGCTTTTCGCTCTGCATTCTGGAGATCAATGAGTTGGTTCTGTGCGGCTGCTGCTCGCACTTCGGTTGTGAGAACATCGAAGTCGGTTGCAGTACCGGCGGCGATGCGTTTTTTGGCGACATCGATGTGCTCCTGCAGCGTGCGGATTTGTTCATTCTGAACCGCAATGGCTGAGCGAAGATACAGCGCCGTATAAAAAAGCTGGATCGTTTGGTACGCCAGCGAAGTGCGTATCAATTCGATGCCCGACTTGGCAATCTCCGTGCGCGATCTATTTGCATCCGCTGATGCCGCATTTTTTCCGAAATCATAGACCAATTGACGGGCAGTGACGTGAACATCATAATTGTCCGACGGATACATTCGGAACGCCATCGATCCGAATTCTATTTCAACAATGGGCGCCAGTCTCGTATAACCCGCTTCGAGGCCGACTGTCGGATTCCAAGCGCTTTCCGTCTGCTTCGTACGGATGTCCGCGGCAATCATCTGTTCGGCAGCCTGCCGAAGAGCGGGATGCTTGCTCAGGACGACGTTCACCACTTGATTGAGTGAGAGCGAATCGCCATCCGGCTGACCGCCGAACAGAGTCGCACGAAACATCATCAGCATGCTGAAGTACAGGCATTGTTGCATCACGCGCACTTTCATTCGTCTTCCTTCATAGTTATTCCGTTGATACTGTCTGATGAGCATCGCTGTCTTTTTTCTCTCGCTTGGCGCGCAACACGAATACGGGAAGTATTCCGAGCAGCGTCAGCCCGGCGGCAACAAGAAACGCATCGTCAACACTGCGGACAAATGCCTGTTGAACGATATGGTTCGCGATCAGCGAATTTGCCCGTTGTCCGGCAAGCGCAGCCGGCCCTCCCACGGTCTGTTGGGCAAACTGCCGAAGCATGAATGACATCTGCTTCAATGCCGGCGCTGTCTGATCCACCGCCTGACTGAACATGGCTGTATGGTAGACGACACGCCGCGAGACCAGCGTCCCGAATATTGCAACACCAAAGCTGCCGCCAACCTGGCGGATGACATTGAACATTCCGGACGCTTGCGCCATTTTGCGTTTCGGAATGTCGGAGAGCGCTAGTGTTGAAAGCGGCGTGAAAAGCATTCCCATCGCGATGCCGCGGATGTACAGCGGCAGCATGATCTGGGAGTGCATTGAAAACAACGAGATGCTGCCGTTCATTCCGAGACTGATTCCAAGCAGCGCAATGCCGATGGCTGCGGGAATTTTTGGATTAAGCTTGTCCGACATGATCCCTGCAATCGGAGAAAGAAACGCCTGCAGTATTCCCACCGGCAGAAACACCGCCCCGGCCTGCAGCGCCGTGTATCCAAGCGAATTCTGAAGATAGAGCGGCAGCAGAAATGTGCTGCCGAACATTCCGAGTCCGAACAGAAAGAGGATTGCATTCGTAACTGCGAAATTGAAATCCTTCAGCAGCCGGAGTTCGATCAGCGGATGCTCAATGGTCAATTCCCTGAAGAGAAAAACGCAGAGCGCCACGATCGCGATTGTAAAAAAGGAGAGAATCATCGGCGAAGTCCAGCCGCCGGTATTCCAGGATGCGTTACCGTCAGCCAGGGCGAGCAGCAGAAAACTAAGAAAGACCGACACAGACACAAAACCAACGACGTCGAACGACCGGGTCCGCTCTGCACGGTATTCGCGCTGAATCACATACGTAGCCGCCATGGCCACCAGTCCGACAGGAACATTCACGTCAAAGATCGCATGCCAGCTGATATTATCGACGAGATATCCGCCCGCGAGCGGTCCGAGAGAGACCGACGCAGCCGCAGCAATTCCCCAGAAGCCAAGTGCAAGTCCGCGCTGTTTTGGCGGGAACTCACGCGTAACGATCGCCATGCCGACCGGCATCATACATCCCGCGCCCGCGCCTTGAATGACGCGGAAGAGTATCAGCATATTTTCATTCCACGCAAGGCCGCACAGCAGGGAACCAAGGGTAAACACAAACAGTGCCCAGAAGTAGGTTCGTTTGTAGCCGAAATGATCGGCTATCCATCCTGACGTCGGCAGCATCACTGCAAACACAAGCATGTACGCCGTAATCACCCATTCTACTTTGTCCATATCAACGCCGAAGGTGGCCATGATTTTCGGCAACGCCACATTCACGATCGTGCTGTCGAGCACGGCCATGAATGTTCCGATCATGACATTGACAAGGACCCACCAGCGGTAGGATTCGTGCTCATGATGAAGCGACGTAACGCGCGAGTGGACGTGGCCGCGCAGGCTTTTAAAAGGCGACATACTACCGCACCTTTATCGATACTTCCACCGACATCCCGGGAAGAAGCGGCAGTGCTTTCGTTCGGACCTGATCAGGAGTGACCGATAGTTTCACGGGGATTCGCTGCGTCACTTTCGTAAAATTGCCCGCTGCATTATTCGGAGGGATCAGGGAAAACTGCGCAGCGGTATTTGTTCCAAGCTGCAGCACCATTCCATGGAATCCGGCATCAGGGTACGCATCGATGCCGATGGAGGCGGTATCACCGGCTTTCAGCGCCGAGATCTTTGTCTCTTCAAGATTTGCTGTCACCCAGACACTGTCGAGACTGTAGATGCTCAGAATCGGCTGCGCGGGCTGCACGACGTCGCCGGCAAGAGCCCATCGCTTTGACACCGTGCCGTCCATCGGCGAGCGGATCACCGTATTCAACAGTTGTGTTTCAATAACCCCGAGCTGCGCATGTGCTGTTGCGATCTGCGCACCGGCGATCGCCTGACGGCTGCGCGCGGCTTCCAGTTCATTTTGAGCGTGGTCGAATTGTTCACGCGTGACAATTCCTTCGCGGAATTGTTTCTCGGATCTCTTGAAATCATCCTGCGCTTTCGAAAGACTGACGCCTGTCAGTTTTTGATTTTCTTCCGCAAGGATGCAAGCGGCACGGGACTGTGCTTCCTGTGCCCGCAGGTCACTATCATCAAGCCTCACCAGCACCGATCCGCGCGCGACTGAATCGCCTTCGTTGACGGCAACCGCAGTGATCCTTCCGAGAATTTTCGCACTGACGGTGATCCTGTTGCAGTCGATAAACGCGTCGTCCGTATTGACAAAGTCGAGGGACCCCTGATATAATTTCCAGACACCGGCTGATGTAATAATAATCAGCAGCATGAATGGAATGACGATCTTCATTTTCCGGTAGATGGGAACCGCGTCGATGGATTGTTCTTCCTCTTCGTTCTTGATGTCCGGGTTTGTCATTCGATTGCTCTTTTCTCTATTTGAGTTTTCTGGCAGTGGTTCGTTTTTTCATTCCGGTCAGCAGCAGGTGGAGCAGCTCTTGCGTTTCTTCTCCGAGCTCGGTATACAGGGCGGCGGCTTCGTCGGGAGTCTGTAGACGCCTGATGACGCGCAGGCGCAGACCATGCAGCACATGCAGAATAATCGTTGCTGTCCGTTGCGGGTTGCGGAGGCAGAGATCCCCCTTTTCTATGCCTTCTCTCAGAATACGTGTCAGGATGTGCAGGTCCTTTTTCTCTATCGAAGCAAGGTGAACTTGAAACGCGGGTTTCATTTGCTCCCATGAATCAGCCTTGAATCGGCCGAGATTCAGAAGCCGCTGAAATAGTTCAAGTCTCTTCGCGAAGAACTGCTCCAGCTTTTCGTCCGGAGCGATATCCGCGCCGGTAATTTCGCTCAGGGCGGCAATAAATTCTCCCTCCTCCCGTTCCAACACTGCTTTGAAAACATCCTCTTTCGTTGGAAAGTAGTAATACAGGGATGCTTTTCCAAGACCGACATCCGCCGCAATTTCGTCCATGGTGGCCTTGGAGATGCCGTAATGTGCGAAGCGCTTCTGTGCCGCATCCAGGATTGCCCCTTGTCGTTCGCCACCATTCTTACATGCACGTGCCATTTATTGACCTTTCGACTATTAGACTTGAGCAGTCAAAATACAAAAGAATTCACAAATGTGCAACTCTTCAACCGTTTGGGGGCGGACAACCGACCTGTTATAGCTTAGTTAAAATGTCATATAATCGTGCTTAGTTAGAATGTCAGGGTATAGAATGCTTGGTGCTGTGGTTTGTGGGTTTCTTTGATTTAGATCCATGATACGGTTTTGGGTGATGTCGGTCAAATAGTTTGTCAAGTCGTTGCTGGGCGCGAACGGAACCGACGAGTTTCTGTCTCCAAGGGTGATCTGCTGGCACATTGTGGGGCCGAGGAACCGGAGGTCGTGGTTTGTTGGAGAAGAACTCATATCGTAGTTCATGATCGTTCCAGAAGATGTGAAGAGAGTTGTCGAGCCATCGCCGGACAATAAGCTGTGTTCGAGGCGGAGGCATGGGTTGGTTCGATCGCAGAAGCTGAACAAACGTGTTGTTAATGGTAATGGTAGAGTCATAGTAAACGTGTCGTGTTGTTTCAAAGCAGAAGATGTTTTTGAGATCAAGGCCCGTGGCTGAACGACGAATGTCATGAAGCCCCGTAGTGTTCGCAAAGCGTTGATTATGTTCGGCGATGTAGGTGTGTTCGAGAAATTGGTTTGCTGCCTCGATCGTTGAGATGTTGTTGCGCCGTAAGGCTTTGATGAGTCGATCCTGATGGGTGCGGTTAGATCGTTCGACGCGGCCCTTGGCTTGCGGGGAACGTGCATAGATGAGTTCAACACCGAGTCCTTTGAGTGCGCGTGCGACATCGGTTTGATGGTGGTGTTCGGTGTAGTAAACAGAGCCATGATCGCAGTAGAATTGATGAGGTATCCCAAAGTGCTCGACATAGCTCTGGAGCATACGGAGAATATCAGCAGTATTCTCAGAAGCGGCGAAACGCAGGAAAACTTCACCTGAGGCGTCATCAATAGCGACCAGCAGACAACACACTGGTCCCCGGCCTTCGAACCAGTCGTGGATACTTCCGTCGAATTGCAGCAATGATCCGATAGCTTCACGTCGGGCACGCTTTTGACGATGTAATCGAGCTGCCCGGGCTCCGTTCCAGAGTTTTGCCTGCTTGAGCCACCGGCGAAGAGTATCGGAGTCGATATGCATGTGGTGATTCTTCGCCAAGATCTCCGAGAATAAGGTCGGACCATAGTCGTCATATCGTTCTTGATATATTTTCAATGCCTGGTCACGGACGACAGTGGCATAGCCATTGTTTGAGGCCTTGCCCCGCAATCGGTGAATGATTCCTCGATCGCCATCGAGCTTGTGACGGGACAAGAGGCGATACATCTGCCGCTGGCTGATGTGCAGACTTTCGGCAGCTGCCGCGACCGTGGTGTCTGAGTGTTGTATCCGGCCGATGACTTGCAGCCGTTGTCGTTCTTTCGTGCTCATTGTCAGGGTCTCCGTCATCTCGGGCTCCTTCCTGGTAGTCGGATCCCAAAGATGCTAATTACCTGACATTTCTATTAAGCACAAACCATGACATTTTAACTAAGCTATTACAGGGCGGACAACCGACCGCAGGTCTATTTGCTACTCTCCCCGATTCCACCTACATTCCTGCACATAATTGAACGGTCGTATGACGATTGGGGTCGTCTAAAGCGCCTCTCTCGGGTTTACGGCAGAGGCGTTTGTGTTTTTCAAATGATGGTCATGCGAAATGTGAAACGATGGATGGCGAACGATCAAGTTCATCAATTTGGAGGATCGCTATGAAGAAAATGCTATCGTACCCGTTTGTTGCCGTGATGATTTGTGCATCTTCGGCGTTGGCACAATGGACAGCTGTCGGTCTTGCCGGAAAAAATATCTATGCACTCACCGCTGATACGAAAAACATCGTTGCAGGCACGGATGCTCAGGGTGTCTGGCGCTCCACGAACAATGGTGCCGCGTGGGATTCTATTAATAAGAATATTGTAAGCAAAGGTATTCTGACACTGTATACAAACGGGGCAACCACTATTGCGGGAACATCACAAGGAGTGTGCTACACTGCAACCGATTCAAATGCGTGGACGTCTGCGGTATCCGGACTTTCCACGCTTTTCACCCGTGCAGTCCTGATGAAGGGAAATGCAATTTTCGCTGGAACAGAGGGCGGTGGATTTTTCAGCGCAGTGCAGCTCGGCGGTACATGGACCGCCAATAACAGCGGACTCACGACGACAACGGTTCGCACGTTGACTCTTCAAGGAACAAACCTCATCGCAGGAACGACCAGCGGCATTTTCCGTTCGACAAATGATGGTGTGCAGTGGACTGCTCTGAGCACCGGGCTCTTGACGTCATCGAGTCTTTTTGTGCGGGCTGTCGTCGTGTATGGATCAACTTTGGTCAGCGGGACGCAGGGAGGGATATACACGGCACCGGTCAGCACGGGCATCTGGACGAAGTCGAACATCGGGTTGACCGATACAAGCGTCGAAGCGTTGTATGTTTCGGGAACAACGATCTATGCGGGAACATCCGGCGGCGTCTACCAGTCAACAAATGGAGGTGCAAATTGGAGTGCAATGAATACCGGATATCTGAAGGAAGTGCGGGCGTTGGTGAAAAAAGACAACTATCTCTACGCGGGTACATTCGGAGACGGAGTCTATCGCTATCCGGTAGCGTCTTCCGGCGTTGCGAAGGAGAGAAAGCTGCCTTCTTCGATAGCTCTGTACCAGAATTATCCGAATCCGTTCAATCCATCAACGACAATACGATATGGGTTGCCGGTTTCAAGCCGCGTCTCTATTAAGATATACAATGTCCTTGGGCAGCAAATCTCAGATCTCATTAATTCGGAACAATCCGCCGGCTGGTATGAGATCACTTGGAGCGCAAATGTCGCGTCCGGAATGTATTTGTATCGCATAGAAGCCGTCAGTTCTTCGGACCCGTCAAAGCGTTTCGTAGACGTGAAGAAAATGATATTGATGCGGTGAGCAGTCTACAAAGCAATAAATAAAGACCTGCCAGCCTCACACACAGACAGGCCTCTCTACTACAACGCACGCAACGAAGAGAGTGTCTAACTGGCAAAGTCTGGATCCCCGCCAACTGTCAGCTTGCAGGAAACTGGAGAAAAAGAGCGACGTGTCGCACCAATTTGGTGATTTTGTCGTTTACCTGAATGTTCCAGTTGCCTCAGAAAGCATTGCCATTGCCCGTGGATAAGCCTATATTTGGCCCATACACATTGACCCCAGCTGTCCTCACCAGAGGACTCCTATCTACAGGCAACACTACCGTTAATACTTAGAAGCCTCTGTTGGCGAAAGCTGGCAGGGGCTTTACTGTTTCTAGTGCACGTCGTTTCGCAGTTCCTCAAAAGAGTGCGATGTATGAAAAGAACAATTCGCATTTTGGTTTTGACACTACTATTGATAGTGTCTGCAACAATCATCGTTGCGCAAACAAATCCACAGTTCGACGTTTCCGTGTACAAACAATTTCTGTCTTCACATCAAAACATGTCCGCACAGCAACTGTTGTCGCTTCATCCTGCGGGGATATTTGAGAAAGGGGCGGCAACACAATTTGTCGGCGCACTTTACAGCGACAGCATCCAGATCAAATATGCTCTTACGAGCTATGAAAAGTCGTTGATTGGAAAAAATGGATTCATGGTAACGGAGCGGCTTTCACGTCAGTCATTCGGGACGGCATTCGAGGAGATCTACAATAAAGATCTCCCGGTCTTCGTCTCGACCGACGCAATGCTTCATGCAATGCACATGTCGATGGATTGTATAATCCAAGACATCGAAGAATCGATCCTCATCCCAAAGCTCGATTCAATGCTTGCACTATTCCATGCTCAACTACCCGCACTTGCAATCCGATATGCGGCATATCCTGAGATGAAGCGTATGCTTCAAGATGTTGATCTCTATCTGACCGTGCCAAGAAAATTACTGAACAGTACCGTCACTCCGGTGTTTACCGAAACATCCGGCGAAGTGGCAAAAATGATGGAACACATAAAATCCGAAAGTCCATGTGATGACACGATCTTTTCATCAACACCGAAGACCATCGACTTCAGTCAATTCACCGTGCGTGGACACTATACGCAAAGTAAACAACTAAGCAAATATTTTCAGGCGCTGATGTGGCTTGGGCGAATGGAGATCTACCTGATCGCACCCAAAAATGCAAGTGGTCCAGAGCAAACAAAGTCCGATATCCAACGGCAGATCATTGATGCCGTATTGATTGCAGAAGTTGTTGAGACTGCAAAAGGGTATCCATTGCTCGGCGAGATCGAACGCATTCTTCAATTCTTTATCGGAGAATCCGATAACGTCGCTCTTCCGCATATTCGTACGCTCATGGAATTGACAAAAACTGATAGCGCACACAAATTGTTGGACACGTTGCGATGTAGAAATGTTCAAGACACACTTAAACAAAAATCGTGGGCGTTCCAGAAGATTCTCTCTCAGATCCTCATCAGCGATATGACAACTCCGGAAGCCGTTCAACCGGCATCTGCATTTCTGCTCCTGGGTCAGAGATTTATCATAGACTCGTACATCGCGTGCAATGTGGTGTTCGATAAGATTCTTTACAATAATCAAAAAGTGTGGCGCGCGTTGCCCTCACGATACGATTTCTTATTCGCTCTCGGGAATGATGCCGCGGGGCAACTATTGGAACCGGAACTCAATCAATACAAATATTCATCGAATCTTGCAGCGCTTACTTATCTTGTTGAATCCTATGAACCGCAGTTTTGGAAGGGATCCATCTATAATAACTGGTTGAATTCAATCAGAACACTCAATCCGCCGCAAGTAAGGAACACTCTACCCAAGTTTATGCAAACTGCTGCTTGGTGGCAGGAAAAGATGACCACGCAGCTCGCCTCTTGGGCAGAATTGCGTCATGATTTTCTCCTTTATGCCAAACAGTCATATACGGGCGGAGGAGCATGTTCATTTCCGGAAAGTTATGTCGAGCCGAATCCTGAATTCTACCGAACGTTGAAAGAATTCGCAACAATTGCAAAGGACACATTCAACATTCTGATACCATCCTCGTCTGGTGGAATGAAAGAAAAAATTCTACACTATTGGACTTTCTTTGGTTCGGTCGCAGACACGCTAGAATCCATCTCAAGAAAAGAACTGGCAATGTCTCCTTTGACCGACAATGAAAGGGAGTTCCTGGCGGGAATGATTCGGAACGGGGTACATTCAGCGTGTCGGGGTGGAGATGGAGGTTACGAGCGTTTTGGATGGTATGCTTACGTTTTCTATGGATTTGTTGACAATGGTGTATTTAATGAAGGGTATACAAAACAAGACTATATCGTTGCTGATGTTCATACATGTCCATATGATTATGATACGCCAGTCGGTTGGGTAATGCATGCCGGAACCGGTTCTGTGAATCTTGCGATCGTCACCACAGAATCACCTGGCGGCAAACTGGTTTCATACATCGGACCGGTATCGAGCTACTACGAACATGTCAGTGTTAATTTTAAGCGATTGACGGATGAAGAATGGCAATCTGCATACCAACTTTCGCCGTCGTTCCGTCCTGATTTTGTCAATCTCTATAGTGCAAATCCATCCGGAAACAGTCGCGGCACCGGTGCATCCCTTCTTACAGGTATTTCCGATCGCACGGGGAAACAAAATATTCCTGCAACGATGATGCTGGGACAAAATTATCCCAATCCGTTCAATCCGACTACAATCATCACACTTTCCATCTCTCTACCAACGGACGTGCAATTGACAATCTACAATGCTCAGGGTCAGCGTGTCCGACGACTATTGAATCAAGCGTTGCCTTCGGGAAACTACGCTGTCCGGTGGGATGGAAAAATTGAAAATGGATTGCCGGCAGCAAGCGGCGTCTATTTCTATTCAATGCAGGCAGGAAAATTCAGAGAAACAAAACGGATGGTTTTAATGAAATAGCTTTTGGTCAGCAAGAATATATCAGACCTGCCAGCCTCACACACTGACAGGATTGATTATCGAAGCAACGGGCGCTATCAATTCAATTAATCGTTCAACCTCAATGAACGGAAGGACTACTCATGAAAAATGTACTGTTTCTACTCTTGATCGGGAGTATGATTGCTTCTGTCTCAGGCTGCAAGAAAACGAACGATATAGTCTCTCCGGGAAACGGCAACAGCGACACCACCGGCGGAAAGATTATAGCTACCGGTACTATTGGGATTCAGGGAGGGACTCTTTCCACATCTGAGGTTGCAATTGCTATACCACAAGGATCAATATCCACCTCAGCCACAATTACTATTGTCGAGGCTACTCAAAATTACGGCGGCACCACTCAATTTTCAAAAGCATATACAATTGAAGGATTGCCTCAAGGATTTCAAGGTAAATTGGGCGTAAAAATTAAATATACGAAACCACTTCAAAATAGTAGTTATGTTTCGTCCTATTTTACAACAACTCCAAAGAGTGTCGGACATTCCATTACTTCGTTCAATTACTTTGAAGCAAAAGATTCTTCAGGATTTCTCATCTCTTCAATAGATTTCGGTTCTGGTGCGTTTGGCCTTAAGAAATCAGTAGCAACGGACGATACAAAAGTTACTGTGACGGCAGCGTCAGGGATAGATACGAGTTCATTCGCAATAACTCCAGACCCGCATATGGCTTTTGTCGTTTATCGGGAAGCGAATGCAATACCATTGAACTGGGTTATAAAATTAGGTGAAGCCCTTGCAGCTTCTTCGGCACTCTATTCAACAATGGGCTTCAGCTATTCCGCCAGAAGTTCCACCCGCCCGTTCCCAATTTACATTATTAATGATCCGACCAGTGACGACTTTGGATATTACAGCAGAGGATTTCCATGGACGATTAACGGTTCTTATATCACGGTAAATTACGCGAAGGTTCAAATCGACGATGACATCCGCTCAATTGCCGCTCACGAATATTTCCATTTTATTCACTCTTGTTATGGACTCTCTGACGATGCGACTTTGTGGTATCAGGAAGCCCTAACTACGTATGCAGAAGAATTAATTCAGCCTGATCCTGCCAGCTTTTACTCAGCTCAGTTCCTTCTCTACTACAATCGTCCATTTTTTGGGATAGAAGCCGGGAAATTATTCATCGATAACGATGTTACAGTACCAAAACCAGCCCGGCATGGATACGGTATGGGGGTATTTATTAAAGAATTGTTTCATAATTCCAATTATAAAGATCCAACGGCATTACTTAAACTTGTCACAAATGTGAGTACTAATAAATCAGTGCCTGTTGATGCCATTAAATCGGTTTTTCCGGATTATGTTGATGTATGGAAAACATATTTGGATAAGTTTTTTACAGGAAGAGTTTCATTTATTAGACCTTCGACGATTAGAGGAGAGGGGGAACTCGATCCTCAAAGGACGAGAACTTGGACTGTTGCTACTGCCGGCGATACGCTGAAGACGTATAACGAAAACATGTATGACCTTTCTGCGAAAGTATACAGAATTCATCTTAATAAGGATTTTGACGATCTTCAAGACTTGAAAATAATTTCCACTCCCTTGGGCGACAAGAGCGAAATTGAGGTGAGCGTCTATAAATATAAAAATGCAAATAACACCCCGGCACCCGAATTTGTTACAAAGTCTGTTGTTGGTAGGGACACAACGATTGTCTCCGACTTGAAAGGCATAAAGAGCGGCTATACCTCCTTGATCGTGCTCGTAACAAACCGTCACGCGGTCAATCCCTATGAAGGAATGCGGAGTCTTTCGCTGACTTTCAAAATAGAAAAACAGGAATTCTTGGCCCAGCTACGGGGTGCTAATAATTTTACTTTTACCGCATATGGAACTTCGACGAACAACTATTACATCAGCAAGCCTATAACACTCACTGTCTGGAATTTTGGATGGACTTCACCGACTGCTTTTTCCTATGCATACACGGAACCTCACGGACCCGGGACTTATATAGAGCTAAAGACTTCTCTTAATGGGCAATTGTCTTTGGATGGGAAAACACTCAATTCTGTTGCTGCTACGTATGTTGTTTCAACCTATAATTCCGCAAGTCAGATTATAGAGGTTGAAACCACTGAATTGTCGGCAGCCAATTTACCTCTATCGCCCACTGGATATCTTCCGGGATATATCGCGGTGTATTCGGTCAACGGCGCAGCTGCAAGCAGCAATGTGACGAAATATCACTATAGGCATGTTAGAATCAGTTACTCGTCTGGTTCAGCTGTTCAGACTGTAATCAAAGATGTTACTTCGACAACCTGGACTATTGATTCGATGCTTTATTTCCGATTTGAGAAATGATGAGCTGATGGAATGTGTTGTCGGTCTCCTTCGATGCTCTGAGTATGTCACAGAATCGTTCCGGAGACAATGCCGCCATTGGCAGAGATCTGGGATCAGCTGACAATGACCTGCCCCCGAAAAAGTGATCCAGAATGAACTTCGTAAGACGGAATGTCTGGGCCAAATCGCGCTGAGGACA
This sequence comes from Ignavibacteriales bacterium, assembly GCA_026390635.1. Classification (GTDB taxonomy): domain Bacteria; phylum Bacteroidota; class Ignavibacteria; order UBA10030; family UBA8401; genus JAPLFO01. Next base: position 32,597 of record JAPLFO010000180.1, read on the forward strand.
TGCATAAAAAAACACGGCCCCACCAATTCTCCGGTGGGGCGTTTCACCATTCCTGAAGTGGAACAACCTCCATAGTGACATATATTCAAAGGGCCGGTTACTATCAGAATCTCCGAGAGACTTAATCAAGAGCATCCAATATTCCACCGGTCGGACTATTCGCGCTCTTGCCCTGCTGATTGTAGGTCTGAACGTTTTGCGCTATGTCCTTTTTCCCAGCCGGTTTTCCCTTTGGCGAAGGATGTTTCATTTCATATCGCAGTTTTTCGATGTCGGTGACTTTCCCGTCCTTATTCAAATCACGCTTGTCGTAGATTTTTGCACCCGAACTGCTGAGCACGGAACTCACTGCGGCGCTGGTAGAGCTACTCACTGGGCTGGCCATCTTGTGGCTCCTTATCTTCTATGGCTATTGCTGGAGAGCATTCTGCCTCCTATATATGTTATCGGCGCAATATCTGGAAACTCCAACTTACGGCAAAATGCTCTGTTCTGTCGTTGTGTCATATGGCAAAAGCGCTAACATTGTTAAACAGCCGCGCTTTCGCTACATTGAATACATGAATTATCGCGTTAATTTTCCTGGAACGAAATTCTCAACGTCGATCGTCAGTCGTCACACCACGCGGCAACGAACTGGATCTTCTTGTGTTCAACTACCTTCTACCAATCCTACAATTGTCTCTATATGCGCAGGATGGGTCAAAGAAAGTATCAGCGCTCCCATTTGCCGATTTGTTCTATCCCTGGACACTCACCTCGTTCAATCATTCATGGACAATTATGGAATTAATCACCTTCTTGCCGCTTCATTGACCTACGGCCTCGTCAAGAACGGCACAGATTGGAAGTGGAACAATTTTGCGAACGACAGAGGTATTTCACAGGCCGGATTTGCTTCGGTCGAAGCGGGAGCTCTCGCTCCTATCGTAATCCCCCTCGGACTGTATTTGTATGGGAGATCTACTGAGGATGACAAGCTTCAAATCACAGGTCTGGCTGTGGGACAGGCTGCAATTCTCAGCGTCGGTATTATCGCGGTGTTTACGATGGTTGGCCCAGCAGTCATACTGACCTGCCCCCCAAAAAGTGATCCAGAATGAACTTCGTAGGAAGTATATCATGGGTCAAAGAAGGAGGCAATCATGGCCATAAAGAAACACACCGCAGAACAGATCATCGGCAAACCTCGAGAAGCCGATGTATTGCAGTCGCAAGGGATGTCGATGGAGGAGATCCTGCGGCAGCTTTGCATCAGCGATGCGACCTATTACAAATGGCGCAAGGAATATGGCGGACTTCGTATTGATCAAGCGAAGCGATTGAAGGAGCTGGAACAAGAAAATAATCGCTTGCGGAAGGTGGTAGCAGATCTAACGATCGACAATTCAATATTGAAGGAAGTTACACGGGGAAACTACTGAGCTCGACAGAGTGCGTCGAAGTCTGACGACCCGGTAAAGAAGCGCCGGGCAGTGAACGATGCCATGGAACAGCTTCATGTATCAGAACATAAAGCGTGTGAGGTTTTGGAGCAACCAAGATCAACGCAGCGGCGAGAGTCCGTGATCAAGACAGATGAAGAACCGCTGCGAGAGCGGATTGTCTGGTTTGCCTGTGAGTATGGCCGCTATGGTTATCGCAGAGTTACGTGGTTGCTGGTGAATGAAGGATGGCGTGTGAATCATAAGCGGGTCGAGCGGATATGGCGCCAGGAAGGCCTGAAAGTGCCTGCAAAACAGCCTAAACGCAGACGACTGTGGCTCAATGACGGATCGTGTATTCGCCTTCGGCCAACGCACAGAAATCACATCTGGAGTTATGATTTCGTTGCAAAGCGAACAAGCGACGGCAGAGCCATACGAATGCTGAACATCATCGATGAGTTCACACGAGAGTGTTTTGCTATTCGGGTAGACCGACATATCGAAGCTATTGATGTGATTGAAACACTGGCGGACCTGTTCATCGAGAGAGGAATCCCTGAGCACATCCGATCGGACAATGGTCCTGAGTTCATCGCGGAGATCATTCATGCTTGGCTTCAGCGATTGCATGTGAAACCATTATTCATCGAACCGGGTAGTCCTTGGGAGAATGGTTACATTGAATCTTTTAACGGAAAACTGAGAGACGAGTTGTTGAACGGAGAGATCTTTGATACGATCATTGAGGCGAGAGTTATCACAGAACGCTGGAGGAAATACTACAACACTATCAGACCACACAGCTCGTTAGGCTATCGCCCACCAGCCCCCGAATCCTATTTTCCCTATCTGGTAGCCAATGTTTGATAATAGGAATAAACTAACTTATCATTGGCACAAAATCTGGGGGCAGGTCAATTTCAATTCAGTTGAGATTGAATAGTGCTTTCCGATTCTCTACGGCAAGCCTCCGCCAGATACTCGTTGGCCTTGCCATCATCGCTCTTCTTGCATTCATCACATCGTTCAATGGCTCTAATGCTGCGCCCAAATCACTTAAAGGAAATAGTCCCCCCAAAGAACGCGGGATCTGCGACAATAGCAGAGAGATCTCCTGATGCACGAAGGGTAATCATTGATTGACGGTATTGCAGGAGCGCCGATCTCCATTGTGGGACTACCCCGCCACTTTTATTTTAGCTATATAGAAATCGTTAGGGACAACGCAAAAAACATAGGAGTTGATGCTGAAATGAAATTATTAGTAATCATAGGTTTCTCATACTTATACGCATTCTTTGAAATATTTCTGAATATTCGACAAAGAAGAAAAGGCATCATGATCGCTTTGAATGATAAAGGTAGTTTATGGTTGTTATATATTTCCATAACCATTGGATATATTTTGTCATTTTCGATCGGCGCAACATCAATCGGTAGGATATATCATTGGGATACTCTATTTGGTATTGGAGTTGTGTTGGTCATTGCAGGTATGATCATCAGAATACAATCAATATTAACGCTTAAGAACAGTTTTACATATTCGGTTGCAAAAGTTGAGGATCATAAATTGATAGAAACGGGAATGTATAGATATATTAGACATCCAGGATATTTAGGGCAGCTTCTTATTTTTATTGGGATTTCGATCTCATTGTCAAATTGGCTATCAGTTATCTTTATGGTAATTCCAATTGCTATTGGGTACAATTACCGAGTAGCTGTTGAAGAACGGTTTATGGCTGAACAATTCGGACAAAAATATTTGAACTACAAAAACAAGACAAAAAAAATAGTTCCAATGATTTACTAGGATGTGTTGTGCCTGACCGACGGATCAAGTATTCGCGTGCTGCACGATCTATCGAAGGCGGTGAGAATGTGCGTGGGACTACCCCGCCGCTCTAATTTTTCGCAATATAGAAATCGTTAGGTGCCTTGGAGGAAAACGCATGAAAATACGCTCAACTGTTCGGCGGATCATCCTGACAAGTACGATATTTCTACTCCTTGTTCTGGCTTGGTTTTCGATCTCGGGAGGCCTCAACCAAATTCCTCGATCCCAGACAATTGGCCAAGTAGTGGAGACCATTGTTCAGATTACGTGCGGGCTTTTGAGCTTGCTGACTGCGGTTACTTGCTTCTACTGGCAGAAGTTGCATCGTCCAGTCCGCCTCGCTTGGCTTATCTCGCTGATAATGACAGCCGGGATATCTTCAGTTGTGTGGGGACCTCCGATGCTGATTGTGGGAGTGATCTTTTCCGCATTAGCCTTTCTTGTGGCGCGAGCAATCCTCTGGTTATTGCGGGTTGGCGGCGCCTAACAACTTAAGAAGGGAAAGAGTCCCCGCAAAGAACACGGGATCTACTTTCAATCGCACTCGGATGCAGAGTCGAATGCAAGGCTGGTACTCAATCGTATGGGCGATCCGAAGAATGAAAAAGTAGGGCTGAAGTCGGCGAAAGCAGGAGTCAAGAGCGGGGAGCTCGTTGTTGGCACGTGGTATTCCGTGGTGGTGTGATTGTGAAAAAAATGGAGCATAGAGAGATCGGTCGCATAATTGCTTCTGTTCTCAATTCGGCCTACATTGACGCACATGGTAAAAGGGTGGTAAGGCGCTGTTGGCCTAAAGGTGGTGGACGATGCTTAACTGTCCTACGAAAAATGATACCCTCATTGTCACGTAAGTGGCGGTGGGGGTTTTTATGTTTTTAAGGGTTGAAATATAAGAGTGTGCTGCAGATCTGGACAAACAACTTCCCATCCACTAATCAAACGAGGGCAAGATGAAAGAATATAAGATTCTCACCCAAAAGGATAGATTTTTTGCAGGCAAGTTTGACCCAGAAAAATTGGAATCTGCAATAAATTCGTATGCAACTGAAGGCTGGGAAGTAAAGGCCGCAACGACAGCCAATATTCCCTCTTTCACCGGAGCTCGTGAAGAGATGATTATTGTCCTCGAGAGAGATAAAAAATAGTGGAAATCCGGAATGGTCTAAGAGGGACGGTCTTGCGAGACGTATTCTTCACCGAAGAATCATTTATTGGCGCAGCCACGATGAAGAGTTTGCGTGTGGAAATATCAAGGCAAAATTCCAATCTAATGGAGGTGAAAGAAAGCTTGCGATGGAAGCTAAGGCGATAGGAGCAAATGCGGTAGTGAATTTTCGATATGGTCAACAAGCACATAAGCGCTGGGAACTTATCTTCTCCTTCAAATAGGATACGGAATCTTGGCACGGCGAAGGAGATGCTGTCAAGATGTGAATAATGCATGTTACAAACGAAGCCGCTGGCGGACAACCAGATTGTGTAATATTTACATGTGCATTGACACCGCGCCGTCCCAACGGGATCTTCGACCCGAAGGGTCTTCGATCCGGAGGATCCGTTGGACAGGTTAAGTCAAATCGTTGGGAGCGAAGAATGATAAACGATAAAATCGAGATTGTTTTGCCAGAGAATATTATGGAAAACTGGCAGGAACTCCTTAACATCCTCGCTCACGTTGCGAACATTCCTGCCGCATTGATTATGAGATTGCGCGATGCTGATATTGAAGTGTTTGTTTCCAGTCAGAGTGAGGGAACTCCTTACCATCCAGGTGACAGTGCGCAGTTCCAAGGGTCGGGACTGTATTGTGAAACCGTCATTAGAACGCAGGAGAAACTTCTTGTGCCCGATGCTCTGGCGGACGACCACTGGAAAAATAACCCAGACATAAAGCTGAACATGATTTCCTATTTGGGATTTCCCCTTCTGTTGCCAAGTAAACAGCCGTTCGGCACTATTTGTGTTCTTGACAACAAGAGAAATGAATATTCGAAAACACTTGAAAATCTCATGCTAAATTTCAAGAGATTGATAGAGACACATCTTGAAATAATTTATGTGAATGCAGTGCTTGGCGAAAAAAACAAACGATTAACAGACTATTTGATGGAGCTTCAAGCTCTACGAGGGATCGTCCCAATTTGCTCAAACTGCAAAAGCATCAGAGACAATGAAGATAGTTGGCATCCCATTGAGCATTATCTTCTTCGACACCCTCAAGCTGATTTCAGTCACGGCATTTGCCCTGCGTGCATTAAAAAGCTGTACCCGGAGTATGAAAAACGCTCCTAGAAACTTGGTCAAAAGGCATTGCCACAAAGACACGAAGACACAAACTTGGATTTTTCAATCAGCTTTTTTCCTTTTTCTTTGTGGCAAATAATAGGGTTTTCGTCCAAGTCTCTAGCAACTGCATCAACTCGGTCTGACAATTCCGCTGTGCTCCATTGCCAGCCGGCTATGCAGAGCGTTGGGCATTTAATTGAAAGGGTGAAGATGGATAGTGAAAGAAATCGCGTTTGTCCTGTCGAGTATGCCAATTCGCTCGATAGCAAAATTAGAAAGTGGTTACAAAATCCCAAAAAGATACTGGCCCCGTATGTTCAAGAGGGAATGACAGTCCTCGATATTGGATGTGGCCCCGGGTTCTTTTCCATCGAAATGGCAAAGATGGTTGGAAAGACCGGGAAGGTCATATCGGCTGATCTACAGGAAGGAATGCTCCAGA
>JAPLFO010000180.1:38602-43353 GCA_026390635.1 Ignavibacteriales bacterium
ACTCAGCAGCAAGATCAAAGGGACAGAGCTCCAGGAAAGGATTAGGTTGGTAAAATGCGACAAGGATAAAACCAATGTATCGGACAGAGTAGATTTTATCTTGGCCTTCTATATGGTTCACGAAGTTCCGGAGAAAATGTCTTTCTTCAAAGAACTTAAGAATATCCTCAATGAAAAAGGGCAGTTTCTGCTCATAGAGCCCAAACTGTTCCATGTCTCCGAAGAGGAATTCAAATCGACGACTGCGCTTGCAGTAATGGTGGGATTCAAATTATGCCAAGGTCCTACATTGCCCCTTAGTTGGTCTGCAGTCTTGAAAAATGCCTAACAATTCGCCAACCACAGCGGCATGCTCGCGTTCGGTTGCCGAGGTATTGATACTCTCTCAATGAAAATCTACGCAATCACATACAAAAAGCGCGGACGAACACACACCGAAGAGCGGCGAGCGGACAATCACTTCGACGCGGTAGTTGGGGTCAGGCAAGCACATCAATTGAAAGCGGAGGATATTATTTCGATTGTCATCAAGGATCAGGGAAAATCGCGCGGTGGCAAAGCTGGGACAATGCCGCCACGGATAATTGGGGCGAAAGGTGGCTAAAAACTCTCCACAAAAATGAACACGCCCGCTATCTACACAATTCTCTCCTGTGTTATGCATCGAGTATCCCTTCTATCACGAACAACCTTAAAAAAATCAGCCGGTTAGTTTGTCTTGCAAACGCTTCTAATGTGTATTATATTTACAATTGGACGTAAAGAGATCTTCAATACAAATAATTATTAACGCTCGCAACAGTCCAAAGTGCGGAAGATCTTCGGTTGCGAGTAAACATGGCACGTAGTTACATAAGTAGTCACCTCTCGACCGGAAATTTGTGTTGTTCTGATGCTCTTCAACATAAGAATCGGTCATAAAAGCATCTGTACCCGCCCTCGTAGTTCAACAGGATAGAACGGGAGTTTCCTAAACTTCTAATTGCAGTTCGAGTCTGCCTGTAAATAAAGGGTGTTGATGATCTTCTGATCCCAAGTAGTTCCTCAAGTAGTTCCCCTGGCGCAAATATTTGTCTCCGAACCGGAGGCAAAATGTATCTCACCCGACTACCATCAGGCATTTACTATCTCTATTTCAACGATCATTGCGGAAGGAAACAAAAGATTTCCACTCGCACGAAGAAAAAAAGTGGAGCCATCCAGTTTCTGAAACAGTTTGACGGTCGGTATGTCCGTCGAGAGAAAATGAAGATAACAGTTTCACAATTCCGGGATGAAGTCCTCTCGCATTTATCTTCAACCCATAGGAAAGACACGATAAAAATATACCATCAAGCTTTCCAGACATTGATACAGATCGTGGGAAATGTAAACCTGACGACTATTAAACATCGTCAAGTGGATTTATACATATCGGAGCGGTTGAAAGTCGTGAAGCCAATCACGGTCAACACTCGACTGATTGCACTCAAGAGTGCTTTTAATATTGCTGTGCGATGGGAATATCTTACAGAAAATCCATTCACGAAGGTCAGGTTCTGTGCTGTTCCTCAACGTGTCCCGATATTCTTTACAAAAGAGGATTTCCAAAGAATGTTGGCTGCGATCAAAGAACCCTGGCTGAAAGAAGCAGTTGTTTTCGCTACTCTTACCGGGATTCGACAAAGTGAATTGACCCATCTACGATGGCGAGATGTGAACTATGGGAGGAAGTCAATTTCGATTGAAAGTAGTTCGCAATTCAGCACCAAAGGAGGGAAGAGGCGGGATATACCGCTAAGCGAAACCGCGGTGTATCTGTTGAGGCAGAAATCGGCAGTTCAGCAACACGATGCTTTGGATGACTACGTGTTTCGGTTGAATGACCGGAAAATATTGGAGGGCTGGCTTTCGCATAAATTCAAATATTATGTGTATGCATGCAGATTGAGCGATGATCGATTACATTGGCATTCTCTCCGGCATACTTTTGCTTCGTGGTTGGTCCAGGACGGCGTTTCCATTTATGCTGTCAAGGAATTATTGGGGCATGCAGATGTGAAGACAACTCAGGTGTATTCACATTTGCAGGAGAGTGGCTTGCATGCTGAGGTCAACAGGATCAATTTCAGTCTCAACTGATTCCCGTAATTTAGTTGAAGGCGTTCTCATTTGTCCGCGAGAGGACTACACAGGTCTAGTCCCTTTGAGTGCAAGGTCTAGTACTAACGAGTGCAAAGTCTAGTACTGTTGAGTGCAAGGAGCTCATAAACCCATTGTAAATAAAGAATAGAAATGATGTTTTTTACCTATAGATACTAATAGATATTAGTATACACCCATCTCTGCGCCAAGGCTTCGAGATGGGATGTTTGTTCCAAATATGAGCTGTGAGGGGATTCTGTAAATCCTAATGCAAACGTACACCGGGTTATGAAGTGTACCTTAAATCGCAAATCCTGAAGGTTGTGGGTACTTTTAGAAGGATTATTTGGATCTCCGTCAACATCTCGATTCTGGAGAATGATCCTAGAGGAATCCCCAATCGCATCAATATGCCGATTCCAGCGATTCTATTGAGATGCCTGAGGAGGATCCCCGCTAACAGTCAGTCTCTGGGCAATTGGAGAAAAAGTATAGCGTGTCGTAATGATTTGGTGATTTAAAAGGTCTATGCCAACAGGAAAAAGCCCCAGAAATGGGATGTCTGGGGCGTGAGCAATCATTTGTAGCTGGAAGAATCTAATTGAGGACGGTGACAATAGATATCACATACTCGCCATTTCTCTTAACCGCAAAACCCTCTCGCCCACAAAGTGAAGCCCAAGAGGATGGACTGGATCAGAATTAGCTTCTTTTGAGCTTTATTTTATTCGGCTCAACTTCCTTAGTGGTCTCGATGATCCCACCGATCTTTTCGAGGAAGGGTCTGCCCACATGGCGTGAAACATTTGCACTGCTCCCCATGTGGGAAGGTAGTCCTTGGGAATGACATCTACGATTATGCAAGCTTTCCCTAAATTGCTTTCAGCAGCTTTTCGAGCCATCCAGGGATGGGGTGGGTTTTTTCGAGTACATAATCGGCAATAAGATTGTTCAACCAGGGCCTGTTGGTTTCGGCTCGATGGAGGATGACAAAAAGACCTTCTCCGTTTCGCTTGATTTCATAGTCGGCTGAAACGGTTAATTTCTCGGATTCACCCAGCAATAAAAGAGTCAAATCCAGTTTCCCATCCTTGGAATTGCTGCAGAAAAACTTCTCCAGTCAAAGATCGAGCGATATGGAGTCATACGCGAAATACGCATCAATTCCAAGACCGGCATCTTTTCCTCGATTTAGTAGATCTGTCCAGATTGACATATTCAACTCCGATTTATGGTTGCCGCACCTTCAATGGTAAGGGCCGTGTTAGATCGATTTCGCGATTGCCTCATATTCTTTTCGTATAATATCCTCGCCATATTTTCTTTCAAGGGAACGAACGGCAAAGTGTCCGATAGCTATTGATTGAAAATGGTTAATAAAAAGTAAGTTTATTGTTGCACCACTAATAGCACCGATTACTGGAACAATTTCGGTAGAGACTTTTTCCGAAATTACAACTTCAAATCTGGCAGCAATTCTCGCTATAAACCTTACAATAATTGGAGCGCTTTCTTCAGCCAATCCTTTTTCAGCGATAAACTCGCTTGCTTCTGTAACTAATTTTGCAAGAGTGGCTCTAATTGCATAATAACCTGATTCGGATCCATCATCATCTTCGCTTTTTCCACCAAGCGCAAAGACCTCAATGCAATTTAGCTGGGATTCAGTGTTTTTGAGATCTTCACCTTCACTTTGAGCGATGGCGGCAATGGATCTCAACATAGCAACTGTCGAAATTGGTAACTCAAATGGCAAGCCCAGTAGTCCGAAGAATCCTCCGACAGCACCCGAAGTGGCAACAAAGGCCTCATGCCACCACCTGTGAGGCGCGCCTTTATGCTTCACTTTCATCGTATAGATAGCTGCTTTCAATGCACCTCTTATTGCTTTGGTGGTTGCATTGGAAATGATTTGCTTCGCCCTTTTCGGAAGTTGTTTTATCGTCCATTCAATTGGTATCCCAATGAGATCTGTAACTTTTGCAGTCCAGCTTGGATTTTCCAGTAGATCTACTGCATGCCTCAGCCGTTCATAATCTTGCTTTTCCATATGAACATCCTCCATAGTTGTTGAACATAGGTCGCGTTATCAGGGGGAGAATGAAAAAAAATCTATCTCGATGAAAAATCTATACATATTTAGCACAATATCATGACGACATAAATCCCTGACTATTTCTTTATCAAGACAAGATTGGATAGATCATCTTTCTTTTGCGAATATCCGAAATATAGTTTTCTAGTATTCTCCTTCCCAAGCCCAGCGATCATCTCGATAACGTCTCTCCCTAACCAAACGGCATAAAAACCTAGCGTCGCTATACCAACAACAGGAGTGAGGACAAAAAAGGCAGCTGACACAATTATTGCAACCATAGCAGTTTTACTCAAACCTCTTAGTCTGCCAACCTGTCCCGCAAGCATTTTCTCTGAAATAATAATCTCATCGTCACCATTTTCCAATGCTTTTTTGAGTTCGTCTACATTATTAATGGCTGACATAAGTACTCCTCATTATGAAATGGTAAAAAAGTCCGCGATGTTCCGCGGATGATGAACTCACTTAACATTCATGCGAAACAACTCATTAGACTTTTCAATCTCTCTGACAATTATGCTTTGCGTGT
>JAPLFO010000127.1 GCA_026390635.1 Ignavibacteriales bacterium
ATTATGTTCATACCATTTTCCTTTCCGTTCCATTCGTAATTCATAATTGTTTCAGAATGCGTGCGCCTTGTGCGGCCCCAATGAGAAGAGGCATTGAAGCGTAATTGTGTTGACATCTTTGTTGTTTTGCAGCGGTACGGCTTCCGTCACATGCTGGAATTGAATGCGAAAAGCAGTCGTCTCTTCCACAGGATAATATCCGAAAAAGATGGCCCCTCCGTATGCTTTCTCCGATGCAGAGTAGGGGGACTCCGTCCAATCACAGCGGCCGCCGAGGCTGAATATCTTCATGAATTGATAGTCGGCATAAAGATATGCTCCAAGGCTGTTAAGATTTCCCGCTCCGGCCTGTGAACGGGTGTTGAGAAGAAATTCTCCCTGCACAGTCAGCCAGGTGTACATGTCCGGTTTCCATTTGTATTTTGCATCCAGGTTCAGATAGGTGAAGCGGAGGTCCTGATATGGATCGTGAATGCCGGTCAATCCGCTGACTCCTATTTCAAGGTCACTGTTTTCACCCGCCGGAATGAATGTCATGAGCCTCAAAGATTCTGCGTAGCGCGGAGATCCGCCGGTCGTATCGACAATCCCGATGCCGCCAGCACGTTTCCCGCTTTTTGGATCGATGCTGCCGATTGATTCGCCGTTCGTTAATCCCAGCGTGAGATGCGTATAGACTTCATCACCGGTCGGAATGGCATATGTCACGGAAATGCCGATGTCGTTCACGGCATCACCGATGAAACGTTCCACACTTAGCGGTGCACTGAGAAATGGCCATGCATGCGGATGCGTTGTGTTGATCTTGCCAAACTCGGAGCGGAATTTTCCGAGACGGACATTCAGATCCAGGGGCAGCCCGCGGAGAAACGTTGCATATGCCTCTTCGATGCCGATCGGCTCGCTGCCGGTTCCTTCTTTTGTCAGGATCACGTCTGCCTTGGCAAAAGGATTGAGATATGCCTGAAATGCGATTTCCGTTTCTTCCAGCGAAAACATCGGGCGGGTGAATTCCCGTTTTGCGGGCAATTTTTCTCCGTCATTGGATTCAACGCGAAATCTTGGAATAACGGAGATGTCTGGATTGGTCGTTGTTTGGGCGAACACAGCCGCAGTGAATAGAATTACACAGAAGAGAAAAAGAGTTCTCATGCTTCTTTCCTTTGAGTACAATAATGGATGTCAAGCGATAACAATCGCTTCAAAAACTATGAGATGGCAGAGATGAGAGCAGGAAGGAAGGGGGGACCGCGTCGGAACCTTGGAGAACCATCGTCTGTCGAACATATGAAGGAAGCTGGTTCAGAGGAGAGAAGTGATTGAATAGTGTGGACGATACTGCCGGTAAAGGCCGTTACCGGCATGCTTGCCCTGCCGGCATATGTCAGGCAAATAAGGCAGGAGCTTTCGTCCCCTTGAGAGCCATGTGCATTGCATGAGCCTTCGTACGGCAGGTGCACTGCTGCTTTCTGCGGCCCGTGGGGCAGAGAGTGATGGTGAACGATTGAGAATCCGATTATGCTGATTGCGTAGACCGCAATCAGCATGGCGGACAATCCTTTTTTGAATCGCTTGGTCATTTCATAATATATACTTATGGAGGAGTCCAATCAAGTACCATTCCATTGTTCAACACGCTGTGTCTGACAAATGGTTCCATGCGACCGCGGTGAGGATGAGGGATTTCTGCGATCCTCTCTGCGTGCGCAGACACAGCGAGGCTTTCTAATTTCGCCATTTCTTCCTACATTAAAGCTTACCATGTCCAAGGACACCAAATCGAAATCGTGGAAGATGCTGCCGGGCAAATTCCTTAAGAAGCTCTGGTCGAACAAGAAGCTTTCGGCCGTGCTTTTTGTGGTGATTGTGGGAGTCTGCTTTGCACTCTTCAGCACCAAGGGAGTGCTCCAGCGCGTCCGGATGGAGAAAGAGAAGACGGTATGGAAGAAAAGAATTGAGGAGGAAATGCGTGAACAGGAACGGCTACGCAGGTTCTCCGGTGATCTCGATACGAGCCGCTTTGCAATCGAAAAGGTTGCGCGGGAAGAATATGGCATGATTCGTCCCGGAGAAAAAGTATATCGAGTGAGAAAAAGTAAAAAGGAATAAAGAATTACTGATAAGCAATCAGTGGTGTCCGGTTAAGCAAGCGTGATATTGTTGTAAGTTCTTTGAAATTAATAAGTTGAGACGAAAATAATTTTCGCCGATTTGAAATCCAACACCGATAAAATGGTTAGTTTATTTTTCAATTCTACCATTTTGAAG
>JAPLFO010000114.1 GCA_026390635.1 Ignavibacteriales bacterium
AATAGAATCCCCGGGAACGAAAGTTTCCGGGGATTTTTGTTGCATGTGTGAAACATTTATCGTAATATTGCGATAAGATAATACATGCCGGACAGCATGCGCATGGCGGTTCTCCGGATACTGCCGACCTGAGTGCAGACGGTCATCATCTGTTATGACATCAAATCGCAAAGGCAGCAAGCCATGGGGATATCTAAAACCGAAGAATTCTCTGCCAGACATAACCGGATTGCAGCGGCAGCGAAGGCGCTTTCACATCCGGCGCGCGTGGCGATACTGGAATACCTTGCACAACAAAATGCGTGCATCTGCGGCGATATCGTCAATCATCTTCCACTTTCGCAGGCGACCGTCTCCCAACACCTTGCCGAGCTGAAAAAGGCGGGATTGATAAAGGGAGAAACGGATGGTCCGAGAGTCTGCTACTGTCTTGACGGAAAAGCGTGGTCGGACATCCGGGAGTTTCTCTCACGCTTCTTCGCAGATGTTGGATCATGTTGCGTGCAAAAGCAGAAGTAACAGAGGAAAAAAGGGAAGAAATAGAAGATGAAATCTCTCTGTGTCAAGGATCTTTCTTGCAGTCCGCCAACAAGTCCCTGCAATCAATAGTTCAAATTCTGAAAGGATATTTATGAGCGACAATTCCGAACTGAAGGAGATGGTGAAAGAAAAGTATGGTGCCATCGCAAAGCAATCGAAAGAGGAAAATCAATCATCCTGCTGCGGAACCGGATGCGGCTGCTCCACGCCTGATTTTTCTATTATGGCGGAAGAATACAAGGACCTCCCGGGCTATGTTCCGGATGCCGATCTCGCACTCGGCTGCGGCCTGCCGACCGAATTTGCCAAGATAGCTCCCGGCAATACCGTTGTAGATCTTGGATCCGGCGCCGGGAACGACTGCTTCGTTGCACGTTCCATTGTCGGTGAAAGCGGGCGTGTGGTCGGCATCGACATGACCGGGGAAATGATCGCGAAGGCACGTGCAAACGCTGCGAAACTTGGTTTTAGCAATGTAGAATTCCGCTCCGGCGACATCGAGCAGATACCGATCGAAGCCGATACGGCGGATGTGGTCGTCAGCAATTGTGTGATGAATCTGGTGCCGGACAAGAAGAAAGCGTTCGGAGAAACGTTCAGGATCATGAAACCGGGTGGACACTTCAGCATTTCTGATATCGTGTTGCAGGGAAGCATTCCTCCCGCGCTGCAGAAACAGGCGGAGTTATATGCCGGATGTGTGGCAGGAGCGACACAGCGTGACGAATATCTCGCCATTATTGAAGCCGCGGGTTTTACGAATATCACGGTCCAGAAGGAACGAAAGATAGAAATTCCGAATGAGACGCTCGCCGCGCTTCTGTCCATTGAACAGCTGCGCGAATTCAAGAAGAGCAGGATCGGGATATTCAGCATAACAGTGTACGCTGAAAAGCCAGCGGTTAATAACTAAGTATCCGCCAGACACTTGCACGATACAACCTATGCCCGCCGCGTGCGGGCATTTTCTTGATTGTTGCAGGCCTGTCGTTCGCATTCGAGCAATCCTGCTTGACGCTACTTGCGTGCCTGCGGTATCGTGAAACCAAACGTCGAGCCTTTGCCGTGTTCGCTGGTCGCCCAGATTGTTCCGCCATGAGCATCCACAATCCGCTTGGCGATGGCCAAACCGAGTCCTGTGCTAAATTCGCCTGCTGTCGGGCGGGTACGAGTTTTGCCGAATTCTGTAAATAGCTTGGACATGTCTTCGGGCGCGATGCCGGCTCCCTGATCGATGACAATGACCTCAACAAACGATCCCGCCAATCGCGATCTCACTTCGGTCCATGTTCCGGGTTTTGAATACTTGATGGCGTTGGAGAGAAGATTGTCCAGCACCTGCCTGCAGCGTTCCGTATCGATGGAGACAAGAACGTCAGGCTGAAGCGGCGTGTTCTCCAAGGAGATCGATTTTCGATCGGCGAGATGTTTGTTGAATTTGACGCTGCCGGTGATGAAAGCCGCCAGGCTGACATTCTCGAGGTGCAGCGTGAGATTTCCCGATGCGATGGCGCTGACATCCAGCAAATCATTGATAAGGGCACTCATGGAACCACACGCCTGAATGGAGTTGTTGAGCAATGCTTTCGCTTCGTCGCCAATCGGTCCAAACATTCCCTCGGCGATCATCTCCGCTGAGAGCTTTATGGCGGAGAGCGGATTCCGGAGATCATGCGCCGCCAAGCCGAGGAAGTTATTTTTCAGCGTGCTGAGCTCCAGCATCTGTTGATAGAGCCGTCCTTTTTCCACGATGACGGAGAGCTGACCGGCAATTTGCAGGAAAAGCGCAGTATGAGGATTGTGGAAGGCATCCGTCTTCAAACTGGAAAAAAAGATAAAACCGATCCGTTTGCCGAGAGCGATCAGTGGACAGGTCAGGCTCGAGCGGATCCCTTCCGCAACGATGTGTCGCGTCGACATGGAATCCGGATGCTCCCGCAGATACGCTTCGAGGTCGTTCAGGATACGCGGCATACCGGTCTCAAGGATGGTGAGCAGGCTACTCCCCTCCAACGGCGCCGCATATCCTTTCGTAATGTGCAGCACCGGATACTCGGCGCGCGCCCAGCGCGCCCGGACCGTTGCACCGTCGTCATCGATCAGCGAGAACCCGATGCGATCGTATGGAATGAACGGCTTGAACGAATCGTACACTTGGTTGAGCACGTCGTCCAGCAGGAGGCCGGCGTTGATATTTTCCGTGATTCGCGACAGCACCAGGATCTCATTGAATTTCGCTTCCATCGATTTGCTCAAATCGATCAGGGCGGAACCCAACTCAGCGATTTCGTCTGCCCCTTTCACTGGTATGTCCAGTGCAAAATCCCCGTGCTTCATCGCCATGATTGCCTGGCGGTACTCACGAATCCTGTTGTCCAGCATAAATTGTCTCCCTTGTGTAATCGTCACTGTCCCGGTGCATCGCTACCATGCTCCGCCGGGTCCACAAACATGATGACGCAAATATAGCAATTGATTCATTGATCGACAACTGTCGGGTTCATACACAGTGCTGCATTGAATTTTCCAATACGCTGCGTTCGTCACAACGGGCAAACGAATCCCGGGTCTTTGGGATGGAAATTAGTATCCTCCGTATCTCTGCTTCGGTGCTATCTATTTACCGCGGCCAGTGCGCGCTCCGGATAGCGCGTACCCGAGGCAGCCCCGGAAGGCATTGCATCGCTGATGCGGGCGATCTCTGTGTCGGAAAGTTGCAGTGTGATCGCACCGACATTTTCCTCCAGATAGTTCCTTCGCTTGGTGCCGGGGATGGGAACAATGTCCTTTCCCTGTGCGAGCAGCCAGGCAAGCGCCAGCTGCGCGGGTGTGCATTTCTTTTCTGCGGCGATTTCCTCGATGTGCTTCAGCAGCTCAACATTCTTTGCCAGATTCTCGTCCTGAAAGCGTGGATGGCTGCGGCGCGTGTCATCTTCTGTAAGATCATTCGTCTCTTTCAGTCTGCCGCCAAAAAATCCGCGTCCGAGGGGACTGTAGGGAACAAATGTAATTCCCAACTCGCGTACTGTCGGCAATATTTCCGCCTCCACATCCCGAGTCCAAAGAGAATACTCCGTCTGCAAGGCCGCGATGGAGTGCACCGCATGGGCACGCCGAATAGTTGCAGCGGATGCTTCGGATAGTCCGAGGTGACGGACTTTTCCATCCTTCACCAGGTCGGCCATGGCACCTACTGTTTCTTCGATCGGCACGGTCTGATCGACGCGGTGCTGGTAATAGAGATCGATATAATCGGTTCCCAGTCGCTGCAAACTAGCGTCACACGCCGCGCGTACGTACTCCGGCCGGCCGTTCACACCAAGAAAACTTCCGTCGCTTCCGCGCACATTGCCGAACTTTGTTGCCACGACAACGTCTTTGCGCTCAGGCTTAAGGGCTTTCCCGACCAGCATCTCATTCTTCCCAATGCCGTAGATGTCGGCAGTGTCGAAGAAGGTGATGCCGAGTTCGAGCGCGCGGTGAATGGTGGCAATCGATTCATCGTCGTTCCTGCCGCCGTAGAAATCCGACATTCCCATGCACCCGAGACCGAGTGCGGAAAGTTGCACGCCTGTGTTGCCAAGTGCGCGATATTCCATAGCTTTTTCCCTTCTGCGAAATATTTTGTGAAAACAATTGACGTTGTTGATTCATCCGGAGACAGCAGATTATGCCACGTTGGAACGATTGCCCGTAATGTTGTTTCATGGCCGCCCATGGCGAGATTCATTCTCTCAGACGATGACAGTTCTCTCTTGATAACACGGAATGCCCTCCGGAGGTTTCTTGTCCGGCACCCTGTCCGATGTCATTGAACAGGAGAAAGAGGAGCTATCCTCATCCCCTCTGTGGAGAGCCTGACAGACTGCAACTTCCTGGCAGTCGATTTGGTTATATAGATAGAGAAAGCAAATACCGGAATACGAACTACCACAAAGGAGGAAGTATGAAAAGAGTCACTTTTGTCATTGCTGTTGCCGCGATCCTTGCCGGGACTCAGTCTCTGACGGCTCAGGAAAAACATGAAATGCACCTTAAAGCTTCGATCAATCATGCGATTGCCGTCATTGTACCGACGAAAGGAAATTCAGTCCGTGGCACAGTGACGTTCGAAGCGGTCGAGAGAGGGGTGCGCGTTGTGGCGGATCTTACGCGATTGACACCGGGAAAGCACGGATTTCACGTCCATGAGTTCGGTGATATCAGCTCCGACGACGGAAGTTCAGCCGGCGGGCATTTCAATCCGATGGGGATGGTTCACAGTATGCCGATGAGCGATAAGCGCCATGCGGGAGACATGGGCAATATCGAAGCGGATGAGCATGGTATCGCACATCTGGACTATGTAGATCCGGCCATGAAGCTCGACGGAGATTACTCCATTGTCGGCCGTGCCGTTATTGTGCATGAAAAGGAAGATGATCTCAAAACACAGCCGACGGGAAACGCCGGGCCCCGAATTGGGTGCGGAGTGATTGGCATCGCAAAATAGCCCCTGCAAAAAATGAGGTAACCCCTCAGCGAGAAATGATGTTGCTGGAGAGGGCACAGACCAGAAGAATCTCGGGGCTGACTCAAAGCTAAAACCAGACACCTCGTTCCCAACGTCCCGTCCAAAGGATCCTCTGGGATTGGGAACGAGAATTTCTGACTACTGAGACAACCCCGGAAGCAATCGATGGAGTGGTTCGAGTTGGGACATTCAATTCACTGAACCACGGGGACAATGCGATTCCGCAATTGATTCTGCTGCATCAGAACTATCCCAATCCATTCAATTCGAAGACGAATATCCCATTCAGCCTTCCGCCGAAGGCTCATCGCCTTCGTGTGGCCATTGAAGCAAGCCACTGGTCCCGTCTCATATAAGTGCGGTTGCGTTGGTCCCAGACAAATCTCACCCCAAGCAAGAGCCCCTCTGTGGTTTTCTTTTTCTCTTCCACACGCTGAGTAATTGCAAAATATTTATGCTATATTTTCGATGACAAAGCCTCAACAGAACGGTAGTCGGCAAGAGGGAAGTAGTAATGAGAATTGGTTTCTTATCGTGTGCAGTGGTTGTCACGCTGGAAGCGTGCATTGCGCAATCTCTGTTCCGAACGCTGGTTCCATTTCCTTCGCAAAAGAATTACGCTGAATCTGCTCCCTCTTTTTCAAGGGGACCGCACTCGCTCGGTGCTGCAGGCAATGATCAGCAAATAGCGATACCGCGAATCAACAAAGACTCGCTCTTTCTTGGCATGAACCGCAAGGCCCTTGTGACCTACTCTGCGATTGGCTATTCTGTTTTTACAACATATATGGAGTACAAATGGTGGTGGGAAGGCAACTTTCACCCTTTCGTGTTTGAGAACGATGGCTTCTGGAACAATTACAGCCTCGGTGTCGACAAGATCGGACATGCCTACACATCGTATTTGTATTTCAACGCGGTGTACGACGCGATGAAATGGGCGGACGTTGACGAAAGCACCGCCCTCTGGTGGGCCATTGGAATTCCGGCCGGACATGCAATTTCAATCGAAATCGGTGATGGATTTTCAACGTTCGCATTTTCTGCCGACGATCTTCTGGGAAATCTTGCCGGTGTAGGATATGCATACCTGCAGCACAGAGTCCCGTTCTTCAAGAAGTTTAAATTCAAATGGAGCTACATTCCGTCCGGCATTATTCCGCTGGATAAGAATTTTCGCTGGACAGATGACTACGACGGCCACATCTACTGGATGACTGCGGATGTCCACAATTTGCTCCCGGAAGGCCTCGACCAGTACTGGCCGAAGTATCTCAACATTACTGTCGGTTATGGAGCAAAAAATTCTTCAGGACGAATACGCCCGACGGTAATTACTCCATCGGGGCCGATAATGCGTAAGTGGGCTTTCGGACTTGACTACAATATTTCCGCTTTGCCGTTGACAGGCGGGGCATGGGATCTCGCCAAATCCTGGCTTGATAATTTCCATTTTCCTGCGCCCGGTATTCGTCATGTAGAAGGGGAGCCTGCGCAAATTAAACCATTACTCCTGAATTGATCTCCATGAAAAAAGCCTCGATATTCTTTGCAGCAGAAGCGTTTTTGTTGTCCCTCTGCCTGGCATGCGGACCAATGGAGGCAGCTGCGCAGGATTGTTTCACGTACGAGCTTCTTCCACGAAGACTTGTGACTTCCGTCTTCACGGCTGACGCACGTGCCCACCGGTTACCTATCGCAGGAAATCTGGACAACAATAGCATCATCACCGGCATGGGAGGATCCTTTCCGGTCTCGAATATCTCATATCGCGACGTGATCGCTCAATTCTCCGGTGCAGGAACAATCTATTCCTCACTGGAACATATGCCGGGGCACTTTCGAGTTGCGACGGTGGATTTCTTTGTCGATGCCTATGCCGACGTACTGGTGGCGCCGGCGTTCATTATCCGGGGCGGTTTTGGCCATACCAGCCAGCATCTCGCAGACGACGCGTCTGAAATCATGGGATTTACGAAATCGATAAATTATGTTCGCGACTACGTCCAGGCATTTGCGATCCATAGCTCAGCGACGATCAATGGGTCCTTGTATGCAGGAGCATATTATTCATATGATTTTATCATTGATACGGGAAATCCTGCAACAAAGTATCAGAAGCCCTGGTTGATCCAATGCGGCGGCGAAGGCAACTATCCATTACTCGAACACATCACCGCGTTTGCAGCATTTGATCTCAAATTGAGAAGCGAGCTGCATTATGGGACAACGCAGAGCTTTCAAATCGGTATCAAAGTAATGCGTCCGGACAGTGACAGGGCATTGAGATTCGCTTACACATACAGAGCCGGTTTGGAAGATCGCGGACAATTCTATGATCAGAGAGGAATATGGAATGTGGTGGGTGTTTATTTTGACTGGTGACAGGCGACAGGAATTATAGTGGCGGCACTTTTCGTCCAGCCCTCTCGAGGCATCCTCGTGAAAACGTAGACTGCCACAAAAACTCAAAGGCACAAAGAAAATATGAGAGAAGGATTTAAGCCGCTGTCAGAGAAAGAAGAGGCTCTTGCCAAGAAGATTGTCGATGCTGCGTTCACTGTACACAAACATCTGGGTCCTGGTTTGCTGGAGAGGGTGTATGAGACTTGCTTCTGTCATGAGCTCTCCAAGCGTAGTCTGAGATATCAGAGACAAGTAGAACTGCCGATCGTGTATGATGGGATGACATTTGATGAAGGACTGCGCATCGATGTTCTCATTGAAGAATCTATCATTTGTGAACTCAAAGCGGTCGATCAAATCAATCCAGTTTGGGAAGCTCAGATCTTGAGCTATTTGAAACTGACTAATAGGCGTTTGGGTTTTCTTATCAATTTCAATGTCCCCCTCTTCAAAAAAGGAATAAAGCGATTCATTCTATAAGTTCTTTGTGCCTTGGCGTCTTTGTGGCGACAATGAGAAGAACAAAATTGCTTCTCTCGATTGAAGTGGGGTTGTGACGACTGTTTTGGAGTTTTGAAATAGATTGGTTCCCTTCGGCACAGAACCGG
>JAPLFO010000104.1 GCA_026390635.1 Ignavibacteriales bacterium
GGCTCGACAGCCGATAATTCGGTAGCGATATGGGCTGTGGGTGCAGGCAGTAATAGGGTTGTGAAATGTACAACCACTGATAATGGTGCAACGTTTACGGGAACCGAGATAGTGTTGAGCAGCGCCCTCTCTTCGGGTGCCACAACTCCGTCGATCACTCCCAATCTCACTGGGACGGAATTCTATGTGAAGGGGCAGGGTGACATCCTGCGACGGTATCAGATCAATGGCACCATTATTGATTCGAGTGCCAGCTCTGTGGTCGCGACCGGCAGCAACGCGCTCCGCTATTTTGAAATAACTGGAAAAAAATATCTCGCAATTTATCATTCCGGCAGCGGAAATGAAAATGCAAAGATACTGGATGTGACCGCAGGAATCGCCGCTCCTACCGTAGTCGCAACTACGGCGACACTGGGCGCAGTTGCCAACGCCAATGCGACAGGCGATGTGAGTGTCAAGTCGAATGGGGACGGTACTGAGAACATCTATGTGCTGTCAACCAACAATGGCATCGGCGCATACAAGTTCGCACCTCCGCAACAGATTTCAGCACCGGTCTTTACACCTGTGGCCGGTACGTACAATGTGGCGTTCTGGATGAAAATTTCCGTCAACACAGCGGGTGCGAAGATCTATTACACGCTGAACAACACAACACCGGATTCGACGACGGGAACGAAGTATATCGATTCCGTGAAGATCAGCGATACGTCTACGACGGTGAAAGCGATTGCCTATGCATCCGGCATGATCACCAGCGATGTGGCAACAGCTGTGTACAAAATCGTGAAGCTGGTTGTTCCTCCGTCGGATCCATTGTATCCGTACTGGACGAAAACAGCAGGGGCGGGAACCTTGCCGGCAAGCTTCTCCACAGGCAACCTGGAGCGTGGTATGGCGTATGGGAAAGTCGGCGGCAAAGATCGCATTTATGTTGTTTCACGCAACGGAAGCCCGAGGATTCTCGTGTTCGACGCCTTGAAGGGCGACAGTGTCGGTGTTATGATGCCTCCGGCGTCGGTTACCGGTGGAACCTTTGCGCTTGATTTTGTGGATGTTTCCGATGACGGCGTTATCTTTGCAGGCAACCTGACAACCGATGTCTCCGCATCATCGTTCAAACTGTACCGCTGGAACAGTGAAACCGATTCCGCGAAGACGGTCGTTGATACCGTACTGACGGTGTTGACTGCCGGACGCGTCGGCGACATCATCAGCGTGTTCGGAAAAACGAGCGACAATACGGCAAAAGTATTTGCCGCAGTATCCGGACTGAACAAGGTTGTTAAATTTACCACAAACAACAACGGTGCAAAATTTGTCGCAAACGTGATTACACTTGCCAACGGCAATCTGGGAACGGTGCCGAGCGTCGCGCTTGCTTCAGACAGCACGTTGTTCATCAAATCGTACGGGCTTGCAATGTATCACTACAGCGCAACCGGTGCGGTTCTGGACAGCATCTCGACCGGTGTGGTCGGAACGGATGTTACGGCGGTCAAGTATTTTGAACGCCTCAGCAAGAAATATGTGATGTGCTTCTCTCCGAATGATGCATCGCCGTACACCGACGAGCGGATCTCCATCGTGGATGTGACCGCGCCGTCTGCTGCAAAGCTTGCGTTCACATCGCCCTCTATCGGAAAGAACGCGAACCTCAATGGCACTGGTGCCGTGGATATCCTCCCGCTGCCGAACGATAATTTCCTGGCATTCATCCTGGGCACAAACAACGGCCTTGCGGCTTTCTCCAACAGTGCAAGCCTTGTGTTGAGCACGCTGGACACGTTGTTCTACGGCAACACGCCGACGCTGATGAAGAACCCGTATGGTGCGGGATTCATTGCCGGCACAAATAGCTACGGAGATCTCGGCAAATATGAACGCTTTGCCTTGAAGAAGGATGATGTGTTGGCCGGATTCAAGACCTACTTTGCCTCCAAGAAAATCGTGGGCGATCCGGATACGGTGAGCCTTGTTGTCAAGACTGTCGCGGCATCCGGCAAGCCGGATTCAACGTTGGCAACCGTTATTCTTATGGCAGACATGATCGATACGACGAAGGCCGGGAACGTTATCATTCTCGACAATCCGGTTAAATTGAAAGGGCCGATTTTCATCGGATTTGAATTCACCAAGACAGCCAATGATACGATCGCCATGTATCTCGACAAAGACGGCGAAGGCAACGGTGCAAATCGTGTCTGGGAAAAATTCAACGATGGTACGTACAATGACTTTACCAATACGACATTCAGTTGGGGTCTGAACACGGATCTCTGGATTGCGGCCTACTATAAGAAGGGAACAACCACGTCCGTGACGAAACAGGATGTGATGCCGGAAGGGTATGCTCTCTCGCAGAACTATCCGAATCCTTTTAATCCTGTAACCACGATTCGCTTCTCACTTGCCGCAAAGGCGAAGGTAGCCCTGACGGTCTATAACGTTCTGGGTCAGCGCGTCGCCGAACTGGTGAACGGTGAAATGCAGACTGGTGTGTATGCGGTGCCATTCAACGCGGCGCATATGGCGAGCGGTGTGTACTTCTATCGCCTCGAAGCAAAGGGATCAGACGGCAGCAGTTTCAACAGCGTGAAAAAGCTGATGCTGCTAAAATAGGTCCAACATTCATGTCTGACCACAGTAGGTCCGACACTCTGTAAGTCAGGCATTCTCGTCCGACTTACGAAGAGGCCAACAAAGTCGCCCGGTTTCGACAACGAGACCGGGCGGCTGTGTTTTTTGGGGGATAGAGACTTTGTTCATGCGCCCTACAGAGGAAGGTTCTTCTATGCTGAAAGGCAATATTGAATATAGTACATTGATTTGAACACAAGCCGTACACGGAATAATCTCACAAAGGAGTGCCGGATCATGGAAGAATTCAGCTATGGCGGCGCGCGCGCATTAATTGCCTTGCATGGCCAACACATGCGCTCGTGTCTAGAAGTCTGGAAACAAGCGAAAGAGGCAGGCATCGTCCTGCCGAAGACGGACGATCCGTCGTACAAGTCCATGGAGCCGCTGTTGTTTCATTTGCTCCGTGCGTCGCGCAACTACATGGTCTGGATATGTGAGAAGCTCGAACTGCCTGATCCGGGAATTGATCCTGCGCCGGACCTGAAGAATGTAGAACAATCGGCAGATGTGTATCTCGAACATCTGCTTCAACGATGGCAATTGCCTTTACGCGAGGTGCCGGAGGATCGGTTCTTCGATCGCACATACCTCTCCCGCTGGGATGTCGAGTATTGCATAGAATCGATGCTGGAGCATGCCGTTATGCATGCGATACGGCATGAGTATCAACTCGGCAATCTGATGAAGGCGCAGGAGGCGAAGGACTAAAAGCAAAAGATCAGCCACAGAGAGCACAGAGAAAATCTCTATAATGAGTAATCGCATTAAAACTATTGGAAAAGTTCTCTGTGTTCTCATCTTTTTGTCTGTGTTCTCTGTGGCCATGCTTTTTGCTCTCGTTCCCAAGCTCTCTACGAGCCGCAGGCCGCTTGGGAACGCCTTGTTTGGCAGCTCCGCTCCCAGGTGGAGCTTGGCGCGAAATGAACAACAACGGCACTTGCCCAGTGGACAAGTGCCGTTGCATTTTACTTCATATGTTGGGTGATGGCTACATCTTCAGTAGCGGCTTGTAGAGCTCCCGATAATTATAGGCGACGAATAAATTCGCCGCAATCAAAAATATCGCAACAGGCAATCCTTCCGGTCCAAGAAAAAGATGAACAAAGAAAATGTTCACGATGCTGGGCATTATGAGGACGGATGCCAGCGGAACGAATCTGCCGGAGAGAAATGCAATGGCACAGATAAGCTCTACGGTTTTTACCAACGGCATGAGATACACCGATGCCTTAATCCCGTCATTGAATATCTTCATGGCGCCTGTCGGCTCGGGCGGGGTGATGAGATGAAAAAGATAAGTTGCTGATGCGAAAAGGAGCAACAATCCCATCAGTGTGCGGACGACAATCATAGCTTTTTTCATATTCTTCCTTGAATGTTGTTTCCTTATAACAAGCATTTCAGGAAGCTTGTTCCAGAGGATGGGATGGTGTTCGTATGCTTGTCATACTCAATCCAACTCAGTCGAATCCAAAATGCCAGCTCTTTCGGCACGAGTGCGATGATATGCAATTGGATTTCGACATTTCTACTTCTGCGAATGCAGAGCTATTTTGTTTCCTTCCGTATCCTCAAAGAATGCCATGTAGCCAATCTCCGGCGTAATCTGTGTTTTGGGGACGAGGACCTTTCCGCCGACGGCGGGGATTCTTCCGAGCACCGGGGCAAGATCCGGATTTGCATTCAAATACAGCACCACGCCATCTGCGCTCGGTCTGTGCATGCCGCTCTCACAAAGGCAGCCGCAGGCTTTTCCATTTCCCGGCTCCGCAGGAAAGAACGCCATCTTCATTTTCATCATGTCATCTGTGGGCATCTCGATTGCAAAGATGGTCTCATAGAATTTCTTGGCCCGCTGCAGATCGGAGACCGAGATTTCAAACCAATTAATGTTGTTGGAATTTTTGTCCATGAATCCTCCATGTAAGTGAATAGAACAGGTTGTATCTCTTTCAACAAAGGGAGGCCGATGCCGGTTCCCGTGTATCGACGGATGAAAGTGGTGAGAAAACAAGATTGCTTCTCCCGAGCAAAGTCGGGATCGCAATGACAATTCCGTTGTTTATACATAGTCTCGTTCTCAGCTTCAATCGACAGACGCGGGGAAGCCTGATGACCGTGAATGCATCCAAAACAGCAAGAATGAGCCACAACGGCAAATTCCAGGCGAACCCACCGTTGTCGTATGAAGAAGCCGAGCATTTTTTTCGATGACTCGTTGCTTTTCCATCGTGATGTGTGTAGTTTCCTCATGCGTATGGTTCCCAGTTTACTTCTGTCAGAGGACGTGCATTGGAAGTGAAACACCGGAACAGATGTTTAATCAAATCATTGGAACAATAAAGATCTCACCACAAACAACCATTCCCATGAAGAGATATCTGTTTTTGTATGTAGTTGCGCTCTATCCTCTTTTGGGACAGACGGAGGAAGAAGCAATACCGGCGATGTATCTGCGTGATAGTCTTCCGGCCCTTATTCAGAAAACAAAACTTCTGCTCGATCATTCTTATATGGCGCAGAAGCTGTTGGCGCAAACCGATAGTCTGTGTGGATGGGAGGGGTACACCGTTTCTCTCTATGAATATCAAACAGGGGCCGATGTGTATACCGGAAAGCCGAAAACCGCGAGAGTGTATCTGTTGAATCCGACGCCGGAAAAATTGGCGATGTGGATTGTCACAACGTGCTGGGAAGTAAAACACAGCGTGGATTATGCGTACACGGACAAATTGTTTCGAGCGATCAGGTCGGCTTCCGGAGCGCAATTCCCCGTCTTGGGGCTCGTCTATGAAGATCAATACAAGCCCGATTTTCAGGAGCCCTACGTGTTTAAAGATGGTGTCACGGTTTACATACAGGACAGTGTCTATCTTCCCAGGAACGCCATAGCGACAGACGAACAAATTGAGTATTACCTCCATTTGACAAATGACGATTTGCGCGTCCACACCGGCAGATATGCTCGAATTGTCAGCACAACGAGGGAGGAGTACAAGAACAACGGAGGCCTGGTTGACGTTGGAGACGGGAATAACAGGAAACAAGAATGGCTGGGGGTCGTGAGAGATCTCTATAAAAGAGCATTGCGATCCGATAGGAATGAACTCATTATTGCTTGGGCGAGAAAAAATTTATAGACAACGGTACGGTATTTGCGAAGCGTAAGAACTGCAGCCACAGAGATCACAGTCCAAAGGATCTCGAAGGATGCCGCAGGCATCCTTCGGAAGAAATATAAGAAAACACTCGCCTCGCTGAGCTCGGCGAAGCAGGCAAAGAATTCATGAAACAAATCCAACATGCGGAGCAAGGGCACCGCGCGTTTGTGAACGGCTCAGTCAATGCAAGCGCTTCACGGTGTTTATGATCCGGAATCTGCATACTATGATTTACACAATTTCACCCAGAATTCAGGTTTCATGACTATATTGAAGCCGGTTGAAGTGCGACCATCGCTCTTGAAAAATTCAAAACCAGGAGGTAGTATGAAAGTCGGAGTTGTTCTCGTATTCATTGCATTCTTCATAACAGCGCTTCTCAGTGCACAGCCTCAAACGAAGAGCTACCGGATTGTCGACACGCTGGTTCTTGGCGGTGAGGGGGGATGGGACTACTGCCTTGCAGACACTTCGTCTGAATATCTTTATGTCTCCCGCGGCACGCGAGTTCAGGTGGTCGATCTCGCAAAGAAGTCATTGGTCGGGGAGATCGCTCCGACGCCGGGCGTGCATGGCATTGCCATCGCATCCTCTGCTCAGAAAGGATATATCAGCAACGGAAGAGACTCATCTGTGACGATCTTTGATACAAAAACACTTGCCGTTTTGAAAGTTCTCAAGATTGGTGCAAAAAATCCCGATGCAATCCTGTTTGAACCTTCGAGTAACCGAGTGTTTACTTTTAACGGCGCCAGCGCGAATGCAACGGCGATCGATGTTGCAACTGATGCGGTCGTCGGTTTCGTGCCGCTGGGCGGGAAGCCGGAGTTTTCCGTCTTCGCCGGCGGAGTCGTCTATGTGAACATCGAAGACAAGAGCGAACTGGTGGCATTCGATCCCCGCACGCTGAAAGAATTGAAGCGATGGTCGCTTGCGCCAGGAGAAGAACCGTCGGGGTTGGCGATCGATAGGAGGAACCATCGTCTCTTCTCAGTCTGCGGCAATGCGAAGATGGTGATTTCCGATCTTGAACAGGGGAAGGTCGTTGCAACGGTTCCGATCGGCGAAGGGACAGACGGTGCCGGATTCGATGCGGCAAAGAAACTGGCATTCAGTTCCAATGGAACAGGAACGATGACCGTAGTCGCGGAAGCGTCACCGTCAACATTCATCATTCGCGAAACGGTGCGGACCAGGCAGGGAGCGCGAACTATGGAGGTCGATCAAAAAACACATCGCATCTATATGATGGCCGCCCAATATGGTCCGCCGCCGGCGCCGACACCGGAACGACCACGACCGCGTCCGGCGATGGTTCCCGGCTCGGCAACATTATATGTTCTTGAAGAGAAATAACTCCACGCCGCACAATAGATGAAAGAGATGACAGCAATGTTTGCGCCCGTACGATTCACACGTCTATTGCTGAAGACTGCCGCCCTCGTCTTTCTGATGGCAGCAACCGGACAAGCGCAGTATGATGTCGGATTCTTTGTTGAAAAAGCAAAAGCAAATAGTCCCAGGATTCATGCCCTGCGGTCCCAGTTGGAGGGCAATATGCTGCAGTGGCGGAGAATTGAGGCCGAGAATACTTCTCCCCAGATTTATCTGAGCGCCGCCTATTTGTTCGCGCCCTATTTCAACAACGGGGGCAACCTTGTTTCCTCCACTCCATTGCCCGACGCGCAGGGATATGATGCCGGTATCACGAACGGCGGGCTGTACTCGGCGCAGCTGAATCTGGACAAGACGATTTTTAATGGCACCATCATCGGAGCATTGGAACAGAGCATTGCTGCCGACAACGCCGCCGCCGCGCACGGCATATCTCTTGAACAGCGCAGCATTCAAAAAACGGTCATAGATCTGTATCTGCCCATATTGCAGGCACAACAACTGCTGGAGGTTGATGATACACTGCAGCTACGGCTGCAGGATCAACTCGTCCTGTCCCGTGAACTTGCTGCTGCCGGGGTCATAAAGCAGACCGACTTCATGCTGATTCAGATCGAAACGCAAAATCAGCTCATGCAGAAGCGCCAGCGTGAAGCGGATCGTGCCACAGCGCTGAACGCACTCTTCACATACTGCGGTATCGGCGATTCAGCCGGTATGATTCGATTGTTACCGATGATCGCTGAAATGCGGCGCGACAGCGGTGAATCCGCCTTTCTGAAATCCTTTCAGCTCGACAGCATAAAAAGTGCTGCGGATCAGGACGTGTTCGAGAGTAAGTACGCACCACAGATCAAGCTCTTGTTGAATACGGGTCTCAATGCCACGGAGCTCCCGAATATCGAGCGGAAATTCGGTGTCAGTGCCGGCATAAATTTCTCACTTCCGCTCTACGACGGAGATCAGCGGCATATAAGTCGGCAGCAGCGCGAACTCCAATTCGAAACAATCGCATCCGAGCGCCGCTATTTTGCAATCCAGCGCCAAAATCAATTGAAAAATCTGAAAGAACAGATTCTTCTGCAGAAAAAGAATATAGCGCTGATCGAAAAGCAGTTGGGCGAGTATGCCGGTGTGCTGGATATATCGGCGGGAAGCTTGCGGCGCGGCAACCTGTCTGCAGTTGAATATCTCGCCATCCTTAAAAATGTTGCCGAGATGCAGCGATCGGCGATTACGGCACGCATTACGTATTGCGCACTGGTCAATACATACAACTATTGGTGCTGGTAATATGATGAATACATTTGCGGAACAGTATAGGAATCTATTGCTTCTGGGTATTCTGGCAGCATGTTGCTCTCTACACTGCGGTTCCGGAAAAGAAAATCAGGAATCGCCATCGGCGGGAATTCCGGTAACGATCGTCTCTCCACGCCGGCAATCGATGACTGAGTACCGGACACTGAACGCAAGCACCATCTTTCTCTCCAAGGCGTCTGTTCGCTCGTCCTTTCAGGGGTATGTCGAAAACTCATTGAAGAGTATCGGCGATTCGGTCCGCATCGGAGATGTCCTCTTCCGGATGCAGACAAAAGAAGCAGCGGCGGCTGACAGTATTACGCTTCCGTCAGGTACGCCGTTCTTTTCCCGTTTCGTGGACATTTATTCCAGGGTGAATGGTATTGTGACAGAGATCAATTTTCATCCCGGCGACTACGTTTCCGACGGCGATCAATTGGCGAAGGTGGGCGAACCGTCCTCCCTCCGGGCTGTGTTGAACGTTCCGTATCAGACAGTGAAAGAGATCCGGATGTCGACCGACTGCATGGTCAGTGCACCCGGCGGCGCAATCTTCCACGCCGTTGTAGATAGGTTTGTGCCGACGGTCGATCCGGCGTCGCAGACGCAAACGGTTCTGCTGAAATTCCGTGGCGCAGTTTCGCTGCCGGAAAATCTCAATCTGATTGTACATTTTCCCGTCAAGCAAATTGCAGATGCCATCCTGCTTCCCAGGCAGGCCGTTCTCAGCAACGAGACGCAGGACCAATTCTGGATCATGAAGGTGCTTCACGATTCACTGGCTGTGCGTGTCGATGTGGTACGCGGAATCGAAACAGACAGTCTTGTGCAAATCCTGTCGCCGCGCATCAATTCCAACGACAGGGTAGTTCTCGACGGCGCCTACGGGCTGCCGGACACCGCCACAATCATTCTCCGCTGACAGGATCGATACGATGGAAAAATTCTATTCCACGTACCGGGGGCCGATCGCCGCGATTCTTTTCTTTATCATCGCCGGCGGAGTCTACACGCTCAGCAGCATCAATGTTGAGCTCTTTCCGAATATTACTTTTCCCAAAATAAAGATTATTGCAGAGCACGGCGAGCAGCCGATCGACAAAATGCTCGTGACGGTGACTGTACCGCTCGAAGAAGCGATCAAGAAAGTGGAAGATCTGAAGCTCATCCGCAGCACGACAAGCCGCGGGAGCTGCGAAATTGCGGCGTTTCTCGACTGGAACGCCGACGTGGATCTCGGCAAGCAACGGATTGAAGGTCGCATTCAGGCGATCAAAGAGCAACTGCCCGCCGACATGTCTATCACGATCGAAAAAATGAATCCGTCCATTCTTCCCGTCATGGGCTTTTCGCTGGAGGGGAATGGGTACAGCCAAATCGAACTGCGGCAAATCGCCGAATATATCGTGAAGCCGTTTCTTTCCCGTATCGACGGTATTTCTGAAATCGCTGTGACCGGCGGCAAGGTGAAAGAATATCAGGTGCTGCTCGACCCCGCGCGAATGTCTCGATTGGGAGTGACCGGACAAATGGTTGCCGATGCACTGGCAAAAACGGACTTCGTTGAGTCATCCGGGTTTTTGCAGGACTATCACCGGCTGTATCTGACGCTGACGGATGCGTCGCTGAAAAGCAAACGGGACATTGAAGAGTGCGTAATCGAGAATACGGCGAAACGCATGCTGCGTTTGAAAGACATCGGAGACATTGTCATCGCCGAACGGCGGGACTATATCAAGATCAATGCGAATGGAAAGAATGTGCCGTTGGTGGCAGTGCTGAAACAGCCCCAGGCCAATCTCATCGAAGTTGTCGCATCAGTGGAAAAAAATCTTCCGGGCCTCGGTACACTGCTTCCGAAGGGAGTCTCACTGCGGCCGTACTACAATCAGGCCGATTTTGTCAACGATTCCATTCTGAGTCTGCGTGACGTTTTGTGGATCGGACTGCTGTTGGGCATGATCGTGACCATGGTCTTCCTCCGATCCATGCGTGCGAGCCTGGCTCTGTTGACCACCATTCCCATCACACTGGGATTGACCGTCATCGCCCTCTCGCTGCTGAAGTACTCGTTCAATATTATGACAATCGGCGCTATTGCGGCCTCCATCGGTTTGATTATTGACGACGCGATCATCGTCGTGGAACAGATCCACCGGCTGCATGAAGAACATCCAGGGCAGCCGGGAATCGATCTTGTCTCGAAAGCAATCGGATACCTGTTTCCATCCATGGTCGGATCGTCACTCAGCACGATCGTGATTTTCATTCCCTTCGTATTAATGAGCGGCGTTGCCGGTGCGTATTTTAAAGTGATGACGTCCACCATGATTATCGTGCTGAGCAGTTCATTCCTCAGCACATGGATCGGACTTCCGGTCATCTATCTTCTGATCGCAGAACGCGATGGGGGTACGATTCAAATGCCCAAAGATCCTCCGTCGCGAACATGGGTGTATTACGTCATCCGGCGGCCGGCAATCTCACTTGGTTTCATCGTCTTCCTCGTACTCGTCTCCGTTCTCGTTTTGCCAAGACTCGAATCCGGTTTTCTTCCGGAAATGGATGAAGGATCGATCGTGCTCGATTTCGACAGTCCTCCGGGCACGTCGCTGGAGGAGACCGACAAAATGCTGGAGCGTGTGGATCAGATATTGTCGGCGACGCCGGAGGTTGTCACGTTCTCGCGGCGCACAGGAACACAGATGGGTTTCTTCATCACAGAACCGAGCCGGGGAGATTATTTGATCCAGCTCGCAAAAAAGAGAGACCGGAATATCGCAGAGGTTTCCGATGATATTCGTACCCGCGTTGAAGCCGTCGTACCATCCCTCCGCGTGGATTTCGGACAGGTTGTCAGCGACATGCTCGGAGACCTGATGAGTTCCGTCCAGCCGATTGAAGTGAAGATCTTCGGGGAGGACCATGCAGTTCTGAGTGCGATTGCAGATTCCATTGCTGCTGTCATTGGAGAGGTGCCCGGCACGGCGGACGTTTTCAACGGCATCACAATTGCGGGGCCGGCTATCACCATCAGGCCCGCAGCGGAGCGGCTGGCCCAGTTCCAGATCAGCCCCCAGGATTTTCATTTTCAGATGCAATTGAAGATGGACGGCGTTGCGGCGGGTCGGGTGCTGGAAAAAAACAGACAGGTTCCGATCACACTGTTTGAAAAAGGATCCGATCGTTCCGTTGCCGGCATCCGGAAGTCGTCGCTGCTGCTGCCGTTGGCAAAAATGGTGCCGATGGAGGAGTGCGCAACGGTCGAAGCGACAAAAGGAACAGCGGAAATTGATCGCGAAAATCTGAAACCGATGATCGCCGTTACGGCGCGTCTGAACAATCGCGACCTCGGCAGCACGCTCGCCGATATCCGCGCAGCCATCGCCAGGGACGTTCATTTACCGGCCGGGTATCAGATTGTCTACGGCGGAGCATACGCCGAGCAGCAACACGCATTCAGAGAATTGATGACGATCCTCCTGCTTGCATCATTTCTTGTCTTCGTCGTCATCCTCTTCCTGTTCCGGAAGATCAAGATCGCATTGATCATCATTGTTCTCTCTCTGCTTGGATTGACCGGAAGCGTTCTTGCGCTTCTCGTGACCGGAACGCCCTTGAACGTCGGCAGCTACATTGGCATGATCATGATCGTCGGTATCATTGGCGAGAATGCGATCTTTACCTACCAGCAGTTCCGCGATGCAAAGCAAGGGGGAAAGCATATTGACGACGCCATTGTATTCGCCATATCTACACGTCTGCGCCCGAAACTGATGACGGCTTTAGGCGCAATTACGGCTCTGCTTCCGCTCGCATTTGCTCTTGGAACGGGCGCGCAGATGCATCAGCCGCTGGCAATAGCCATCATCGGCGGTTTGGTTGCCGCGTTGCCTCTGCTTCTGATTGTTTTTCCCTCTCTGCTGCGCTTGTTCGACAAGTCGTAGAAGACGAAGCCCCTTCCTCAACAGAATCCACCACAAATCTACAAATTCAGTCTAAAAACAGCACCATCAAAGGCATAGCCGCAATGGCCAAGGTTGTGCAGGTGCGGGCTATTGCGCAGAGAGACGTCCAAAACAGGATGTATTGCCTTGAATTCATGAAAAACCTCCTTTTTTTTCTGGCATACTCCTTGTCCTTTTAAGAGCCAGCTACTAAGTAGTCAAACTTGTTCACAGGTAAGGGAGCTGTAATTGAAGAACCTTTGTGCACCAATGATTTTGGCGTGTATCATTGTTTTGCCAGCGATGAGTCAAGACAAACCTGTTACGCCGGCTGGACCCACAGTCGGAGGAACAGTCTTTGCAAACTATTCCTACACGACCACGGGTGTTGCGGGAAATGGCTTCAATGCTTTTGAAGTGGAACGTGCCTATCTGACAGTAAAGGCGCCGATGGGAGATGACTGGAAAGCCCAGATCACGACAGATGTATTCAGGAAGTCGCCGCAGGATGCAAATACATACTACCGCGGTCTCAGTGTGCGGATGAAATTTGCCTATCTCGACTATGCCCCAATGAAAAGCATCTCGATCAAGATGGGGCTTGTCCCCGGGATCTGGTTCCCGATCGAAGACGCCCTATGGAAATACCGCGGTGTCCAAACAACACCCAGCGACAAATATTCCTATCTCTCCACCGCGGATCTTGGAGTATCGGCTTCGTATGCCCTGCCGGAAAAATTCGGAGAAGCAAGTGTGTTTTACTACAATGGCGAAGGATATACGTTGCCGGATACCAATCGATTTAAAGACATTGCCGGCAGACTTGTGTTGACGCCGTTCAGTTCGAATGAAATTCTGAAATCACTGACCATTGGTGCATTTGGCCTGGCAGGCGGCAGCGGCGTAGCAACGGCAAAGACAAAGACCCGCTACGGCGTCATAGCAGGCTATGCATATTCCATCGCTTCCGTCGGCGGTGAGTATATCATGCGGGAAGACCGTTACAACAGAGCCAATAACCTTGTCGGAGATTCTACAGTGATTGCCGGAGCTGCTCTTTCCGTCTTTGGAGAAATCAAAGCTCCGTTCGAACCGCGACTGTCAGTTCTCTGGAGGTATGACATGAGCGATCCCAATACGAGCGTATCCAATGATGCAACAACATCGATTCTTGGCGGCATTGTATGGAAGGCGACAGAGAAAATCATTTTCTCACTCGACTATCAAAAAGCGACGGGTGAATCAAAATTCCTGAAGAATCCAAACAAGACGCTTATTGATACCGATGAGAAGTTCTTTGTTCACACTATTGTCAATTTCTAACAATGCCTCAATGAAGTACTCCGTGTCTCCATCGAGGCAAAACGCTTAGCCGTTCATGATGTCAGGTCCGTGCGTTGTTGCCTGCATCTTGCGACGCGGTCGAAAAATATACTTGGAAGTGAATTGTTCGGTCGCTGCGGAGTGAGAAGACGTTGTAACGAGACTCTGTGGATTCGCGACCACAGATTGAAGTCGTGGATACCTTTTGTTTGTGATGCGATGAAGATTGCTGAGAACTTCTCGGCAATCTGCGGGAGGAACGCCGCATCGGAAGAGAAGGCAGGCCGAGACGCTCTTCTTCCGGTGCCTGAAAATAGTTGACTGCTATGACAAGAGGTATTGCGGTATGGCTCATAAGCTGATTACAGTTTCCTCCTCCTGGAAATCGATAGTGCTTTTTCTTTTCATGTCTGTCGGGATTGCTCTTGCCGGCATCGCCTTCTATCTCCAGCAAAGAAACTACGTCACCGCAGATAAGCACCAAGATCTCAAGAATCTGAATCATCTGGTGACGGTAGAATTGGAGAACTGGCGGCAGGAGACCCACCTGGATCTGCAGCTCATTGCGTCGAATCTGGTGCTGGCCGAAGAGATCGTCCAGGTGCGCAGCAGTTCATTAAATCCCGCCTTGCAGCATGCGTTGCTGGATCGCATATCCGGATATATCAAGAGTCGCGAATATCGCCGTATCGGCTTCTTTACGCCTGACGGTCACATCATCGCCTGCTATCCTGATAGTCTCCACCCTGCGCCCGGCCTTGTGATGAGAACGATCTCCGCTGATTCTATACTTTCTTCGGATCTCTACAGAATGCCGGATGGAACGCCGTCGCTCCAGATGGCATCGCCTGTGGTGGAGTATATCAATTCGAAACCGATACACCTTGGAGTCCTGGTGCTGGAAGTCGATCCGACGATCCGCATCTATCCGCTCCTGAACTCAATTTCTATGGAGGCGTCCTCCATCGAGGCGCTGATCGCGAGAAGAGAAGGCGATAGCGTTCTTTACATGAGCCCCATCCGATTTGACAATATTCCCGCGCTTACACGACGAGTGCCGCTGTCCGGCGACGTCGTTGCAGCACAGGCAGCGCGAGGTCTCTATGTTCTTCATGGTGTCGATTATAGAGGCAAACCAGTGTTTGCACATGCGTCCCGCCTGAGCATTCCCGGTTGGTATCTTGTTGTCAAAATGGATGAAGATGAGGTCTTCTCATCGCTCGAAAAGATCTCGTGGCTTGCTGGATTGATTGTGTTCTCGCTTGTCGTCGCGGCGGGTGCCGGCATCGGGCTGTATGCCAAACAGCAGGCGGCACGATCCTACCGGCAGCAACTGCAAGACGAACTCGACCGCAAAGCGCTGGTCCGGCATTATGAATACCTGACCAAGTACGCCTATGACATGATTGTCCTGCTGGATGGGCACGCTCAAATTGTCGAACTGAATGAAGCGGCGCTTACATCGTTTGGATATTCTGACGAGGACATCAAGCACATGTCTTTTGATTGTCTGTGCAGTGATGAACTCAAACGACGCATGGACGAAAAGCTTGCGGTCCGGAGCCCTGCCGGTATCGTGCTCGAGGGATGGTTCCGACGCAAGAACGGTGAACAGTTCTGCGGAGAGATGGGAATGCGCCCGATCGAAATAGAGGGATCACAGTATCAGCAGGCGGTCATTCGCGATATAAGCGAACGCCGCCGGGCAGAGGGGAACCTTCGCGAAAACGAGGCGCGGCTCCGCATACTGGTGTCGAACTATCCGGGGATCATTAGTCTGGTCGACCGCAACGGCATTGTGAAACTATCCGAAGGTCGCTGCCTGAAAGAAATTGGCATTGAACCTGATGCATCGATTGGAAAATCCATCTTTGACAGCTATGCATCAATTCCGTCCGTTACCAGTTCCATCCGGGCCGCTCTTGCCGGTGAAGAAAGTCGTTCCATTCAAACATTCCAGGGATTCTCATTCGAAACGCAGTTCCTTCCGTACCGGGACGAGACAGGCAGCATCCTGGGAGTTCTAAGCCTCTCGGACAATATTACCGAACGGCTTCAGATAGAAGATCGTCTGCGTCGCACCGAAG
This sequence comes from Ignavibacteriales bacterium, assembly GCA_026390635.1. Lineage (GTDB taxonomy): Bacteria > Bacteroidota > Ignavibacteria > UBA10030 > UBA8401 > JAPLFO01. The sequence goes on from JAPLFO010000104.1 coordinate 15,862, forward strand.
TGCGGCTCCATTCGCTCTTTAATAACATGAACGAAGGAGTTGCGCTGCATCGGGTTCTCTATGATGAGAGTGGTATCCCGAATAATTACACGATCTATGACGTCAACCCGCAGTATGAATCAATTCTCGGGATAGGAAGAGAGACAATTCTCAATAAGCCTGCCACGGAAGTGTACGGTGTGGACATCCCTCCATACCTGAAAGAATTTTCCGGTGTCGCCGATACGGGTAAACCGTATCACTTTGAAACATATTTTCCACCGATGGACAAGCACTTCTATATTTCAGTCGCAAGTCTTGGGCGCGGACAGTTTGCCACCATTTTTATTGATATTAGTGAACGCCGCAAAATGGAAACGCAGCTGCGGGAGAATGAGCAAAAATTCCGCGTGTTGTTCGAAACAATTGAGCAGGGAGTGGTGTACCAAGATCGCGACGGCGCCATCCTCTCGGCAAATCCTGCCGCTGAGAGGATTCTGGGATTGACATTTGAACAGATGACAGGGCGCACTTCGATGGATCCCCGATGGCGGACAATCCGTCCGGATGGCAGCGAGCTTTCAGGCGATGATCATCCATCGATGATTGCGGTTCGTACAGGAAAGCCGCAACGTGGAGTCTGCCTCGGCGTTTTTCATCCCCAACAGGAAAAACACCGGTGGGTGATCGTTGATGCTGTTCCGATCATCAAAGAAAATGAAACAATGCCGGAACAGACATATGCCTTCTTTGTCGACATTACTGAAAGCAAAGAGGCAGAAGCAAAAATATTGACGCTGAACAGTGAATTAGTTGAAAAGAACAAAGAGCTCGAACAAATTGTCTATATCACTTCTCACGACTTGCGGTCGCCTCTTGTCAACATCGAAGGGTTCAGCAAAGAAATGAATAGGGAACTGCAGGATTTTGCTGATGCTGTGCGGCACGAAAAGGATCCCGAAGTCATCCACAAACGTCTGGTAGAGATGCAAAAGGAAGCGTCAGCGTCGTTCGGCTACATATTTGCAAGTACGGCAAAGATGGATCAGCTGCTGGCAGGTCTTCTGAAAATTTCCCGGCTTGGCCGCGTCGTCATCACGCCAAGACAGGTGGATATGAATCATTTGGTGAAGAGCGTTATCGATACGATGGAGTACCGCAATCAGAAACTCGGCGCGACGATCAATGTCGCTCCATTACCCAATTGTTCGGCGGACGAGCTGTTGCTGAATCAGGTATTTTCCAATGTGCTTGACAATGCGTTAAAATTTCTCGTTCCCGAACGGCCGGGGCTTATCACCATCGACGGCATCGACAACGGCGTGGATGTTACGTACCGAATTACGGACAATGGTATCGGCATCCCGCCGGAATTTCAAGCACAGATTTTCGAACTGTTCCGCCGGCTCGATGTTTCCAAACCGGGAGACGGCCTGGGCCTTACGATCTGTACAAAAATCCTGCAGCGCCTCAACGGAAATATCCGCCTGACCTCCACACCCGGAGCCGGAACGACATTCCACATTACTCTTCCATCACTCTAATTGGAGTACCGCATGAACAACGAAGTTGTTATCCTGATCACAGACGACGATGAAGGCCATTCACTGCTGATTGAAAAAAATCTGCGCCGTGCCGGATTGGTCAATACCATGCTTCGGTTCGCGGATGGAGAGGATGTTCTCAATTTTCTGCTGCGGACCGGTCCCGCACCGCATCGTGATTCGCATGTCGCATATCTGTTGCTGCTCGATATTCGCATGCCGAGAGTCGACGGTGTTGAAGTGCTGCGGCAAATCAAGGCGGATCATGATTTGAAAAAGATGCCGGTTATTATGATTACGACGACTGATGACCCGAGAGAAATAGAAAACTGCCATGACCTTGGCTGCAATAGCTACATTGCTAAGCCGATCGATTATGACCGATTTGTCGAAACCATTGCGAAGCTGGGATTGTTCCTTATGGTAGTGCAAGTGCCCATGGTCAACGGCGACAATTTCCAGTGAGCGTTGCTGAGCAGGAGCAGGATTATCGAATCACTCAGACAGGCCGCTTTTGGCGACATTCTGCGGAAAAGCACGCTCACGAAGACGAAAGTAATGCTCGTGATCTCGTGTCGGCCCGGAAATCCGCATCCATGATTTCATTTGTCGCGGGAAAGAAGTATCTTTATATAGAGATATGAAAAACTTTGTACGACATATCGTCGCGGATCTTCTCCTTGTCTCTGTTCTTACGGCCAGCGTGGGAATTCCCGTGATACATCACTTCTGCATGGGAACCAGTGCCGGGACTACCGTCTTCCTCAAACAGCGATGTTGCGAGGGAAGTGAAGATATGCCGAAAGATTGCTGTCACGATGATGTCGTGCTGCAACAACTGAATGATGACGGCATTCTGGCGCCGCCGTACGTGTCTTTCAGCCTTCCGATGGTGCTGTTGCTGCACACGGCGGTGATCATCCCGATTCTCGATGA
>JAPLFO010000106.1:0-3938 GCA_026390635.1 Ignavibacteriales bacterium
GAAAACAATGTCCACGCCATTGGCTTCCATGACGGGACAGAGAACGGAACGTGTATTCAAGTCACACCCGTGGGCGCTGGAGCTGTACGGCGGACGATGCCAGAAAGCAATCTTGAATAATGCTTTCTTCGCTGCTTCCGATTTCATATCGTTTAGCAGCCAGCGAAATTGATTGCTGGAGGAATCGAACGGAACTTCGGAATTGAGAGAAATAAAATGGACATTTCCGTAGTCGAAGGAATAATACGCTGGAGAGTTTTCGGGATTATTGTGAGGCATGAGGACATTTGCATAGTACATTGCGCCCTTCTCATGATTTCCCGGAGAGGAATAAACGGGAATGTTCTGTCCCACTTCCGTCTTTGCACAGACGTCTTCGAAATAGCAATCCCATAGCGAATCTGTGTTTTTTCCAACCAGGTCTCCGGTGTTGATCACCAATTTCGGACGTTCCCGTTCGATTGCGCGTAACACGCTGACATGTGCCTCCCGATTGGACCGAGTGTCCCCGTACGCAACAAAGGTGAATGGCTCATCCGCTTTGACGGCGGTCATGAATGAGTGCTGTGCAGTGGTATCGATCCCGACAACTACCCGGTACTGATAGGAGGACGAGTGGTCCAGGCCGTCGATCACGAACGAGTGCGAGAGCCTTTGCCCGGGGATTACAGCCGTTTTCCACGAACCGGTCGGCGGCCGCCAAAGGATTTTTGTTTCTGCGCTGTCTGTGGAAGTCCACGCAATCGTCATCGAGTGCTGTGTGACGCATGAAAGATGCGGCAGATGCCGCAGATGTTGTGCATTCGCAACGGACGTGAATGATGCAATAAGAGCAAGAAACGGCAAAGCATAACGATACATTGATCGAAGGGAGGCCATCGAATTCCTTACTTTTTACTATGTAAGATCCGGTCATCTACACCGGGATTGGACTTCCCGGGTGTTGCGTCGCCGGGATAGGTACTGCTGGCCCAACGGACGATTTCGGTCGAATGATAGAAGCTCTTCAGATCAATCCCGCCCGGTGTGAAATAGAGGATGGCGCCATTGTCTATCATCTCCTTCGGGACTTCAAGCGGAGTGCAACCCGTCCATGAACAGCCGCCCTCCCACACCAGCATATTGACCGCGGCGTCTTTTTTCCAGTCACCGAGCAGGACCAGGTTATCCTTCCCATTCAGAATGAGATTCCCCTGCGTGCGCTCGATGTGTCTGGAGAGTGAATCTGCAAAAACGACAATGCGGTTCTTTCCTCCTGTCAGGAGTACTTCTTCCTTCATGGGATCCGTTCCCACCGTATCGCCTGAATGCCCCATGCAAACAACAACATAAGTCCCCTGCGGAATAATCTGATTGAAGACAGATCCTTCTTTGGCGGAAAAGCGGATAGCGCCTTCGTTTTCTTTCCCTTTGCTTGAAGGCGAAGCAAGATCCGTCAAATACCAACCTGCAAGGCGGACACCTTCGGGCTTCAGGACCAGTAGCTCAATATAGTCTTTTCCTGTGTACGCGCCTTTCTTCGTACCGCTATTGCCGATTTCATTTATGATAATTTCGTTTTCATGCTCTCCGGCGAAAACGACGACCGAACCAGCAAGGAAGAGGAAGAGGGCTATGATTTTTCTCATACATGCGTCTCCGGACAAGGGGCGAAAGAGTTGTTGTGTTTTGGAAGATAACATTTTTTTTATTGAAGAACATGGAGAATGGATTTGCTGCAACCGCAGGATGCATCCTGCACACCCGGTGTGCGTCACGTCAGAAAAATGTCGAACATTGTTCCAGATTCATTGTTCTTCAGGCACGCATCTCGAAGTCCGGCCGAAAAGGCATAAAGCCAATATTTTTATTGATGTTTTCTTCGTGTCTTTGTGGTAACAATGGAGTTTTCGACCGAGTTTCTAGGAAAAAGATGATCCTTCCAATCGGGAACTATCCTTTCGCGTGCGCGCTTTTGCCCCGCACGACTCCCGTACAATCAACGCCGGTTTCAGGATCATGCGAGTCGGAACGGAGACATTGTCGATCATTTTCAGAAGATGCTCAACGGCGATCGCTCCGATGCTGCTGGTAGGTTGCTGGATAGTCGTCAATGGCGACGGTGCGTATTGTCCCCGTTCAATATCATCGAAGCCCACGATGGCCACATCTTCCGGCACACGAAGTCCGCCGTCGATCAGAGCCTGTTCGAATCCAAGGGCGGAAAGATCGTTATAGATAAACATCGCGTCCGGCTTGTCCGGCCTGAACAGGAATTCCTTTCCAATTTCATAACCCGAATTAAAGTCATTCCATTCCCCGCGGAGCCTCAGATGGAATTGAAAACCGAGTTCCGGAGTCATCCCATGTGTTTTCAACGCACGAAGATATCCTTTCCGGCGCAATTCTCCCACCTCATTTCCCGTCTCGCCGCTCACGTAACCAATTCGTTTGTAGCCGATTTTGATCAGGTGTTCGGTGGCTAGGAATCCGCCATCCTCGTGATCGGTTCCGACAAAATGAATGTCCGGATCTTTGATATAGGAGACCATGACAAATGGAAAGTGTTTCTCGTGCAACTCTCGCAGCGCTTCAGAGGTCGAGTATTCATGCGTCATGGAGGCGATGATCAAACCGCCGACGCCGAGACCCACAAATTGCCGAATCTGGCTCTCTTCTTTCTCCATGCGTGAAGCGGTATTCGAGAGCAGAAGATGAAACCCGCATTTCGATGCATAGGCTTCGACGCTGTGAACAATCAGAGAGAAAAATGGACTCTTAATATCCTTCAACACCAGTCCAATTGTTTTTTGAAATTGCGGCTGTGGAGAGGGCTGTTTTGTCACAAACGTCCCTTTTCCAGCCCGACCGAACAGGATTCCCTCGTTGATCAAGTCCGCCAGCGCACGCTTCACAGTTATCAGGCTCACGCCATATTGTTTCGCCAAATCCTGATGTGATGCGACCTGGGCTCCAACGGGTAGCTCTCCCGATGCGATTTCTTCCCGCAGGCTATCCCTGATCTGCCTGTAGAGTGGGATTGGGCGATTTAGATCAATATTTGTCATGAGCTCATGGATTCAATAGTCTAATCGGTATATCAGGTATACTTAATATAGATCTGTCCATTCTGAGAGTCAAGCAATCCGCTTCGTTTGTAATTTCTGCAATTGTCCAATATTCAAATCTGCATGAGCTGAATAACAGGTAAATTGAATCAAATTTTGCCTTCTCAAACTCTCGTCTGTAGAATCTGCAAGAACTCCCCTAAAACAGTTGAAATCAACAATTTCTGATTTTCCCACAACCTATTGTAAAATAAAGGATTACAGCCTTTTCTCTTTTGGCATGAAATTGAAACACAATACTTGCACGAAGGACGCGGTCGCAAATGAAGAAAGCGACAATGCTTTACAAAACAATTACTCATCATCTCTCCCAGCGAGGTCTGTATGTCAATTTCTGAAGCACTAATAACACGCGCCGCAGAGATCTGCTCACAAATCAATCTACTTAGCGCATTGATGGACGCTCAGCAGAAGGAACAGCACCGGCTCGTCATTTCCTTTGACGTGTATTGTACGCTGTTGGACTACACGGCCTACAAAAATCCAGCGCTGGAGACGGAAGAGGACGTCATCGTTGCAGAGCAAATGATAATCGTTAACGATTTTTTGTTTGAGACACCCCGGCACAATCTCGAAGTGAAAGTGGATTTTTTTGCTCTTCCAGGCGTTATCGACATCGAGTAAAGACCTGGATGAAATGTCCCCCAATAAAAAAGCCGCGAACAGTATTTTCTGTCCGCGGCCGGCGTATTCTCTTTCCTCCCGGTGTCCGAGGGGTTAAAGACTCAAGAGAGAGTCAACACTAATTTCTCCCAGATTTTTTACAATCATCGATGCGTTCTTCAGATAGTCAGGCGTTCCAATGCCGAGCGATTTCATTCCTGCGCGCGT
>JAPLFO010000106.1:3980-12155 GCA_026390635.1 Ignavibacteriales bacterium
CAATCCAATCTTCTTTGCTGCCAGAAGAAATACTTCCGGATCCGGTTTCGAATTTTCGATTTCATAACCATCCGCGATAGCATCCAGCAGCGATTCAATTCCTGTCCGCTCAATAATGAAGCGGGCATTCCGGCTGTTGGAAGCAACGGCCGTCTTAAAGCCGCGGTGCTTCAATTCCTGCAAAGTTTGCAGCGAGCCGGGCAGGAGCATTGCCGGAGTTACCTCCTGCAGCAGTTCCATGAAATAGCGGTTCTTGCGTTCGGCGATTTCTGTCTTCTGCCCGGCCGAATAAGATTTTCCAGACGCGGCCGTTATTATTTCGACGCACTGTGCACGGCCGACACCACGAAATTTATGATTGAACTCCCGGTCAAAGAACGTGAATCCTTCGTCATTGGATAGTTGTACCCAGGAGAGATAATGGTACTCATCCGTCGAGACGAGCACACCGTCAAGATCGAAGATAATGCCTTTAATCATGAGACCGCTTTGCTTTGATGTTGTGAATGGAAATACCAATACACGAGAATTCCGCTTGCAATTAGAATTGCACAGGCTATGAGTCCCGCTGGAGGAAATGCCAGAAGTGCTCCTCCTGCTATGAACAATTGACTCGCAATTGCGAGCACCGCCATCCATCGCCACGAACGAACTTTATAGATCGGTTTGTATGATTCCTTCCGGCGGAGCCAGAAGATGGCGCCATAGACAAGAGCGTTCTGCAAAACATATGACAGCGTGAAATAGCCGAGCAGGGTTTCAATATTGCCCAGCGTGAACAGGAGAATTGCAATCGCCGCCTGAATCACGATGGAGACATGGGGAGTAAGAAAACGCGGATGCAGTTTCCCGAAGGGTGCAAAGAAGAGCCCGTCCTTCGCCATTGCATATTCCAACCGGGGCTGTGTCATGATTGTGGAATTGAGTGCACCAATCATGGAGACAAAGGCGACGACAGCAAAAAATGCTCCTGCATAGTGCGAGAAGAACTGCATATACGCGAAGGGATTCACGAACTCACCCTGTGAAGCCACCATGACTGCGTGCGGAACGATTGCGCCGGCACACAGAGAAATCAGGACGTACGAAACGGTCACAAAGACAAGTGACCCGATCAACGACCGCGGCAGCGTCCGCGATGGATCCTTCACCTCCCCTCCCATATACAGGATATTGAGAAATCCCGCGTATGCCCACAACGTAGCGGAGATGCCGGCCGTCAGCGAGAGCCAGGGTGACTGCTGTGAAGCTGTTGTCGGGTTGGCCTTCCAGAAAAGATTGCCGCTGCCAAGATACCAGACACCAATGGCAACCAACGCCGCCAACGGCAGAAGTTTTGCAATCGTAAGAAACACCTGGACATTTCCACCGGTCTTCACACTTCGGTACTGCAAGGCCGCGAGGATCACGATTAACGAGGCCGCAAAACATTTTGCCCACACAGCATCACCCAGCACGGGGAAAAAATATTTCAGAGCTGAGGCTGCACTCAGCGCGATGATGGTCAGCGTGGGAGTGTCGCTGGTGAGAAAAGCGGTCCATGTGTAGAGAAATGCGAGAAGAGGCGATCCTGCCTTGTTGATGAACTGGTACGGGCCGCCCTGGTCCGGATATGCGGTTCCCATTTCTGCAAGAATCAAAATTTGAGGAAGCCACAGCAGACCCCCGATGAACCAGATCAGAACAGCCCTCAGCGGACTGCCGCCGTACATCGCCACCAACGGCAGATTGATGAAGACACCGGAACCGATCACCGCCCCGGTGATGATGGAAAACGATTGAAGCGTACCCAATTGCCGGATGGGCGCCTGTTGGCTCATTGCTTCCCCTCAGACTGCACAACGCCGTCCACAATCGTCACCACCCGGTCTGCAAGCGCGGCAAGATCGCGATTATGCGTGACGATGACAAACGTCTGTCGGTACTTTGTGCGCAATTCGAGAATCATGGAATGAAGCGCCGAAGCGTTTTCGGAATCCAGATTGCCCGATGGCTCGTCCGCCAGAACAACTTTCGGTGAATTCATAAGTGCGCGGGCGACAGCAACTCGCTGCTGTTCACCGCCGGAGAGTTCATTGGGTTTGTGCAGTGCGCGCGGAGCAACACCGACATCTTCCAGAAGCGCCGTCGCCCGCCCGTGTGCGTCGTCCTGATTCACGCCTGCGATAAGAGCCGGCATCATCACATTCTCAACGGCGGAAAACTCCGGCAGCAAATGATGAAATTGAAAAACAAATCCGATTTCTTTGTTCCGCAGTTTTGCGAGCTGCTGCTCTTTGAGCGAGAAGGCATCCACATCGTTTAACAGGACAGTCCCTTCCTGCGGCCGGTCCAATAGACCAATGATATGCAGGAATGTGCTCTTTCCCGCACCGGAAGGACCGACAATCGCCGTGATCTCGCCGGCAGCAAAATCGAGAGAGATTCCGCGGAGCACTTCCAATTGCCGGTTGTCTCCCGTTGAGAAGCGTCGATGAATATTGCGCGCAGACAGAATCATGGTCAGGCTACTCCCAACGGATGGCCTCGGCCGGCAGCATGGACGCTGCCCGCCGGGACGGAATAATGGTCGATAGAAAACTCAGGAGCAATGCTGCTCCGCCAACTGCAAAGAAATCTGAAAATCGGATTTCCACCGGGATCGCGGGAATGATATAGACTGTCGGATCCAATGCAAAGAGATGGAACCTGACCTGCAAATAGCAGACGATCAGCCCGAGCAATATTCCCGCAATCGTTCCCACGATGCCAACGAGCATTCCTTCAAAGCGAAAGATCGCAATGATGTCCGCATTTGTCGCGCCCATTGCCTTCAGAATTCCGATGTCTCTCGTCTTTGCAAGCACGGACATCGTCAACGATCCGAGGAGATTGAATGTCGCAACACCGACGATGAGGCAGAGAATGATATAGGCAGTCCAGCGTTCAATGCGCATCACCGAATAGAGGTCGTGGTGGAGATCGTACCAGCTTTCGACACGATATTCTTTGCCCAGTCCTGACTGCAGATCTGCCTTGACGTCTTCCGCCCTTCCAAGATCGGTGAGGCGAATTTCATATCCATCGATCAGATTCCCGATTTGGAAGAGCAGCTGCGCTGACCGAAGTGACGTGTAGGCATACAGGGCATCGTAGTCTCTGTTGTCCGATTCGTAGATCCCGCTCACCCGAAATGATCTCATCACCGGTGCACCGAACCCAAGCAGTGCCTGCTCCGAACCCGCCGGACTCACCAGCCATACGCTGTCACCGGGAACAACTCCCAGACGATCTGCCAGCGTCAGGCCGATGACGAGGTTTCGTCCGCCGCTTTCCTGCAGCTCCAGATTCCCGAGTGCCATTTTTTCTTTCAACCCGCAGACTTTTTCGATTTTCGAAGACTCAATACCCCGAACAAAAACGACCTTGCTCTGCGATCGTGAAACAATCATCGCTTTGCCGGAAACGAACGGCGCCACTCCTTGTACTGCGTTGTCATTCAAGGGCAGCTGCGCACGCTGCGGGGCCGGCCCCGCCACTGCTGTGATCCGAAGATGCGGGTCAAATCCCACGAGGATAGATGTCACCAGACCATTAAAGCCGTTGAATACCGAGAGCACTACTATTAATGCCGCCACGCCCACGGTGATGCCGACGACGGAAATGGCGGAGATTACGGTAATGAATCCCGCTTCCTTTTTCGACATCATATAGCGTCGCGCGATAAATAATTTGAATGACATGGCGCTCACGAATTAAAACGAATGCAACGGACTGGATCGAGCCTGGCCGCCAGCGCAGACGGGAGATAGGAAGCGAGTACGCAAAGGCCGACAGCGATGGCGGAAACGACCGCAAAATTCTCCCACCGCAGCAGAATCGGCACCGTACTCATAAAATAAATGGTCGACGGCAGCGACATAATCTGAAAGTGGAGCTGCGCCCAGCAAACGCCTAAGGCGAAGAAATTACCCAGAACGGTCCCGATCACGCCGATGAACAGACCTTGGAACAGAAATATTCTTCTGATGGCACCAGTCGATGCCCCCATCGATTTCAGTATTCCGATTTGCTTTGTCTTCTCCATCACAAGCATCAGAAGAGTACCGATAATATTCACCGTTGCAACGATGATGATGAGTCCTAGAATGATCGGTGTCGGCTCTTTTTGCAGTTCAATCCATGTAAAAAGATTCCTGTACATCTGATATAATGTCCGGGCGTAGTAGGGATATCCCATGGAATGCATGATGTCTTCTGCGGCCTCCGGTGCGTCCGTGATGCGGTGCAGCATCACATCAAATCCTGTCGCTACCGGTCCCAATGCGTACAATTCCTGCGCCGCACGAATGTCGATGAACAAGTACACATCGTCATATTCCGCCATCCCTGATTCGTACACGCCGCACACAACAAACGGCCGAATCGCCGGCTGGCGCATCTCGGCATAGCTGCCAACGAGTCCGAACACAATGATCGTATCGCCGCATCCGGCATGGAGCTTCGACAGCAATTTTTTTCCAGCAACGCAGCCCGGGATGGACGTACCATCATAGCGAAGGTCAAATACGCCCTCCGTCAAATACCTGCGCACCGAGCTGACGTCCTTTTGAGAATTGATGCCCTTGACAAACACACCTTCAGTATTCGCCCCGCATTTTGCCATTCCCTCCTTCGCGACAAATGGTGAGACACCGCTGATGGCAGGCACAGAAGCCCGCATGCGAACTGCAGCATTTTCGTATTCAGGGAAGTAGCGATTTTGGAATGACGTCACCTGGATGTGCGTCGTAAATCCGGCAACCTTTTCCTTTATTTCTTTCTCAAATCCTCCCAGGATTGTCAGCGCAATGATGAGCGCCGCAACGCCCAGCATCACACCGGCGATGGCGATGAGCGTGAGAAAAGAGAGAGAATTTTTCTTCGAAGGATCTTTTCGAAAACGGAGGTAGCGTCGGGCTATGGAGATGGTGTAGTGCACGCGGGGCGGTTATGATTTGGTATTTCCGAACTTCATCAAATAGCCTTTGATGAAATCGTCGAGGTCGCCATCCATGATGCCATGCACATCGCTCGTTTCAACGTCGGTGCGATGGTCCTTGACCATGTTATAAGGATGAAAGACGTATGAACGGATCTGGCTGCCCCACTCGATTTTTTTCTTGGTTCCCTCAATGACTGCGAGGCGGGCTTCTTCTTCTTCCCGGCGTACCTGGTACAGACGCGATTTCAGCATCTTCATTGCACGTTCCCGGTTCTGGAATTGGGAACGCTCCTCCTGGCAGGCCACCACAATGCCGCTTGGCATGTGACGCAGCCGGACTGCCGTTTCGACCTTGTTGACGTTCTGTCCGCCTTTGCCGCCGGAACGGTATGTATCCATTTCAATGTCCGCCGGATTGACCTCGATCTCGACATCATCTTCAATCTCCGGATAGACAAACACAGATGCAAACGAGGTATGGCGTCGTTTGTTTGCATCGAACGGCGAGATGCGGACCAGGCGATGCACACCTATTTCCGCCTTCAGATAACCGAATGCATAGTCCCCGAAGATTTCCAACGTCGCGCTCTTGATGCCTGCACCGTCACCGTCCAGCCGGTCTGCCAGGGACACTTTGAATTTCTTTTTCTCACACCAGCGAAGATACATACGCAGCAGCATTTCCGCCCAATCCTGGGATTCGGTGCCGCCAGCACCGGAATGAATGGTGAGAATCGCATTGCGGCGGTCGTCATCCCCGCTGAGCATATTTCTGAATTCGAGCTCGCCGAGCGCCTGATTTATCTTCAGCAGATCGGATTCCGCCTCGATGCCAAATGACTCTTCGTTCGATTCTGCGGCGAGTTCAATCAGGGCATCTGCGTCATCAATCGACGCTCGGATTTTCGCCCATGCGTCCGACCACTGTTTTTCCTGATTGAGCTGCTGCAGTATCTTCTGCGCGGCGACATTATCGTCCCAGAAGCTGGGCACGGTTGTTCGATCATGCAGCTCTGCTATGCGGCGTTCACGGACGTCGAGGTCAAAGAAACCTCCGCAGTTTGGCAAGGCGTTCGCGTGCTTCAATGATATGCTGCTTTATGTCTTCAAACATGAAAGGTCCGTCAATAGAGATCTAGTGAAAAGATTTGCCACAGTCCAGAGGATCCCGAATGATGCCGCAGGCATCATTCGGAAGAACACCCCTCGACTCGCTCCGCTCGCTCGGGGCAGCGCCTGGAGAAGAAGAAGAGGGCACGGAGAAATCATTACTCAGCCCCTCCGGCTCCAGTCTATTTTACACGGATGTGTAATTCATCCAATTGCTTCTTGTCCACTTCGGTCGGGCATTCATCCATGAGAGACATGCCGCTGGAAGTCTTCGGAAACGCAATCACATCGCGTATCGATTTTGAATTTGTCAGAAGCATGGCAATGCGATCAAAGCCGAAGGCAATCCCTCCATGCGGCGGTGCGCCGTATTTAAATGCGTCCAGCAGAAAGCCGAATTTTGATGCAGCCTCTTCTGTTCCGATTCCCATCAAACTGAACACCTTGCTCTGCAATTCCGACGAGTGGATACGAATGCTCCCTCCGGCGATTTCATTTCCGTTCAGGACGAGATCGTAGGCTCGCGCACGCGCCTTGCCGGGCTCCGCATCCAGCATGTCCACATCTTCGAATTTCGGCGCGGTGAACGGGTGATGCATCGCAACGTAGCGCTTCTCGTCTTCGGAATACTCGAACATCGGAAAATCCACCACCCATAAAAGGCTGAACTTATTTTCGTCGATCAGATTCAGGCGTTTTGCCATTTCGAGACGGAGTGTGCAGAGCACTGAGTACGCTTTCTGCCATGCGTCGGACACCATGAGAACCAGATCTCCCTGTCGAGCGCCGGTGACTTCACACAGCGCGTTGATAGTCTCTTTGCCGAGGAATTTTTCGATCGCCGATTCCCGGCCCTTTTAGCAGATAAGCGTTCGAAGTCATCGCTAAATCAATAGCATGCTGCACCACCCGGGACGCAGAATCCCGCCACGACACCGCCCCGCGCGATGTTGTCCGTAAACACCTTGAATCCGGAAGAACTGACATAGTCATTGAAACAGGCGAACTTCAGACCGAATCGCAGATCGGGCTTGTCGCTGCCGTACGATTCCATCGCCTCTTTGTAGGTCAAACGCAGAAACGGGGTTTCCACCTCGATCCCCTTTATCTCGCGAAAGAATTCTTTGACCACTCCCTCCGTCATCGTCTGCACATCTACTTCATCGGCGAAGGACATCTCGACATCGATTTGCGTAAACTCGGGCTGACGATCGGCACGGAGGTCCTCATCACGAAAACACTTCACTATCTGGAAATAACGATCGAATCCGGCCACCATCAGAATCTGTTTGTACTGCTGCGGCGATTGCGGCAGGGCGTAGAATTTTCCCGGATGGACACGGCTCGGGACAAGATAGTCCCTCGCACCTTCCGGCGTGCTCTTCATCAGCACCGGCGTTTCAACTTCCATGAACCCATTCGCGTCGAAATACTTGCGCGTTATCTGATACATGCGGTGGCGTACAGCAAAGTTATGGAGCATCGGCCCGCGGCGCAGATCGAGATAGCGATATTTCAGTCTCAGATCCTCATTTGCTTCCACTGAGTCTGCTATCGGGAACGGCGGCGTGTCTGCACGATTGAGAATCGTCAGTTCGTTGCTCTGGATGTCGATGAGGCCGGTAGGAATTTCCGGATTGTCTGTTCCTTCCGGGCGACGGGCGACTCTTCCCGTGACGGATATGACGAATTCTGATCGGAGTTCCTTTGCAAGCTGGTAGGCCTCCTCATTATGCTGCGGACCGAAAACAACCTGTGTCTTGCCAAAACGGTCTCGAACATCAACAAAAAGCACGCCGCCAAGGTCGCGGCTCACATCCACCCAACCGGTCAACGTGACTGTCTTGCCGATGTCTTCAAAGCGGAGCTGTCCGCATGTATGCGTTCTCTTTTTGTACGTCATGGATGCACGACACGTCCTTCCTATGGTTGCTATATAAAAAAATCCCGACGCCGGGATCATGAGGTGAATTGCGATGACGTGAGTAAATATAGAAAAAAATTGAGGAATTTTCAATATTTCTTACTACATTCCTGCATGTTTTCCGGCTATTCGTTGTCTTTTTGTCTTCTCGGAGGCGTTTTTCTTTGCTATTTGAGAG
>JAPLFO010000106.1:12285-14135 GCA_026390635.1 Ignavibacteriales bacterium
AGAGAAAGAGTCTCTCTCTTGTTGCTGACAAGAACGGTCGGACCAAGCAATTCATCACAAACAACAAAAAGGAGGAGACGTGCGGAAGACATTTTTGGTGATGGGGTATGCCATCGTATTTATTCTGAGCCTGCCGCTTTCAGCGCAGGAGAATCAGGAACGAATCGACACTGCCGTCACCAACCGGATCATCAGCGAAGGATTCAATCACTCCCAGGTGATGAGCATCCTTCGTGACATCACCGAAGGATGCGGTCCGCGCTTGACGGCATCTCCTGAATTCATGAAGGCTGCCGATTGGGCGAAAGGAAAACTGGAGCAACTCGGACTTGAAAACGTGGTTATTGAACCGTGGGGACCGTTTGGCCGCGGATGGTCGATGAAGAAATTCTACGCGAGCATGACATCTCCACAGGTTCTTCCGCTGATTGCATATCCCAAGGCATGGTCTCCTTCGACGAAAGGTATCGTCCGCGGAAACGCCGTCTATCTCGACGCGAAGGATCAATCAGATCTGGACAAGTACAAAGGCAAATTGAAAGGAGCCTGCATCCTGCTGAGCGATATTCGAGATGTAACCGCGCACTTCAAACCGCAGGCCGAGCGCCTGACAGCGGACGACCTGCTCCGCCTTGCAAACATTGACGGTCCGAGAGACCGCGGACGGTCAAGACGATTTGGCGATACCGCTGCTTTCCGGAAGATACGCGAGCAGGCAGCGTTCAATCGATTGAGGCTCGACTTCTGCCAGAAGGAGGGTGCGGCTGTAATTCTTGAAACATCTTCCGGAGACGGCGGATCCCTGATTGTTCAGGGAGCAAGTGTTCCACAACCGGCCGGACAATCTCCGGAGAAGCGCATTGAAGCGTACGATCCTCAAGCACCCAAAATCACGCCGCAGATTGTGGTGGCCCCGGAGCACTATAACCGTATGCTCCGTATTCTGCAGCGAGGAACACCGGTGAGCATCGAACTTGTCCTCGAAGCAGAGTTTACCGAATATCGAGACGGGCGGAATATTGTCGGGGATTTTGCCGGCGCCGATCTCAAGGACGAAATCGTTCTCATCGGCGGCCATTTCGATTCATGGCATGGTGGCACCGGAGCCACGGACCATGCAACGGGAGTTGCCGTCTGCATGGAAGCTGTGCGCATTTTGAAAGCTCTTGATCTGAAACCACGCCGCACAATTCGCATTGGATAGTGGGACGGCGAAGAAGAAGGCTTGCTCGGCTCCCGGGGGTACGCATCCAAGCATTTTGGAATGCGGGATTCTTCCCCCGCTGGCTTGACGAAATTGCCCGACTATGAAAAGCTGTCCGTGTATTTCAACAATGACAACGGAACCGGAAAAGTGCGCGGCGTTTTCATGCAGGGAAACGAAGCAGTGCGCCCGATCTTTCGCGCGTGGCTTGCTCCTTTTGCATCAATGGATGCATCCACACTCACGATGTCCGTCACGGGCGGAACAGATCATCAGTCGTTTGACGGGATCGGACTGCCCGCATTTCAATTCATTCAGGATCCGCTTGAATATGATACGCGAACGCACCACACGACCATGGATACGTATGAACGTGTGAGCGAAGATGATGTGAAGCAGGCGGCAGTGATCATGGCTGCGTTTGCATACAATGCAGCAATGCGTGACTCCAAATTCCCGAGGAAGCCGTTTACTACGCAGATGGGGCCGCGGAGGTTCTAGTCGGGAAAGAAAACTGGAAGGTATCATCCGGGGTTCCCGAGCGCAGTCGAGGGACGCTCGGTGACCGTCGGTCCTGATTGGCCGACGACGCCGCGCCAGACCCACAAAGGTTACAAAGCAAAGGTCACAGAGATTTCTCTCTGTG
>JAPLFO010000009.1 GCA_026390635.1 Ignavibacteriales bacterium
TCAGGCAAATATATAGTTTGGATGATCGGAATTCTCCCATCTGACTTCACATTCAGTGACCAAGAGAGCTTTTTCACTTTTCTGCGGGAGTCGAATACCGTGATCAGATGGTCATACCCGCTTTGCGCCGCTCTAATAAACTCATCGTGGATGTTTGGAGCATCGGCAAGCGTAGTCCGGCTCAGCGTCGTTGCTTTTCGTTTTAGAGAATCAAGTGCAAAGATGGTCTGACGCAATGCTTTTTCCGTTTCTGGTACAAATAGGCTCCTCCCGAAGCTGGCAAACCCGCTAGCATTGAACCGGAAGTTCAATATTTCTTCTATGTGCCTATTCATGATGGTCATGTCTTGGTGTACATTCTTTCAGCGTCCGATCAGTTCTTTGATTCTCTTATCGCTATCTGTGCGAACTTTGAACTCCACTCGCCGAGATGCAATCTTGTCTTCAATGTTATTTGGCGCAATCAATCTACTGGAAGAAAATCCAATGGCAGCCAACTTGCTTCTCACCCATTTCTTCTCTAGGTCTGCTGTTTCCTGCAACGTCGATAATGAAAACGTCAAAACCGTCCTTGTTCTCCCCTGTGATAATTCCATGTTCTTTAGGAAAGCTGTTGCCGTATCTACGTTGCCGAATGTCCAGTCGCTTGAAGTGTGACCCTCAATTCGGATTTCGTCTATATTTGCTACATGCTCCGCACGTCTGAGCACTTCAATATATTGAGGAAAAAATTCGTTAAGGATCTTCATAAATCTTGGCTGTAGATCTGCTCTGCCAGGCTGGAAAAGGACATCTGGTTCCTTGAAACTGATCGTAAGCGTAGTATCAATAACCATATTCCAGTCTTTTTGTCTATCACTAAATTTATCAACAAGATCCCGGTAGAGTGCTTTTTGAATATCTCTGCCTTTTTCAGCCTCCTCTTGGATTCTCAATAGTGTCGACGACAGTAGGAGTACAAAAATAAGTAGCAGGGCAGCCATGAGATCGCCGATAGACATGGCAAACGGATTTTCTTCCTGATACCGTTCCAACCCTTTTGACACCTTGATCATTTTTAAGCCGTTCTAATGCTGTAAATTTCTCATCGTTGAAATGAGTTTCTCAAACAACTCGTTCATTTCCTCGATACTTGATTCAAGATCATTGGTTGTTCCACTAAGAGATTTGGCCGCTTCCTTCAGGTGATCTGTAAAACTCGCGAGGTACTCGTTCAGATTCTGTTTTGTAACGGATTGGTAATCACTCAGACCTTGCTGCAGTTTTTCAAACACGCCCTTCAGACCCTGCTCTATCACACTAAACTCCGCCGAGTACTCACTCACGACGTCCCTCGCCTTCTCAAGAGCAGCATCGATTTGTCTTAGTGTCTCTTGATTGCCAGTAATGAGTGCTAGAGAATGAATTTGGAATGTACCTGTTGTCTTGTTGAGGTTGTCAGCACTACTCTTGAGAGTCGCTCCAGTTTCATTGAAGACTGTCGAAATCTGTTTGAAGTCATCCATTACTTTCCCGGTACCATTCACCAACTGATTCATTTTTTCGTAGAGCTCATTTGCCATTTGCAGCAATTGTTGTGAACCTTGCACCGTTTCCTGTACCACAGCTGTGTTCTGGCTTTGATTGGTGAGCAAGATCTGAGATTGGGCCTGAAGAGATCCGATGACCTTGGCAAGACCTTCCGCTGTTTTTTCCACCTGTTCTCGCATCAAGGCGGCAGATGCGGCAGCCTCCTCATTGGCATTAGCTGAAGCATCCTTGATAAGTGCCTGCAGCGAACTCATACTAATTTCGAGGGCCTGCATCATTGATTGTACGGTGTTGGGAAATGCTCCTAATGCTCCTACTGCCGTGGACAGCTGCGTGGCAAGATTCTCCATTTCAGCTTTCGCAGTTCCAGAGAGCGATGTTTGTACCTTCTGAATCATTTCATTGAGCGACAACTGTAAAGAGCCGACCACTTTTTCGATTACGTCAGCTGATGATTGCTCTTTGGTTTGTCGAAGTTCATCGGCCGCTTGGCTCAATTTCACCAACGACGGTTCCACGTCCTCCTTGAAAAGAGTTTTTACATTTTCGCTGATGTGGTCGCCCAATTTGTTTATTGTTTGCGTCGAGATGCGAATGCCGTCCGCGAGATCAGTAGAGAATGACTTGAGAGCCTTGCTTTGCTCTGCGGCCTGAAAGCGAAGATCTCTGAACACGATCCCAGGCATAACAGGCTTGCCGTCTTCTGTCTTGTACGCAAAGTAGCCTTCAATCAAAATAGAAGTGTCTTCCCGCGCGAACTTTAGTTCTTCAGATTTTGTGAGTCTGAAACGCTCATTAAGTTTCTTCGAAAGAATCCCAAAGTCATGATCAAGGCCATTGAAGAGCAGTTTTTCTAACCAGCCAAAGATGATTGAAAGTAACATGCCCCAGACCGATGAGACGAAAGCGGTACCCATCCCAGAGAGCAACGCTTGGATGCTTTCCTTTATCGTGCCGGCAGTACTGGTGTCAAAGCCAGAAATTCCGAATGTCAGTCCGACAAATGTACCTAGAATGCCAAATCCAACTAGAACATTAGGGACTGATAGATAAAGCCTCAAGTTCATTCTTGAAGGCAAGACGGCTTGAGTATTGAAAAATTCCTCTGCGAAGTCAGGTGTCTTTTGTCGCTCACCGTCTGGGGATAGAAAGGTGTGTGAATAGGTGTGCCATGAGTCCCCAAGAAGCATACTCTGGCTCAGGGCCTTCGCATTCACCGATTCAGCATGCCGTCTCAGCTCGGATCGTGCTTGTCGCAGTTGGTACCATAGCATAATACTGGCAGTCAACATCACAAGAATAGTAACGGCAACCCACCAAGCGGTTAGCGTATTCTGGTCGGAGTGGAAAAGGGAATTGTATGGCGCGAACTTCTCAAAGAGGTTCATTGTCAACCGAATGTTATATCATTGTGAGGAAGACCATGTACCTATCGGTCATTGTTTGAATGTTTTGCTCGTTCAATTTTGAATTCGTGAAGTTATATTTCATTGAGCCCCAATCCTTACGCCCCCCAAAATGGCATCTATCCCTCCCAATGGCGCCATAAGCAATTCGCATGTTCTAACGATTTGAGATAACCTGTCGAAGACCCTTCGGGCAGCGCGGTCCTCATGCCGCGCGAATACCTCATTCCTTCCCCTCTACAATCTTTATCTCTTCTTCCGTCAATCCATACAACTCATACACCGCTTCATCAATCTGGCGGTCGATGGTTGCACAGAGCGTTTCCAGCCGGTTCGTCTCCGCTTCGGTTTTGGCGGTGCCAAGCTTCTTCTTCGAATCCAGCATCTGCTCAACAAGCCTCACGATGTGGTCGTGTCTGACGTTATCGGCGGGATCGGAATAGTTGATTCTTCGAATAGGTAGTTGTCCAACATACATAGATTTATACTCGAAATATCCGCCTTGTTTTGTAGATGCAATCGAATGCAAATAATAATCACATACTTTTGAATTCATCAAGGCCAGCAAATAGAGATCGCTCGTCGGGATGATGCACGTTTTATCATTTGAATAATTTCTGTTGAGATCATAGGCATATGACGCATTCTTTACTATAGCCGGCACAATGATTTTTGGTTTTTCAAATGCTTGCAGGTATTCACACGGCCTTTGTTCCCACCAAAACTCTCCTTGGTCATATCTTTTTCTAGCGATTTCTTCATTTGTCTGCAAATAGGTTGCAATCGCTGGATATTTGTCTTTTAGCCACCCCCATTTGTCTTTAGTCTTCGAAGAATGTGTATTAGTAAATCCATTTGGAATTAAAATCAAATGGTTCACTCCCATTGGTGATGCATATCGTTTTATCACTCTTCCTGCAAGGAAGGGCTTTATCAAATCAGTGGCGGATGGATCTTGCTGTAATAGCTTTTTCTTTGTATCGCCATTTATGACAAAAGCTTCATTAAGCCCGGTCTTGATCCCATAAAAAATGTTTCCGTTCACATAATCGGCAAGGGCAATGCCAGTCGAGTTCAATTTATCCAAGAGCATTGATGATGATCGATCTGTTAATGACCATCCATCTGCTCGTAGTTGGGATCGTGGAACCGAAAATGCCGCTTTTCCGACGTATTCGGAAAGTTCGAGACTCTCTAGTGATTCAACAATTGTTGTATTTATATTTTCGACCGGCCTAGCCCTACTAACAACAATAATTGATGGGTATGTCGATATCCCTTGAAAAACCGGTAGGTCACCAAAATCAATCAGTTGAAGAACGCATTGATCCGCAAGCCATCGTCGCAGCGGCTCACCATAATTCGCACGCATCCACTTATTGGCGACAATTATAGAAAATAATCCTCCATCGCGAAGCAACAATATTCCCTTCTCTATGAAATATGTGTAAAGATCTGATGTGCCATGATATACTTTATATGTTGCTTCAAGATAAGACTTAAGATTGATCAACAACTCTTGTCTCACATACGGCGGATTCCCCACCACCGCATCAAAACCGCCGCGCTTCATGATCTTAGGGAAGGCGTCTTCAAAGTTCATCGGCTTCAGCTTCGCTTCATCCACATCCGCAAAGAGCGAACCGTCCACAATGTCCCGCCCGATCAACGAATTTCCGCAAACAATATTCTGCCGCAAGTCAGGCAAGATCGTCTCCTTGAACAATCCGAACTGGTAGGCGTCGTTCATTGTGGCATCTTCGAGCATCTTCAGATAAAGCGATAACTGCGTCACCTCCGTCGCCTGAAAATCAATATCAACGCCGAACACATTATTGCAGAGAATTTCTTTTTTCTTTTTCAATGATAGATGCACCGTGCCGTCGCGGGAAAAGATATCGTCCTTGCCTGGTTTATCGGAATGGTCGACATAATACTGCAAGTGATACGCACACAATTGGCCGTATACTTCGATCAGGAACGATCCCGATCCGCAGGCGATATCTGCAAATGCCATGGTTGAGATTTCGACCGGTGTCTTCCCTTCGATCAGCTTTCCGACTGTTTCAGTAACGATATAGCGAACGATGTATTCAGGAGTATAATATACGCCGCCTGCTTTCCTCACCTCCGGCTTCTCTTCCACCTTCACACGCTTGTCCGTAGCATGCACCACCTTGCCAAGAAAGCGCTCGTAGATGCTGCCGAGAATCGAAATAGGAATTTGATTGAAATCATACGGCGAGGAAGGATCAGCGAGTTTCTGACAGATATCTGCGAACGCATGATCATCCGGTGCATGGAAATCGCCGCTGTCCAATATGCGGTGCGGCTTGAACACGAGTCCGTTATATTTCGGTTCCAACCGTTTGCACAGCGATAGGAACGCTTTCCACGCCGACGCCTGTCCATGAATACCGATGATCTGCTTTTCTTCAATGCCCTTATCCTCGAGGAACCGGATGAACACTAGGCGATCAATTGTGCGCTGGACGGCTTCGGTCAGTTCTTCGCCCTGCAGTGGTTCATTCGTCTTCTTGAACGCCTTGGCGAGAACCTCCCGGTAGTGGTCGAGATCTTCGAGAAATGCATCATCGACGGGCTGAAATCCGCCTGCCTTAATTCCTTTTTTCGGCAGTGCCGCAGCGAATTTCTCCAAAGAGCCTGACGCAACGGCGTCGCGCCCAAACAAGTGAAAGATTTTTGAAAA
>JAPLFO010000010.1 GCA_026390635.1 Ignavibacteriales bacterium
TACCGCCAGCCTGTCAAAATGAGTATCACCGCGCTGGGGGAGGAACACCTGCTGCATATTGCAAAAGGAACAGTCGGCCGTGATTTTGCAATCAAATCTGATTTTACGCCATACGAAATGACAGCCAGCAAGGAAGTGAAGAGCCAAGTCGTGTTCGCCGGATACGGCATTACAGCTCCGGAATACAATTATGACGACTACGCAGGGTTTGACGTCGCCGGAAAAATCGTCTTTGTACTGCGCCATGAACCGCGGGAAGAAGATACCACATCTGTCTTCAATGGCCGGAAAGCCACAAAATATTCGGACGTGATCGAAAAAGTCCGCATCGCCAAGGAACATGGCGCAGCGGCGCTTCTGGTTGCTACCGATCCGTTGAATCATTCCTCGTTGAATCCGAGGGGTTTCCCCTGGCCGTCACTGAGTAAAACAATTCCAAAGGATGCACTTCCGCTGACGCTGAGTGTTGACGAGCCATCGAAGATTCCAGTCGTGCAGGTCGGCGAGGAAGTGATCTCGCTTCTCTTTGGTTCTGTCGATTCATTGAAGATTCTGCAGGAAGGCATCGACCGTGCCATGGCGCCCCGCTCATTTTCTCTGACGGATGTGTCTGCTGATGTGAAGACATCCACACTAATCACGTCTCTGGTTTCGACGAACGTGATGGGGGTGTTGGAGGGAAGCGATTCCACATGGAAGAACGAATATATTGTAGTGGGCGCGCACTATGATCACGTCGGAATGCGGAAGAACCATGAACCGGGTGAAGACTATATCTTCAACGGCGCCGATGACAATGCGTCCGGAACCGCCTGTGTGCTGGGTGTGGCTGCCGCTTTCGGGAAATTAAAAAATCATCCGAAACGCAGTATTCTGTTCGTGACCTTCGCCGGGGAAGAAAAAGGACTGTTCGGCTCATCGACGTACGTGGACCACCCGCCGGTTCCGCTCGCACAGACGGTGGCGATGCTCAACATGGATATGGTCGGCCGCAATTCCATCGACTCGCTGATTTTAATCGGCACAGTACAATCTCCGGACATCGCAACTATCGTCCGAATGGAGAATGAATCTGTTGGATTCGTGCTGCAGAACAATCAGGACAAATATCTTGGCGGAAGCGACCATGCCAGTTTCATGAAGAAGGGCATTCCGTTCATGTTCTTTCACAGCGGTATGCATCCGCAATACCATCAGGTGGGGGACGAAGCGTCGCTGATTGACGGTGACAAGGATGCTAAGGTCGGACGCCTTGTATTCAGAACGGCCCTCCACATTGCGAACGATACGAAACGCTATACATTGACATCAACTGCCGTACCTGCTTACTAACATCCACTGAAAGGATTTGTTATGATGCGATCCCGTCTACTGCTGACAGCCGCGCTGGTGGCGGCTCTTTGTGCCACGTCCTCCGCGCAGGAGAAGTTTTCGTTGGAATACAAGTTTGAAAAAGGCAAGACGTACCGGTACCACCAGACCACGAAGGGTGTGATGACGCAGGAAATGATGGGCCGGGAAATGAAGGTGGATAATGGCTCGGACATGGTCACGAAGCTTGTGGTTGATGATGTCTCCAAGACAAAAGAAGCCGTGCTGATCGTCTCGGCGGAATCCGCAACGGCGAGCGTGAAGAGCCCGATGATGGACACGACAATGGTGATGAGTCAATTGATCGGAAAACGATCGAAGATCATTCTTTCTGCCACAGGCGCAGTGGTAAAGCGCGAGACGATCGATTCTGTGAAAATGGAGGGAATGCGCGGCATGGGATCGCGCGAGATGATGAAGGTTCATGAACTTCCTGCCGGCCCGGTTGCTCCGGCAGGAACGTGGAAGACCTCCCGTGCGGACACTTCAGACAATTTGGGGGGAAAGATGGTCTCGACGTATTCCAACGACTACACCGTTGCCGGCACGGAAAAGAAAGGCGTTCATCAATGTGTGAAAGTGACATACACGAGCAAAATCACCGTGAATGGAAACGGCAAGATGATGGGAATGGAATTCTTCATCGAGGGGACCGGCACGACGAAGGGGACACTCTTTTTTGACGCCACCGCCGGCATCCTTGTTTCCGACGAGAGCGACACCAATATTGACATGACGATGGCCGCCACCGGGCA